>DASVPL010000231.1:0-9877 GCA_036382905.1 Thermoleophilaceae bacterium | reverse complement strand
CGGGCTGCCCCGGTGCCGCGATGTACCCGCGCCGCGCGGCGCTCTTCGCCCAGCGCGCGAGCTCCTTGAAGACGATCGACGGCTCGCCGTTCGGCAGCACGATGCTCATGTCGAAGTAGCTGCCGGTGTAGCGCCGCGGCGGGCGCACGAGCAGGTACTGGGTCATCTGGCGCACCGACGGGTTGCGCTGTGCGATCTGGTAAGCGCGCCGCAGGTACGACGCGCGGCGCGCGTCGGGGTGGCTGTTGCGCCCCACCCCGAAGTAGCCGAACTCGGTGATGAAGACGTCCACCGGCCGCCGCTTGGGCGTGGCGAGCGCGCGCAGGCGCCCCAACTCCGACAGCGTGGAGGTGAGCCGGCCGAGCGTCCCGATCGTGACGTTGTCGGCGCCCGGGTAGCCGCTCTCGGGCGGGCCGCGGTACTCGTACGGGTGGTGCGCGAGGCCGTCGGCGCGCAGCGGCGGGCAGCTCCCGCTCCTGCGCATCCGGTAGCCGCGCAGGCCGGGCACCCCGGACGCCGTGCGCGTGCAGGTGAGCTGGCGGAGGAAGAGCAGCGGCGAGCTCGAGCGCGAGCCGTTCTTGTACGGCACGAGCTCGCCGATCAGCACCTCCGTGGCCGGATCGACGCGCTTGATCGCCTTGTAGCCCTCCAGGTAGAGCTGGCGGTACTGCGCGGCCGCGCTGCTCTGCGGCGTGAGCCAGCCCACGTGGTTCGGCTCGTTCCAGATCGCGAACCGGTCCACGCGCCCCTTGAAGTGTTCCGCCGCGGCGCGCACGAACTGGCCGTAGAGGCGCGGGTTCGGGCGCTCGACGCCGACCTTCCTGTCGCCGGTTGCCCACGCGGGCGCGGGCGGGATCACGTTGAGCTGGAGCCGGATGCCGTAGCCGGCGGCGGCGTCGATCAGGTCGTCGTAGCGCGAGAAGTCGTAGACCGGCTGCGGCGGGACCGTGCGCTGGCGCGCCTGCTCGGTGCCGAGGGCGCTCGCCCAGCCGAGGCTCACGCGCAGGCGGGTGACGCCCATCTCACGCGCCTGGGTCAGGGCGAGGTCGCGGTCGTAGTAGTCGCGCTGGAGGAACACCGGGTCGTCCTGGAGCGCGATCTCCATGCCGCGCGCAGCCTGGGCCGGGGCCGCGGAGCCGAGTGCTGCGGCGACCACGAGGAGCGCAAGCGTGAGCCGCCTCGCCGGGGCGCTGCGTGCGAGCGTGAGCCGCCTCGCCGGGGCGCCGCGTGCGCGGTCGAGGCGGCTCACCGGCTCCGCCTCGCGTTCGCGACCTTCACGAGCAGCTTGACGATCGCCTGGTTGCCGGCGCGGTCGCGCACGACCAGGCGAACGCGGTAGTTGCCCTTCTTCCTGAAGACGTGACGCAGCTCGCGCGTGCCGGTGCCGCGCGTGCGGTCACCGAACGACGCCGTCACGCGCTCGAGGCCGGACGTGCGGATCGCCGGCGGCGGCGGCGCCCCGGCGGCGGGCGGCGGCTGTGGCGGCGGGTCGTCGCGCGCGACGAAGCGGATCGACTGGCCGGCGCGCAGCGTGCCGGTGGTGGCCAGCTCGGCGACGGGACGGGTCGCGTCGATGTTCAGCCGCCGCTCGAGGCCCGGGGTCTCCTGGCCGCGGCGATCGATCGTGACGATCCGCCACGGGTGCGACCCGTCGGGCAGGTCGAACGGCAGGTCGAAAGCGGTCGACGCGGTCGTGACCACGGGCTGGCCGTTGATCTCCACGCGGTACTGGGCCGAGCCCCACAGCTCGGTCACGCGACCCCAGCGCAGCTGCGGGCGCCGGTTGGCCTGCCAGTTCTGGGTGGCGGTCGCGGGGGTGATGGCGCGCAGCGGGCGGTCCCAGTGCGACACCACGAGGCGCCGCTCGAGCGGGCCACCCTGGACGAACGCGATCGCCACCTCGCCGAGGCGGTTGGCGGAGGAGTCGATGCCCAGGGCGGCCTGCACCGGGCCGAACTCCGGGTTGGCGAGCGGCGTATCGCCCTCGAGCACCTCGTCGCGGTTCCAGTAGCGGCCGTGCACGTTGGCGTCCTCGTGCCACGCGAACGCGCCCTCGCCGTTCGACGAGTGCGCGACGGTGGGATCGGGATCGACCGGGCCGACCGGGCCGTCGAGCCGGCCGATCGGACCGAACACGTCGATCTGGAGCACCGCCCCGGCCACGCCGTCGTACGGCTCGAGCGTGGAGGCCGCGAGAGCGCGCAGGCGGCCGGTCACGTCGAGGTCCGGGTCGGTCGCGCTGTCCGTGCCGCCCCACTGGAGCGAGTCGAGCAGCAGCGGGTCCTCGAGGCCGACGCCGACGATGCGGCGGCCGAAGACGCGGCTGCGGTTGACGCCGTTGTCCACGAAGTCCTGCTCGACCGCGACCCAGCCGAAGCTCGAGTCCCAGTCCATGCCGACCTCGGGGTTGCGCGCCGCGCCGCCCGGGCGGCCCTCGAGCTGCGGCACGCTCACCTCCGCGGGGTAGGCGCTGAGCCGGTCGCGCAGGACGCGCCTGACGAACACGCGCCGCCCGCCGTTCGCCGCGACCTCCTCCCACGCCGCGAGCGCGGTGCCGTCCGCCGCCGCCGCGATGCGCGGCCCGCGACCGCCGCCGGCGTCGCGCTCGGCCTCGTAGTCGAGCGGGTCGGCGAAGGCCGTCCATGTGGTTCCGGACAGGCGCGCGGCGCGCACGTCGCGCGAGGCGCCGCCGACCGAGAACGCCGCATAGCCGACCCCGTGCACGCTCATCCCGACCGAGACGTGCTGCACCGGGCCCGCGTGCACCTCGATGGGCGCGGTCCACGGCGTCTCGCCCGTGGCGCGGACCGCGGAGAAGAGCCGGCCGCCGTTGATCCACACGGCCACCACGCGACCGCCGTCGGAGACCGCCACGTGCGGGTCGCTGGACTCGCCTGCCTGGCCGACGTCGAGCTGCTCGGGCTGGCCCCAGATGCCGTTCGTCATCCGCACCGTCCACACGTGCGGGACGCCCTCCGTGCGCTTCAGGTACACGACCGCGCTGCCGCCGTCCTGGGCCGTGTCGATGTCGGTCACGCGCAGGATGTCGGCGGGCCCGTCGATCGACTCGCCGGGGAAGAAGGCGGCCTGCGCCGGTGCCGCGCACAGCGCGAGCACGGCCAGGGTGAGCAGCAGCAGGCGGCGGGTCATCGCGGCGTCCCCGGCCCGTACTGGACGGTGTTGCGGAACCAGCTCTGCAGGACCGCGTACGACGGCTTCGGGTTGTCGAAGAAGTCGAGGACGCCCTTCTCGTGCCAGTTGTTCGACGGCTTCGGGTTGCCGCCCTCCCAGCCCGGCCGCACCCGGAACGCGCGCAGCGTCCCGATCACGCCCGACAGCCACGGCTTGGTCGCGTAGACGCGGTTGTGGTAGTCGTAGAACTCGCTCTGGAACGCGTAGGTACCGCGCTCCTCCGCCGGCCCCTCGCGGTTCGCTTCGGCGCCGTGCTCGGTGACCATGATCGCCTGGCTCGGATAGAACTGGCGCATCTTGTCGAGGAACGGCGAGAGGTTCTCGCGGTCGGCGATCGAGGCCTGGCGGCCGGGGTACCAGCCGAAGTAGCTGTTGAACCCGAGCATGTCGAAGTTCGAGAACGACGACTGCGGCTCGTGGTCGAGATAGCCGGCGATCACGGTCGAGATCGGGCGCGTCGGGTCGAGCTTGCGCAGCAGGGTCGACGACTCCTTGTAGTACGAGCGCTCGATGCTGCCCGGCTCCGGCCGCAGCTCGTTCGAGACCGACCAGGTCAGGACCGACGGGTGGTTCTGGTTCGTCAGGACGTTCGTGGTGAGCATGTCGCGCGCGGTCGCGCGCAGGCCCGAGCGCCTGAGCAACTCGGCCGGCACCTGGAAGACCGGCACCTCGGACCAGATGAACACGCCGAGCCGGTCGGCCAGCTCGTGCATCTGCGGGTGCATCGGGTAGTGCGTGCGGAGCAGCGTCGCGCCGAGGTCGCGCGCCCGGTTGATCATGTTCTCGCGCTCCGCGTTGCCGAGCGCGGAGCCCTTCACGTAGTCGTCCTCGTGGACGAAGACGCCGCGCATGTTCGTCGGCTGGTCGTTCACGAGCAGCCGTCCGTTCTCCACCCTGATCGAGCGGATGCCGCTCTTCAGCGAGTAGTCGCCCACCCGCCGCAGCGGTGCTGCCCGGCGGCTGCCCGCCGCCGCGTCGCCGGCGTCGGTCGTGATCTTCACGTCGTAGAGCTGCGGATCGGGCGGCGACCAGAGCCGCGGGCTGCGCACCGTCAGGCGCCCGCGTGCCTCGGAGGTGCCGCCGGCCGGGATGCGCTTGAGCCCGAGGTTGACCCGCTGCCCGCCGTAATTGCCCGTCACGCGCACGCGCTGGGTGCGGTTGTGGAGGTTGCGCAGCTTGACCCGCCAGTCCACCCGCGCCGGGCCGGTCGCGCCGCTCGGCAGCGTGGGCCGGACCTCGACCTCCTCCATGTCGATCCGGTTCACGCGCCGCAGGTAGACCTCGCCGAGCATGCCGCCGTAGTTCCACCAGCCGCCCGCTGGGGTCTGGTCGGTGTCGTCGAACTGCATCGGCGGCAGGTCGTCCTCGAAGCGGCGGTTGTCCACGCGGAGCACGAGCCGGTTGACGCCCTTACGGAGGCCGTTCAGCTTCAGCTCCCACGGCAGGTAGGCGCCGGAGTGGCGGCCGATCTGCTTGCCGTTCAGCCATACCTCGGCGTGGTAGCGGACGTTCTGGAAGCGGACGATCCAGTCGAGACCGCTCGCCTCCGAGGGCAGCCGGAAGTCCTTGCGATACCAGACGATGTCGCCGTTCATGCTCTCGAACGACTCGTCCTGGGCGTTCCAGGCGTTCGGGATCTGCACCTTGGTCCAGCCGCTCGAGCCGCGGTGGTTGAAGTAGCGGTTGAGGACCCCCTCGTCGGCGGTGTCGCGCCGAAACAGCCAGTCGCCGCCCATCTGGTAGCGGCCGCCGGGGCCGTCCTGGATGGCGAGCTGGGTGCTCAGGCCGTCACGGAGCTGGCCCGCGGCCGAAGCCGGAGCGAGCAGCGCGATCACGAGCGCGCCTACGACCGATACGAGCGGGAGGGTGCGCAACCCGCGTTGGAACACAGCTGAGACCTGCCTGTTGCGGAGGGGGAAGCGCGAAGTTAGCGGCCGGACATAAAGGCGCCAACACCCTGCATCCGGTCGTGCAGGAGCGCGTCGAGGCGCTCGCGCTCGGCCTCGTGGCGGCGGTCGAGGACCGCCCCGGTCGTGCGGTCGACCAGGTTGTGGCGCTCGATCGGGTCCGCGTCGAGGTCGTAGAGCTCGTACTGCGGCGCGGCGGCGCCCGCCGGGTCGACGTAGGCGGCGTACTTCCAGCGCGGCTCCCGCAGCGCGCGGATCCGGTTGGGCTGCGGGACGACGTTCTCGAACGCGGTCCCCGCCTTGTGGTCCTCGTAGACGAACGCGCTCGCGTCCTGGACCGAGTCGCGCGGCTCGGGGTGCCGCGCGGCGGCGGCGAGGTCCACGCCGGCCGCTTCGAGCGCCTCGTCGGGCGCGTCGGCGTGGCGGGCGAGGACGGGCGTGAGGTCGGCGCCCGCGAAGCCGTCGGCACCCAGGCCGAGCAGCGTCGCGAGCGTCGGCACCAGGTCCACGAGCCCCGCGGGCGCGCGCGTCTCGGCCGCGCGCGGGAACAGGACCGGGTTCGAGACGACCAGCGGCACGCGCAGCGTCTCCTCGTACGCGTTGAACATCTTCTGGCGCAGGCCGCCGTGGGCGAGGCCCATCTCGCCGTGGTCGGCGGTCCGGACCACCACGGTCCGGGAGCGGAGCGAGCGCGCGTCACCGGCGTCGCCCAGCGCACCCACGATGCGGCCGATCTTCGCGTCCACCACGCGGTGCAGGTGCGCGTAGAAGCTGAGGTAGTCGAGCTCGGCCCGGCGGCCACGCAGCGGGCCGATGTACGACTGCTGCCCGAGCTTCATCAGCGAGTGCGGGTACGGCTTGTTCGAGAGGTCCTCCTCGAGCGTCGCCGGCAGCGGCACCTCCAGGTCGCGGAACTCCTCCGCGCGGTAGCCGCCCCGCTCGTACGAGGCCGGGTAGCCGAGCACGTCGTGCGGGTTCACGAGCGAGACGATCAGCGCCCACGGCTCGGCCGCGGTCGCGATGAAGGCCTCGGCCTGGCGGGTGAAGTCCTCGTCGAACCCCATCCCCGAGCTGCCCGCGTTGCCGCCGCCGAAGTGCTCGGGGTCGAGGTTCTCGCCGGCGTCGGGCGGCTCCCAGCCCGCGAACCCGTAGTCGCGTTCGAGGAGGTCCGCATCGTCCCGCGACCACTCGCCGTGGAGCGGCTTCGTCAGGTGCCACTTGCCCTTGAACCCGACCGTGTAGCCGGCGCCGGCCAGAAGCCGGGCGAGGTTGGGCGTGGCGGGATCGAGCGTCGGCTCCGCCTCGCCGCTGTTGGCGCCGATGCGCAGCGCCCCGCGCGCGAACGCGCGGGCGGTCTTCCCGCGCGGCACCGAGCCGGACCGGATGCTCTTGGCGAACGTGCCGAACACCGCGGGCGCGTTGCGCGGGTCGGGGCGGGCGCCGGCCTCGGTGAGCGTGAGGGTCACCCTGTGCTGGGTGGGGTAGAGGCCGGTGAAGAGCGTCGCGCGGCTCGGCGAGCACATGCACGACGAGCAGATCGCGTCGGCGAAGGTGAGACCGGTGCGCGCAAGCTCGTGATCGGTGGGTGTCAGCTCGCGCAGCCAACCGGGCTCGTCGGGCCAGTGCATGGCCGCCCGCTGCTGGTCGGTGACGATCAGAAGGAGGTTGGCGCGCCGCCTCGCCGACATGGCGCGCACGCTACTTGACCGGCTACCGGTCCCCGCTTAGGGTCGAAACGGCTTACCCCCGAGCAAAGGAAACCCGGTGACGGCCACCCGCAGGACGTTCTCCAGCGGCATCGCGATGCTCGCGGTCGCGGTCCTCGCGTTCGCCGCGCCCGCCGGGGCGGCCGTGACGCAGATGGCCACGGGCATGCCGGTCGGCGAGGTGGAGCTGGCCGGGCAGTCGGTCGTGTTCGGCTCGTTCGGCGGCGGGACCGCTCGCGTCATGCGCGCCGATCCGGGCGGCTCGATCACGAAGCTCGCCGAGCACACCGTGCCGGGCGACGACGACGACGAGTGCTGCAGCACCTACTTCTCGACCGCCTTCTCGGCATCGGCCACGCAGGTCGCGTTCTCGAGCTTCTACGAGGCCTACGTCAAGGGCTCGCTGGCGCAGAGCAACTTCAAGCTGTCGGCCGGGCCGCCGCAGGGCGCGGTCGCGCAGCTCTTCGACTGCGGGCTCAACCACCCGTACGACGTGGACGGCGACCGGATCGCGTACCTCGGCGACGACTGCACGGAGAAGACCAGCGGCCTGGGCGCGCGCGTGGTGGTGCGCAACCTGGCCGCGGCGGGCGCGCCGGTCGTGGGGTCGTTCGCGATGACGCGCCAGCCGAACACGCTCGACCTGGCCGGTGATCACGTCGCGCTGTCGGGCTTCTTCGCCGCGGCGCCGGAGCTGATCGTCTACAGCCTGTCGGGCGCCGAGCAGTACAAGATCAACCACAACTTCGCGCTGTACTCGCTCCAGGCCGACGGGAAGCTCGCCGTCGCCCACCCCACCGCCCAGGGCGATTGCCGGCTCGAGTGGTTCTCGAAGGCGGAGCCGGTCGCGCACCGGATCGACGTGTGCCCGCGCGGGCGCGTGCGGATGGCCGGCGACCGGATCGCCGTCGACCGGCTCCAGGGGACGACGTCGTCGCT
The DNA here is from genome assembly GCA_036382905.1 of Thermoleophilaceae bacterium. Taxonomy (GTDB): domain Bacteria; phylum Actinomycetota; class Thermoleophilia; order Solirubrobacterales; family Thermoleophilaceae; genus AC-37. The sequence continues at coordinate 2,133 of DASVPL010000231.1, read as the reverse complement.
CGACGTGGTCGCGCTGAACGGCTCGACCCGATCCGTCACGTTCTTCCAGCCTTCCGGCGCGCTGACGGGCTTCGACTGGGACGGCTCGCGGCTCGCGTACGGCGTGCAGAGCTGCGTGCGCGCGGACGACGCGGTCTTCGTCGAGGACCTGACGAGCGACCCGCCGGTGGTCGAGGGCGGTGCGTGCACGGCGACGATCGACACGAAGAAGGCGCGCGCCGACCGCAAGGGGCTCCTGCGGGTGCGGGTCTCGTGCCCCGACGGCTGCACGGGCGAGCTCGACCTCTACCGGGGGAAGACGAGCGTGAACCGGCGCACGGCGGCGGTGTCGATCCGGAGCGGCGCGAAGACGATCCCGATCCGGCTCGGGACGCTGCGCACGGTGCGGCCGAGCGGCCGGGTGCTCCAGGCACGGCTGGTGGTGACCCAGCGCAGCACGGCGACCCGGACGTTCAAGGGCAACGTCCGGGTGCTGCCGCCCAAGAGCTAGGGCACGAGCTCCGGGCCCTTGCCGCGGTAGGCGTCGCGGAAGGCGCGGACGGCCGCGGGCACCTTGTCGTTGGCCTCCGGGCAGCCGAGCAGGTGGCCCCAGGCGGTGGCGGCCACGGCGTACGGCATGCCTGTGGTGTTCGGGACGAGGATCATCTTGCTGCCGTCCTCGTCGCCGACCTTGAGCAGCATGTCGCGCGCGCGGCGGTCGGACGGCTTGTGCCACAGGACGATCCGGCCGTGCTCGAGCGAGTGGACGAGCTGCGCGACCGGCGGCGAGGTGTCGTAGGCCCCGTCGGCGGCGGCGTCGGGATCGTGATTGCCGGACGTCGGCGGGTTGGTGCGGTACTTGACGACGCCGCGCACGTGCTGGCGTCCCTCCGGCGGGTTGTTCTGTGCCGTGCATCCGGCGGCCCGGGCGGCGCTGACGAGGGCGGGCGGTCCCTCGACGCGCGTCTCCGAAGCCTTGTCCTTCTTCTCGGGCTCGTCGTCGCCGGTGAGGAGAACGACGGCGCCGATGCCGATGGCGGCGAGGAGTAGCACCCCGGCGAGCACGGCGAGGAGCGGGCGGGGGAGGCGGCTCGGGGCGGGCGCGGGCGGCGCGGCGGCCCCGGGCGGCCCGGCTTGGCCCGGCGGTGGGGGAGCGGCCCCGGGGGGAGCGGCTTGGCCCGGCGGTGGCGGCTCGGCTCCGGGGGGAGCGGCGGCTCCGAACGGCGGCGGCGCGTCGAGCCCGCTCGGGACCGGCGCGGCTCCGACCGGCACGGCTTGCCCCGGCGGTGGCGGCGGGCCGCTGGACGGCGGCTGGGGAGGAAGGGGCTCCGCCGGCTCCGGCTCCGCTTCGGCCGAGGGCTCCGCTTCGGCCGGGATCGGTTGCCCCACCACCGTCTCGTCGGCTACTGGGCCATCTTTGCCCCGTATATCGGGGTCAATGTCGCCCAGATCTTCGGGGGCGAGCTCCGGGTCGGCCGCCGGCGCGGGCTCCGGCGCCTCCTCGACCTCCAGCGTCGTCTGCCCCACGCGCAGCGTCTCCCCCGCGCTCAGGGAGCGGGGCTCCGTTATCCGCGTGCCGCTCACGAACGTGCCGTTCGTGGAGCCGAGGTCCTCTATCGCGAGGCCGCCGTCGGGCTCGAGGTAGACGCGCGCGTGGCTGCGCGAGATCTCCGGGTCGGGGATCCGCCCCGCGCCCTCCTGCGAGCGCCCGACGACGAGCTCGTCGGTTACCTCGATGATCCGGCCGGCGTCGTCGCCGCTCGTGATCCGAATTCGTCCCGGCATTCGCGCGGGGAAGCTATACGCTGCCGCAAGTGGCCGACCTCGAGCGCCTCATGCGCATCCACAACCGGTCGATGGTCGCCTTCGACCTGGCGCTCGGAGGCGGGGCGCTCGCGGCGCCGGCGGCGACGTTGCGCGTGCTCGGTCACGACCCGCCGTCGCCGGAGACCGAGGAGCTGTTTCGCCGCCTCGGACCCGTCTGGCTGACCTTCGCGGCAGCGCACATGATGGCGGCCGTGCGCGGCGAGCCGCGCGACTGGTGGGCGCTCGCGTGGCTACGTGGGACGGAGATCCTCACCGACGTCCTGTGGTCGTCGTCGCCGTACTTCCGGCGGCCGGGCGCGCGGGCGGGGCTGTGGTTCGCGGGCGCGT
>DASVPL010000230.1:0-25570 GCA_036382905.1 Thermoleophilaceae bacterium | reverse complement strand
AGCCGCTCGACCGCCACGCGCGCCTGCTCGCGCTGGGCCTCGGGCAGCCGGTCCGGGTACCTGCGCAGGTCCACGGAGGCGCGGTAGTGGGTCGTGTCGACACCGCGCACCTTCTCGGCGCCGAGCTTCTCCACCTCGCCGCTGACCGACCGGATCTGGTCGAGCATCTGCCGCGGGTCGTTGCCACCGAGCTGGCTGAACTGCGACGGGTCGACGCCGAGCGCGCGCCCCGCCTCCTTGATGTCCACCCGCAGCCATGCCTTCTTGCCGCCGAGCTGCTGGGCGATCGCCGGCATCGTCATGTAGATCACGTCGCCCTCGAAGACCTGCTCGATCCGGCCGCTCGCCCCGCCCGTGGGCGCCAGCGCTCCGGCCGAGTCGAAGACGAGCCGCCCGCGGCGCGCCTTCGGGTCGAGCGCCCCCGAGCCCTTCATCGGCAGCGTCCGGTTCACCTGCGGGATCTCGAAGCTGCCGTCGATCGAGAGCTTGAAGCCGCCCGCGCTGTTCGTCGCCTCCGCAGCGTTCGCGACGGTGGAGAGCGGCACCGTGTCCTTCCCGCCCGTGAGCAGCACGAAGCCGCCGAGCACGGCCGCGACTGCGGCCAGGGCGATGATCACCGTGAGACGCCGGGGCACGAAACGAGCGTAGCCGCGGAATCTAAACGGCGCTCCACCCCTCGAGCTCGAGCAGCTGCGCCTTGCGCTCGAGCCCGCCGGTGTAGCCGCCCATCCCGCCGCCGCTGCGCAGGACGCGGTGGCAGGGGATCACGATTGGGATCGGGTTCGACGCGAGCGCGTTCCCCGCGGCGCGCGAGGCCCGCGGGCTGCCCGCGGCGGCGGCCATGGCCGCGTAGGTCGAGACCTCGCCGTACGGGATCCGCGCCGTGCGCCCGAGCACCTTCCTGGCGAACGGACCGAGCAGCGAGCGATCGACGCGCACGTCGAAGCTGCGGCGCTCGCCGGCGAAGTACTCGTCGAGCTCGCGCCGCACCCCGTCGAGCCGTGCCGGCGCCTCGAGCACGCGCGGCGAGATCCGCCGGGCCAGGTCGGCGATGGTCGCCTCGGCGGGGAACCAGTCGAGGTAGGAGATGCGCACCACGCCGCGGCGCGTGGACGCGACGAGCAGCTCGCCCACCGGCGTGTCGAGCGTCGCGTAGGCGACGTCGACGAGGCCCTCCTCCCCCGCGCGCTCAGCAAACCGGGCCAGCGCGCCGTCCGGCAGCGGACTGCGAATGGTCAGTCGTTCCTTCATCCGAGGACCTCCCTCAGTCGTTTCAAGCCGTCGCTGACGCTCCGCCGCGCGGCCTCCTCGCTGACCCCCATCGCGAGCGCGACCTCGCGATGCCTCAGGTCGGCCGCGTAGCGCAGGGCGATCGCCGTGCGCTGCTTGGCCGGCAGGACGCGGACCGCCGCCCACACCTCGCCGTCCGGCTCCGCGCCCGCGGGCACGGCCACCTCCACGCTCGCGGCCACCGGAACCGGCCTGCGCGCCCGCGCGCGCGTGGAATCGATGGCTTTGTTGCGAGCGATCGACAGTCCCCACGCGCGCAGATTCGACCCGGGCCGCAGCCGCGGGTAGGCCCGCAGCGCGGCGATCAGGGTCTCCTGGAGCGCGTCGTCGGCCTCCTGCGGGCCGACGAGCGCGACCAGGAAACGGTGGATCGCCTCGGCGTGAGCGTCGAGGAATGCCTGAAACGGCGGCAGCGTCACGCCCCGTAAACGCTACGGGGCGTGAAAACGTGAGGCCCGGAGGCCCCGCCTACCGCGCAGCGGTCGTGCGCAGTGCGGCTAGGCCGCGTCGCGCAGGGCGGCGAGGTCGCCGCTCTCGGCAAGACGCTCGAGCGCGTCTTCCTCGATCTGGCGCACCCGCTCCGCCGAGATGCCGAGCCGGCGGCCCGTCTCCCTCAGCGGGGTGGGCTCGCGACCGCCGAGGCCGAAGCGAAGCTCGACCACGTCGCGCTCGCGCTCGGGCAGGGCGTCCACGGCGCGCTGCACCGCGCTGGTGCCGGCGTCCTGGACGACCTCGTCCTCGGGGTTGGGCGCGTTGCTCGCGAGCAGGTCGCCGAACGCGGTCTCGCCGTCGTCGCCGACCGGCTGGTCGAGCGACGTGAGCGGCCGCGCCGCCTTGCGGATCTCGATGACCTGGTCGATCGGGAGCTCGACCGCCTCGGCCAGCTCCTCCTCGGTCGGCTCGCGGCCGAGCTTGGTCGCGAGCTCGCGCTCGGTGCGGTTGATCTTGCGCTCGCGCTGCGCGATGTGGACGGGCAGGCGGATCGTGCGGGAGCTGTTCTCCAGCCCGCGCTGGATCGCCTGGCGGATCCACAGCGTCGCGTACGTCGAGAACTTGAAGCCGCGGCGCCAGTCGAACTTCTCGGTCGCGCGAATCAGGCCGAGCATGCCCTCCTGGACGAGGTCGCCCAGCGTGAGGCCGTGGCCCTGGTACTTGCGAGCCACCGAGACGACCAGCCGCAGGTTCGAGTTGATCATGCGGTCCTTGGCCTCGACATCGCCCTTCTCGATGCGCTGAGCGAGCTCGATCTCCTCCGCCGCGGTGAGCAGCGGGTACTTGCGGGCCTCGTTGAAGAAGAGCTGGAGCGAGTCGGTCGTGACGTCGTCGGCCTGCGCGTGCGCCTTCTCGGCGGCGGTCTTGCCGGCCATGCCGTCGTCCTCACGCGCGAAACGGCGGCGCCGCGTGGGCGTCTCCTTCTTCGTCTCTGCAGCGGTGGTCTTGGAGTTCTTCTTGGTCACGGTCTCAGTCTTCTTACGCGCGGGCTCGTCCTGCGAGTTCTCTCCGCGCTTGCGGGTGGTGGTCTTGCGGGCCGGCTTCTCGGCCGCCGCGTCGCCCCCGCGCTTGCGAGCTGCGGAGCCTCCGTCGGCGTGGCGCTTGCGCGCGGCGTGTTGTGGGTTGTCCTTAGTTACAGCGGGCATTCAGCTTTCCAACTGGCTTCGGGGGCGAAAGTTGCGAAAAGATTTCGAAAGTTCGGCTGATCTAGAACGTTACCAGGTTGTTACCCCGGATCTGTGTTCCGGAACACGCTTACCCAGGCTCCGATTTCGTAAAAACGGCGCACTCTGCGGGAACTTGCCGCCCGCGCGCGCCTGCCATCTCGGCGCTTTCGCGCTCTAAGCGGCCTTCGCGGCGTTCAGGACCGAGCTGATGAGACCCGGGAAACGCTCCTCCAGGTCCTCGGTCCGCAGGGAGACAAGCCTATGCGTCCCGTTCGCCCTTGTCCACGTTATTCCTGCCTCGCGCAGGACCTTGAAGTGGTGCGAGAGCGTGGACTTGGCGACCTTCGCCTCCACGGAACTGCACGGCCGCTCGGTCTCGTCGGCCAGCAGGCGGACGATCTCGAGCCGCACCGGGTCGCTCAGCGCGTGCAGGACCTCCGGAAGCTCCAGCTCGTCCACGCGCGGGTGGTGCAGGGTCCTCATGCCGCCGAGCCCCTCAACTCGTCGGCCAGTTCGATCCGGACCGAAGCATCGAAGCTCAGGATAGCGGCGTTCGTCCAACCCCCCCAAACGTCCGAAGCTGGCGCAGAGGTCAACGCTCGGTGCTTCAATGCGTGGCGACTTTGCGGGGGTACGGGCGGATCAGGGGGGTAGGAGCAGCGGCGGTCGGCGCCGTCTGGCTCTGCGCGCTCTTCCTCGCCGGGCCCGCCGCGGCCACGCCGGTCGCGACCAACGAGGGCGCCTACGCCGCGCTCGGCCGTGTGTTCCCCGACCCGCTCGCGGGCTGCCAGGCCGCCGGCACCTCGCCGTGCTCGCCGAACGCGCAGGGCAACGTGCCCGCGACTCAGTTCATCGGGATCGACGAGTTCATGGACGCGATTCGCTACATGAACTCGAAGGGCGACTGGCAGCGCTACATGGACATCGTCGCCCTCGACGGCAAGCTCGGCGACGGCGCGGGCTCGACGACCAAGGACGTCGACCCGAACAACAACGTGCCGCTCGAGTTCAAGCCCGATGCGAAGTACGTGTCCGCCGGCCTGCCGACCACCGAGCTCGGCCGCCGCAAGTCCGACCTGATGGCGATCCGCGTCACCGACGAGAACGTCCCCGACAAGGGCAAGAAGCGCTACGCCCTGTCGCTCTCGATCCACGGCATAGAGCGCGCGGGCGCGGAGGGCGGCATCCGCGCGATGGAGGATCTCGTCACGGCCTTCACCAAGCAGAGGGCCGACCAGCCGATCGCACCCAAGGCGGTCCAGCCGAACGCGCCGACGTTCGCAGACGTCCTGCGCAAGTCGATCATCTACTTCACGCTGCCGAACCCGGACGGGTGGCGGCGCGGCTCGGTCTCCTCCGGCGGCGTCTTCTTCCAGCGCTACAACGGCAACGGCGTCGACCCGAACCGCGACTGGCCGGACATCGGCTTCTCGTACCGCGGCTACAGCGCGATCTCAGAGCCGGAGACCCAGGCGTGGATCGACTTCTACACGCAGGTCAACGGCAAGTCGGACCCGCGCTTCGCCGCCGGTGACGACCTGCACGGCCAGCCGTTCGCGGACGCGCTCTCGTACACGCTCCTCCCCCACGGCCGCCACAGCTACGCGAAGAACCTGCGCATCCAGGACGCCGCGATCGCGATCCACAACGGGACCTACGACGCGATCAAGTGGTCGCCGATCGTGGTGCCGGACGACTCGCCCCGCGGCGGCGCGACCGAGACGTGCGAGGACACGACGCTCGGCACGGCGTGCGGGCAGATCTACGCCCAGACCTGGGGCACGGTGTACGACACGATCAACTACACGACGACCGGCGCCCTCGGGGACTGGTACGACTCCTCCGTCGGGTTGAACGCGGACGGGATCGACAACGAGATGTCGTTCTCGCACCTCGACAAGAACATCAACTTCGACCCGCACACCGAGCAGCTCCACGTCGACGGGAACAAGGCGCTGATCTACGCGCACCTGACGCGGATACTGAGCCCGCCCCCGGCGGCCGTGTTCGATGCAGACGGCCGCAAGGCGTACGTGCCGAACAAGCGCCTCAGGCGCGACGAGAAGAGCAACCAGCCGGGGCCGCCCGCGGGCAGCGTCGCCCAGTTTACGTACGACTCGGGCATCGACCCAACCCCGGGCGGAGGCGAGTTCCCGTTCACCGTGAGGCAGGGCCAGCAGCCGGCCGGATCGGGCGACGACGCCGGCAAGAACATCTTCAACGGCGGCATGCGCATCGAGGTGACGGACTCGAACGTCCAGGGCGTCGGAAGCGGCCAGGTGACGCTGCAGGTCCAGTGCAAGAACTGCGACGAGCATCCCGGGGTCAAGGACGCCGACGGGTTCGTGACGGTCGCCGAGGACTACAACCAGTCGTTCCTCTACGCCCAGTCCGGGATCGTCGCGACGGTGAACCGCCCGCAGGCGTTCGGGCGCGACGGCAAGCCGGTCGAGTGGCGGGCGGTCATCGACGGCCCCACCGCGGCCGCTCGGGTCCAGGTCCACTTCACGCAGGGTCCGGCGTCGGCCAGCGGTGAGACGGGCGGCGGCATCCCGCCCGTGCTGCGCAAGTACGACGTGGCCAACACCGACTTCTTCAAGGACCTCAACGAGTTCATGCCGGGCACCGACGAGGACATGCGCGCGATCGACCCCGCGAAGGTCATCGCCGGGACGCAGAGCCTGTCCGGGCTCGACACGATCGCTCTCGCCGACGACGCGCTGCCCGGCTACACCGGCGACTACGGCGGGGTCGTCAGCCACCCGACCGGCGGGCCGACGCCGAACCAGACGTTCGCCTCGGCCGCGTCCGCCCCGGGTGGCGGCCAGGGCGCGCCGCGCAACCCGCCCGCGGGCACGTACGAGGACCGCGAGTTCACGATCGGCCCGAACGACAGCAACAAGTCCGCGAAGATCCAGATGACCTGGACGAACACGGCGATGGACTGGGACATGTACGTGTTCCGCAAGACCGCGTCGGGCGGGCTGGCCTCGGAGGGCTCGTCCGCGCAGGGGGCGCCGCAGACCAGCGAGACCGTGATCATCCCCGACCCCTCCCCCGGCACCTACGTGGTCCGGATGATCAACTTCGCCGCGCCGGACCCCACCTTCACGCTGAAGGTCGAGTTCACCGCGCCGCCGCCGGCCGGGCAGGCGCCGCCGAGCGACTTCACCGGCGAGCAGAAGGACAAGTGGCTCGACGCGCTGCGCAAGTTCGTCGAGGGAGGCGGCAACCTCGTGCTGACCGACGGCGCTCTCAGGGCCCTGCCGGACCTCGTGCCCGGCGGGAAGATCCCGGGCAGCAAGGTCCAGCGCCAGCGCGTGTACGTCGGGCAGTCGGCGTTCGCCTTCAACCCGAACGGCCCGAGCACCGCGAAGGACGTCCTGCTGCGCGACACCCAGCCGCCCGGCGCGCGCAACAACACCGGCTTCCGGCGCCAGATGTTCGAGCCCACGCCGCTCGGCTTCGCGATCCAGACCGAGGACGGCGGCGACGCCTCGTTCGCGCGCCAGTACGCCGTCGACAAGGAGACCTGGGAGAAGGCGGGCGGGCGCAGCGTCGCGGCGTCGGCGGACGCGGGGGCGCGCGACGCCGGGCCGATCTTCGACCAGGTCACGATCGGCGAGCTGAAGCTCGGGAGCGGGCAGATCCGGATCGCCGGCGCGCTGCTGCCCCAGCCGAGCGAGGAGTACGACCACGAGTGGGGCATCGAGCCCTACGCCGTGACGTACACCGGCTACACGGTCGCTCGGAACCTGCTCGACCAGCCGAACCGGGGCGCCGGCGGCGGCGTCGGCACGATCGGCGGGCGCTTCCTGATCTCGGGTCGCGCGGTGAAGATGAGCCGCAAGGGCGACGCGGGCGTGCGCGTCTCGTGCCGCACGCCGCTCCAGTGCAACGGGAAGCTGACGCTGTACGTGAAGCGCGCCGTGCGCGTGAAGGGCAAGCGGCGCGTGCGGGCAGTGAAGATCGGCGCCGCGAAGTTCAACATCCGCACCAAGACCCGCAACACGGTCCTGCGGGTGCGGCTCACCAAGAGCGGACGGAAGATCATCCGCGAGCGGCGCCGCACGCGCGTGATCGCGAAGGCGCCGGTGAAGTTCCGCGACGGCCTGACCGGGACGGCGCGCAAGACCTTCAGGCTCTACCGCCCGTCGAGGCGCCGCTGACTTGGTGGTCCGGGGGGTCGTAGACTGCGCCGCCGTGAAGCGGGGGTGGCGGAGCGGGGGAATGCTGGCGGCGTGGGTGTGCGCGCTGCTCGTGCTCGCCGTGCCCGCTGTCGCCGGGCCGGTCGCGACCGACGAGAACTCCTACAAGCAGCTCGGGCGCGTCTTCCCCGATCCGCTCGCCGGATGCCAGCCCGGCGCGGGCGTGTGCTCCCCGTTCGCCCAGGGCAACTCCCCGGCCACGCAGTTCATCGGCTACCAGGAGTTCGTCAACGGGATGCAGTTCCTGAGCTCCAAGCCGGAGTGGCGCCGCTATCTCGAGGTCTGGCCGCTCGACGGGAAGCTCGGCGAGGGCTCGGGGTCCAAGCCCGGCAACGAGATGTTCCCGGGTAACGACCTCGGCCGTCTCGAGTTCAAGCCGAGCTCGCGCTACCAGTCGGCCGGTCTGCCCACCACCACGCAGAGCCGCCAGAAGGCGGACCTGTTCGTGGCGCGGGTCACCGACGAGACCGTGCCGGACAAGGGCAAGAAGCGCTTCGCCCTGTCGCTGTCGATCCACGGGATCGAGCGCGCCGGCGCCGAGGGCGGCATCCGCGCGATCGAGGATCTCGTCACCGCGGCCACCACCGGCGCCGGCGGCAAGCGGCTGCTTCCGAAGGAGGCGGGCGAGTCCGCGACGTTCGGCGAGACGCTGCGCAACGTGATCATCTACTTCACGCTGCCTAACCCGGACGGCTGGCGCCGCGGCTCGGTGCAGGAGGGTGGCGTCTTCTTCCAGCGCTACAACGGCAACGGGATGGACCTGAACCGCGACTGGCCCGACATCGGGTTCAGCCACCGGTTCTACACGGCGAACTCCGAGCCCGAGACTCGCGCCTTCTACAACTTCTACCGCGGCATCGAGGCGAACGAAGGGCAGTTCACCGCGGGCGACGATCTCCACGGCCAGCCGTTCGCCGACGCACTCTCCTACACGATGATGCCCCACGGCCGCCACGACTGGCCGAAGGACGCGCGGCTGCGCAACGCGGCGGTGGGCATCAACCACGCGACCAACGCGATGGTGAGCTGGTCGCCGATCGTGCAGCCCAACGACCAGCCGCAGGGCGGCGAGATCGGCTGTGCGCCCGACGTCCTCGGAACGCCGTGCTCGAAGATCTACGGCCAGACCTGGGGCACCGTCTACGACACGATCAACTACACGACGGCGGGCACGCTCGGCGACTGGTTCGACTCGACCGAGGGGCTCAACGCGGAGGGCATCGACAACGAGATGTCCTTCTCGCACCTCGACAAGAACATCACCTTCGACCCGCACACCGAGCAGATGCACGTGGACGGCAACAAGGCGCTGATCTGGTCGCACGTCACGTCGATGCTCAACCCGCCGCCCGACGCGAAGTTCGACGCGCCCGGGCGGAAGGCCTACGTGCCGAATGTGCGGCTCAAGCGCGCCGAGAAGGAGGCGCCGAAGATCCCGCCGGGCACGGTGCCGCAGGACGACATCCCGAGCGCGCCCTCCCCCGGCGGCACCCGCACCTTCGAGGTCAAGGGCGGAAAGCAGCCCGACGGCAAGGACATCTACAACGGCGGCATGCGCATCCAGGCGACCGCCGCCAACGCGCAGGGGATCGGGCCGGGCGTCACCACGCTCACCGTCCAGTGCAGGCACTGCGACGCGCACACCGAGCGCAAGGACGCCGCCGGGGACGACTGGGTCACCGTCGGCGAGGACTTCAACCAGGCCCCCACCTACGCGCAGGCCGGCGTGACCGTGAGCGTCAACCAGCCGCAGGCGTTCTACACCGACAAGGACGGCAAGGTGGCCAAGGTGGAGTGGCGCGCGGTCGTGAGCACCGAGGGCGGCCCCGCCCCCGGCATCGGCATCGAGTTCTTCTCGGAGCTCGCCTCGGACGACGGCAACACGGGCGGCGATCCGCCGCCGCGGCTTGCCGCCTACGACGTGGCCAACACGGACGTCTTCCGCGACCTCAACCCCGACATGGCACCCGGCGTCGCAGGCTTCGACGCCCTCGACCCGAGGGCCGTGATCGCGGGGCAGCAGTCCCTCACGGGGCTCGACTCCCTCGTGCTGGCCGACGACGGCCTCCCCGGCTACAAGAAGCAGCAGCAGGAGGGACCGGTCGGCACGCCGCCCGCGAACCGCGACATCGCCTCGAGCCCGACCGCCCCCGGCGGCTACGGGCTGGCCGTCGACGAGCGCGCGCCCGGGACCTACACGAAGATCGACTTCGAGCTGACGCCCGCGAACCCGGCCGGCGGGGTGAACATCCGGATCGACTGGGCCGACGAGACGAACGACTTCGACATGTACCTCTACCGCGAGGCCGCCGACGGCAGCGACGTGCTCGTCGCCTCCTCGACCGGCACCCAGCTCGAGACGAAGTTCGAGGAGATCAACGTCGAGGATCCGCTGCCGAACGGCAAGTACCACCTGTACGTGGACAACTTCGCCGCGCCCGACTTCAACTGGAAGGGCAAGATGACGTTCAAGCAGCTCTTCGTGAAGAACGAGCCGACGAGCTTCAGCGAGGACGAGAAGAACCAGTGGTTCGCGAAGGTGCGCGAGTGGGTCGCGGCGGGTGGCAACCTCGTGCTCACCGACGGCGCGCTGACGGCGCTGCCCGACCTCGTCCCCGGCAAGTTCAAGAGCGAGGACGTCGAGGAGACGACCGTGTACGCCGGGCAGGTCTCGTTCGGCAAGTCGTCGAGCGAGAGCACCCTGAAGGACCCGCTGGCGCAGAACCCGATCACGCTCCAGCAGCCGGGCGCGCGGCTCAACAGCGGGAACCGCCGTCAGACCTACGAGCCCACCCCGCTCGGCTTCGCCATCCAGCAGGACGTGCGCGGCAACGACGACACCTCGTTCGCCGAGCAGTGGGACATCGACCGCAAGGCCTGGGAGGCGGCGGGCGGCCGCACGGCCGGCACGTCGGTCGACTCGGGGGCGCGCGACGCCGCCCCGGTGTACGACCGCGTCGCTCTCGGCGAGCTCAAGGTGGGCAGCGGCCAGATCCGCGTGGCCGGCGGCCTCCTCCCCCAGCCCTCGACCAAGTACAACCACCCGCTCGGCATCGAGCCGTACTCGCTCACCTACTCGGGCTACATCCTGCTCCGCAACCTGCTCGAGGTGCCGCAGATCCTGTCGAACCCGACGATCGGCGGGCGCTTCCTGATCTCCGGCCGCGCGGTGAAGATGCGCAAGAACGCGGCCGCCGTGCGCGTCTCCTGCCGCAAGCCGTTCGTCTGCAAGGGCACGCTGACGCTTCAGACCCGGGTCCGCGAGCGCGTCAAGGGCAAGGTGAAGAAGAAGACCGTCACGCTCGGCAAGGTCAAGTTCAACATCGGCAACAAGGCCCGCAACCGGGTCCTCCAGGTGCCGATCCGCAAGTCCTCGCGCAAGTACGTGCTGCGCACCCGCCGCGTGAACGTGCTGGCCACGGCGCCGATCGCGTTCGCCGACGGCAAGCGCGGCACCGCGCGCAACGACTTCTGGTTCTACCGCCCCACCTCGCGCGCTCTACGCCGCGGGCGCTAGCCCCGCCCTACACTCCCCCGCCGTGGCTAAGCAGCGGCAGCAGCAGAAGATGGTCATGCAGGCGGGGACGCTCGGGGCGATCCAGAAGCTCGAGCCGCGCTCCGACGAGGAGCTGATTCGCGAGACCAAGCACCGCGCCGCCGCGCGGGCCATCCTCGGGGCGCGGGCCGCCGAGCGCTACGACGCCAAGCAGGCGCGGACCTACTTCAACGAGGCGCTGGCGGGCACGCCCCCGCGCGAGCGGCCGGCGCTGCGGCAGATGATGAAGGCGTCGCTGGCGCTCGCCGAGCGCCGCCCGGACGACCTCAAGGAGGCGATGGAGTCGATGGGCCAGACTCCGCCGTCGAACCGCCAGCTCATGGTGCTCCGGCTGATGAGCCTGGTCTCGCCTCCGCCGGGCGCCAGCGCGCTCGCGCGTGCGCGCGGGTTCGCCGTGCTGATCGCGATCGTCGTCGTGCTCGTTCTGATCGGCTTCGGGCTGGCCAAGCTGGTGGCCCTGCCGTTCGGCGGCGTCGGGACGATCGGCGGGATCCTGCTCGGCCTCGTGATCGTGGTGGCCATCCTCGGCGTGCTCACGCTGCTGGGGAGGCGGCGCCAGGCCAAGGCGCAGGCCGCGGCCCGCGCCGGCGGCTGACGCTCCGCGCCTGCGGCTGACGCTCCGCGCCTGCGGCCCTAGTACATCGCCGCGGCGAGGCGGCGGCGGTGCTCGCGTGCGAGCGGGTCGTCCGGGCCGAGCTCGGTGAAGATCGCGACCATCACCTTGCGAATGTCCTCGCGCTCGTCCTCCGCGGCGGCGGCGAACGCGGTCTGGAGGGACTCGAGGGCGGCGGCGCGGTCGTCGCGGTCCCAGGCGTCGAAGGCGTCGGCGAGCCCGGCGCCGTTGCGCGAGAGGCGGGCGCGGGCGGCCAAGCCGGCGGCGGTGAAGTCGTGCTCGTGCGGGGCTAGCACCTCGAGCGCGTCGTCCACGGCGTCTCGCGCTAGGAGCAGCCGGCCGAGCGCCCGGCCGACGGCCGCGTTGCGCGGGTCGGCGGCCAGCGCGGCGCGCAGGCCGTCCTCGGAGCCGGACTCGAGCGCGGCCTCGGCCTGCTGCTCGGCCTCGGACGGGACCAGCTCGTCGAAGAAGCGCTCCACCTGGGCGGGCGGCAGCGCGCCGGTGAACTCGTTGACGACCTTGCGGTCCCTGAATGCCTTGACGGCCGGGATGCCCTGGACCTGGAATGCCTGGGCAAGGCCCTGGTTGCCGTCGACGTCCACCTTCGCGAGATCGACCTGGCCCTCGCGGGCCTTGGCCGCCTGCTCGAGCGCCGGGCCGAGACGCCGGCACGGGCCGCACCACTCGGCCCAGAAGTCGACCACCACGGGCACCTCGACCGACCGCTCGATCACGTTCTGTTCGAAGTCGGCCTGGTTGACGTCGCGGACCATCAGGACTCCTTGACGGTCACCTTCTCGATGACCACCGCCTGGAGCGGCTGCTCGGTGGCGGGATCGCCCTGCTGCCCGATGCGCTCGACCGTGTCCATGCCCTTGCTGACCTTGCCGACGACGGCGTACTCGGGCGGGAGGCCGACATCGGCGCCGACCACGACGAAGAACTGGCTGCCCGACGTGCCGGGCGGCTCCTGCTGGGTCTTGGCCATGGCCACCACGCCCTTGGTGTAGCGGGCGTCGGCGGGCGGCTTGTCCACGGTCGAGTAGCCGGGGCCGCCGCTGCCGGTGGCGGTCGGGTCGCCGCCCTGGATCACGAACCCGGGCACGATCCGGTGAAAGGCGGTGCCGTCGTAGAACTTCGCCTCGGCGAGCGAGACGAGCGACGCCGCGGTCTTGGGGGCGGACTTCTGGTCGAGCTCGATCGTGAAGTCGCCGCAGTTGGTGGCGAACGTGAGGCTGTAGGTCTTGCCGGCGTCGAGCTCGTCCTTCGGCTCTTTCGCCTTGCGCTGCGCGGAGGTGGGCTCATCGACCTGCTTGCAGCCACCGGCGTTCGCGGCGGGGGGCTCGGCCTGCGTCGGCTCGGGCGCCGCCTGGGTGGTGGCGGAGGTGTCCTGGGCGCCCTCGTCCTTGTCGTCGTCGCCGCAGGCGCCGAGGGCGGCCGCGAGGCAAATCGAGACGATGACGAGGGCTCGTCGCACCGCGCAGAGGGTAGCTTCAAGGGCTCATGCCCCTCACGCCCTTCATCGCGCGGTACGAGCAGGTGATCCTGGACCTCGACGGGTGCGTCTACGTCGGAGGCGAGGCGATCGACGGAGCGCCGGAGGCCGTCGCCGCGCTGCGCGACGCCGGCAAGCGGATCGCATTCGTGACGAACGATCCACGCAGCTCGACCGAGGACTACGTGCGGCGGCTCTGGGGCCTGGGCGTCCAGGCGTCGCTGGCGGATGTCGTGACGGTGGGTGGCGCGGTGCAGCACGTGCTGGCCGAGCGCTACGGCGGGCGGACGGTCTTCGCGATCGGGACCGAGGCGCTGCGGCGCCATGTGGCGGACTCGGGCGTGCGCGTGCTGAACGGGACCGACCTCGCCACGCGCGCCGACATCGTGGTCGTGGGCGGCACCGAGGACCTCGTG
Source organism: Thermoleophilaceae bacterium (assembly GCA_036382905.1). Lineage (GTDB taxonomy): Bacteria > Actinomycetota > Thermoleophilia > Solirubrobacterales > Thermoleophilaceae > AC-37. Next base: position 12,334 of record DASVPL010000230.1, on the reverse strand, counting down.
TACGAGGACCTGCGCGTGGCGGCGCTCGCGCTGCGGCGTGGGGCCGAGTTCCTCGTCACCGGGCGCGATCCGACCTACCCGATGCCGGACGGGCTCTGGCCCGGCACCGGAGCGATCGTCGCGGCGCTCGAGTACTCGACCGAGCGTACGGCCGCCGTGATCGGGAAGCCGGAGCCTCAGCTCTTCCTGACGGCGCTCGACCGGCTCGGCGAGGGCAGCACGCTCGCGATCGGCGATCGGCTCGACACCGATGTCGCCGCCGCCGGGAAGGTGCGCCTCGACGCGGCGCTGGTGCTGAGCGGCGGGACCACGGCGGCCGAGGCGGCGGCGGCCCCCGAGCCGCGGCCGGTGCGCGTGGCCGCGGACCTGCGCGAGCTGGTGCTCGGCTGATGGCCCGCAAGACCCACCACAAGCACTCGTCGACGAAGGGCTACCGGCGGCTGCTCGACTCGCTGGCCGCGATCGAGGGCGTCCACCGGGTTGCGACCGGCCGCGTGACGCCGCGGATGGGCTCGGGCCGGCCCGTGGCCGCCATCTCGAAGGTCCGCCGCGTCGACTCGGGCCTCTCGATCACGATCAACACCGACGGGGCGATGATCGACGCCTACGTGATCACCGACCGCCCGGAGGACGTCGAGGCGGCGATGGCCGAGCGCGGCTGGACCGTGGGCTGATCACGCGTCCGGCGTTCCCTCCGCGAGGTCCACGCCGAGCAGCGCGGCCGCGGCGGGCGTGACCGTCAGGCCCGCCGCCACGGCGGCGGCCAGGCTGGCGGCGGGATCGGCCCCCCGGTGGTCGTACAGGTGGGCCGCGGCGACCGCCGCCACGAAGTCGGTGTGGCGGTTGCCGTGGATCGCGACGGCGCCGGAGCGGCGCAGCTCGCGCCGCAGCAGCGGTAGGAGCTCCTCGAGCGCGTCGGCCCCCACGGCGCAGGATGCCACCGGCACGTGGTGCCACTCGAGCCCGGCGGCCTCGTACTCGGCGATGCCGTGGCGCGTGGTCATCGTGCTGATCACGAGCCGCACGCCGCACTCGGTGAGGTACTCGATGTCGGCCGCGCGGCGATCGGGCCGGTGGCTGCGCCCACCGCCGCCCGGTCGCTCCATCGCGCACAGCTTGCGCGGGCGCGCCCACCAGATTCGCTTCGGTCGATGTGTCATGCCTCCCTAAGGGCGCCGCCGCGGAGGTTCGCCCCCCTTTTAGACTCTCGCCCCGATGGCCGACCCCAGCCGCCCGCTCGCGGTGCTCGTAAATCCCGCGGCGTCCGGTGGCCGCGCCATCAAGGCGCTGCCGGCCGTGCAGGGCGAGCTGGAGCGGCTCGGGATCGAGTTCCGCGTCGTGCACACGACCAGCGCCGCCAACGCGCGCTCGGAAGCTGCGACGAGCGCGGAGCGCGGTGAGGCGGTGGCGGGCATCGGCGGCGACGGGCTGATCGGCACCCTGGCGGGCGCGCTCTGCGGAACCGGCGTGCCGCTCGTGGTGGTGCCCGGCGGCCGCGGCAACGACTTCGCGCGCGTGCTTGGCATCCCGACCGATCCCGCGGCGGCGGCGCGCCTCTACGTCGAGGGCTCGGAGCGGCTGCTCGACGTGGCCGAGGCGAACGACGCGACCTTCCTGGGGATCGCGAGCCTGGGCGTGGACTCCGACGCGAACCGGATCGCGAACGAGGCCAAGCTCGTCAAGGGGAACCTCGTCTACCTATACGCCGCCGTGCGCGCCCTGATCCAGTGGAGGGACGCGACGTTCGAGGTGACGGTCGACGGCGAGCGTCACTCGTTCGTCGGCGCTTCCGTGGCGGTGGGCAACTCGAAGGCCTACGGCGGCGGCATGTACGCGCTCCCGCACGCCGAACTGGACGACGGGCTGCTCGACGTCCTCGTAAGCACCGAGAAACGGAAGCTCGGTCTGATGCGACTGACGCTGAGGGCGTTCACGGGCTCGCATGTCGACGACCCCACCCTGAAGTTCCTGCGCGGGCGCGAGGTGGAGGTCAGCGCGGACCGCCCGTTCGACGTCTACGCCGACGGTGACCCGGTCGCGGAGCTGCCCGTCCGGATCCGCGTGGCCGAGCGGGTGCTGCGCGTGATGGTGCCGGCACGGTGATGCTGCGCCTCGCGGTGGCGGTCGCCCGCCTTGCCCGGGCCGCGATCCGGCGCGCCGGCCGGGGCGGCACGACCGTGCCGGGGCGGGTGCTGCTCCGCCTCGACCCCCGGGCGATCGCGCACCTCGGCCGCCGGATCGCGGGCGGCGTGACGCTCATATCCGCGACCAACGGCAAGACCACCACCGCCTCGATGCTCGCCGGCGTGCTCGAGCGCGACGAGCGGACGGTGGTCCGCAACCGCGCCGGGTCGAACATGCACTGGGGCGTGGCGACCGCCCTCATCGACGCGGGGCGCGAGCCGGGCGAGCTGGGCCTGTTCGAGGTCGACGAGGCGTGGCTCGCTCGCATCGCCGAGCAGCTCGACCCGGGCCTGCTGATCCTCGGCAACCTGTTCCGCGACCAGCTCGACCGCTACGGCGAGCTCGAGCTGCTGGCCGACCGCTGGGCGGACCTCGTCGCGGCGCGCGGCGATCGCACCGCGCTCGTGCTGAACGCGGACGACCCGCTCGTGGCCGACCTCGGTCGCGAGCACTCGCGGGTGACCTATTTCGGGGTCGAGGACGACACGCTCGCGCTGCCCGAGCTCCAGCACGCCGCCGACTCGAAGCACTGCCGCAACTGCGGGCACCCGTACGTCTACGACGCGATCTACATGGGGCATCTCGGCCGCTATCGCTGCACGAACTGCGGCCGCACCCGCCCGGTCCCCGAGGTGGTGGCCACGCGAGTGGCGCTGCGCGGGATGGACGGGTCGGATATCGCGCTGCGTACCTCGGGCGGCTCGGTCGACGTGCGGCTTCCGCTGCCCGGGCTCTACAACGTCTACAACGCGCTGGCGGCGGCCACGGCGGCGCTCGAACTCGGCGTGTCGCTGGAGCGGGTGCGCGAGGGCCTCGAGGGGATGTCGGCCGTGTTCGGCCGCGTGGAGCGCCTGTCGGTGTCCGGTCGCGATGTCTCGATCCTGCTCGTGAAGAACCCGGTCGGCGCCAACGAGGTGCTGCGCACGCTGACCCTCGAGGACGGCCGGATCGACCTCTGGCTGGCGCTGAACGACCGGATCGCCGACGGCCGCGATATCTCCTGGATCTGGGACGCCGACTTCGAGCTGCTCGCCGGACGGGTCCGCCGCGTCACCTGCTCCGGCACGCGCGCGGAGGAGATGGCGCTGCGGCTGAAGTACGCGGGAATCGACGCGCCGATCGCGGTGGAGCGCGACCTCGAGCGCTCGCTCGACGCCGCGGTGGCCGACCGCGACGGCGGCACGCCCCTGTACGCCCTGCCGACCTACACGGCGCTGCTCGACCTGCGCGATCTGTTGGCCGACCGCGGGGTGGCGGGAAGGTGGAGCGAGTGACGCGCGGCCGCCGCTCGGGCGACCGGAGGCGGCCGGCGGCGGGGGCGCGTCCGTGAAGGCGGCTCCGGTGGCCGACCCGGTCGTCTGGCACGACGTGGAGTGCGCCGCCTACGCGGCCGACCTCCCGCTCTGGCACGAGCTTGCCGCCGCGGCGGATGGCCCGATCCTCGACCTCGGCGCCGGGACCGGACGCGTTGCGCTCGAGCTCGCGGGCGCGGGGCACGACGTGACGGCCCTCGACTCCGAGCCCGCGTTCCTGCGCGCGCTGGCCGCCCGCGCGCGCGAGCGCGGGTTGCGAGTGCGCACCGAGGTGGCGGACGCGCGATCGTTCGCACTCGGTCGCGAGTTCGCGCTCGCCATCGCCCCCATGCAGGTGGTCCAGCTCCTCGGCGGCCCGTCCGGGCGGCTTCGCATGCTCGGCAGCGTGCGCGAGCACCTGACGGTCGGAGGCCGCTTCGCCGCCGCGCTGGCGGACCCGTTCGAGGGCATCCCGGCCGAGGACGCGGCCCCGCCAGTGCCGGACGTGCGCGAGCAGGACGGCTGGGTCTTCTCGAGCACGCCGATCGCGGTGCGCGCGGAGGCGGGCGCCACCGTGATCGACCGCCACCGCCAGTCGGTCTCGCCGGAGGGTCGGCTCGAGGAGGTCGTGGCGAGCATCCGCCTCGACGACGCTCCCGCGGAGGAACTCGAGCACCTTGGCGCGAGCGTCCGGATGCGCACCCTCCCGCGCCGCCACGTGCCCGCCACGGGCGACTACGTGGGCAGCACCGTGGTTCTGCTGGAGAAGCTGCCGTGACGCGCGCGCTGAGGGTCTGCTCGCTCTATCCCGATCTGATGAACATCTACGCCGACCGCGGCAACATCGCTGTGCTGCGCGCGCGCTGCGAGTGGCGCGGCATCGGCTTCGAGCTTGCGGCGTCGAGTGTCGGCGAGTCCGTGGATCCCGCCGCGCACGACCTCTTCTATATGGGCGGCGGGCAGGACCGCGACCAGGCGGCGGTGGCCCACGACATGGTCGCGACCAAGCGCGACGCCCTGCACGCCGCGGCCGATCGCGGCGCCGTCGTGCTCGCCGTGTGCGGGGGCTACCAGCTCCTGGGGTCGAGCTACGAGATGGGCGACGAGGAGCTGCCCGGCATCGGCCTCGCCGACCTGCGGACGGTGCGCGAGCCGGGCGAGCGGCTGATCGGCAACTGCGCGATCGAGGCCGACCTGGGCGGCGGCACGCGCGTCGTGGCCGGCTTCGAGAACCACGGCGGGCGTACCTACCTCGGCGCGGGCGAGAAGCCGCTCGGCCGCGTGCTGAGCGGTCACGGCAACAACGGCCGCGACGACCACGAGGGAGTGCACAAGGGCAACGTGATCGGCACGTACCTGCACGGCCCGCTGCTGCCGAAGAACGTCTGGCTCGCGGATCGCCTGATCGAGTTGGCGCTGGGCATCGAGCTCGACCCGCTCGACGACACCATGGAGGACGCCGCGCACATGAGCGCGCGGCGGGCCGCGGGGGTCTAGGCGGCGGGCGGCGCCTTACCCCAGAGCGGTGATCTTCGGCACCTGCGCGTTTCAACGAATCCTGAGCGTGCAATGACTCTTGAACTCGTCCGGGGGGGCCGGACGGGACGAGACTCAGGGGGGAAAGATGATGCGCAGCATCGGGATTGTCGGTGCGCTCTTGGCGGCGGCGGTCTTCGTGGCCGGGTGCGTGAGCACCGCGAACGTCGCGGGAGTGTCCAACACGTGCACCAACCCGGCCACGATGAACGACGGGTTCTTCGCGAACCGCTCCGTGTACTTCAGGATCAGCACACAGGCCGACCCGGTCGATCCAAGCACGAACTGGGTCTGCTACCGGATCAAGGTCCCGAACCAGCCGGAGACGGCCGGGCGGCTCGACGTGAACGCGACCACCGACGTGGCGCCGGTCGCCCGCGTGACGACCGACGTCGATTCGCGCGCGTGCACGACCACCGTGGGGAACACGCTGCCCACCACACACCCGATCCAGCAGGGCACGGTCGCGGAGACGCCGTTCTACATCGACGCCTACGGTGCCGGGTCGCAGACGTGGCTCTGCGTCGAGGCCGGACCGGTCAAGCACCGGGTGCTGGTGAACGCGTCGGCGGGCCTCAACGAGCCCGACGTGACGGCCAACTCGGACACCGCACCCGGGCCGATCGCGGACACCACGCCGCCGCCGGCCGGGCAGCCCTCGACGTCGTGCTCGGCGGGGGCGTACGGTCCCGCGACCGAGAACGTCAACGCGCACCTCGCCGACCGCGACCTGTTCCTCTACAACGCCAAGCCGGCCGACAACGAGGTGCACGTCTGCGCGCGCCTGTCGAGCCCGCAGGGGGCGGCCGGCTTCCACCTCGGGGTGAAGGCCGCGGTGAACCAGGTCGTCGACGTCCAGCAGTCGTCCGACATCACACCGTGCACGAACGACGTGCTCGTGCTCGGCAACCCGCCGCTGGCGCTCCGGACGAGTCCGGTGGGCCAGACGCCGGTGTCGGTCTGCGTCAACAGCACGCGCTACACCGTCGTGACCGGGCCGGTCCCGCCCGTCGTGACGTTCGAGCGAGACACGCAGTAGCCGCGGGTCTCAGACGTATGGCTCGGGGTCGTCGAGCGCAGGCAGCTCGACGGCCTCGGGCCGTGCGTGGCCGCCGATGAGGTCCCCGGCGTCTAGGGCCGGGCCATCGCGCGCGGCTGGCCGTGGCCGCGCCGGCCGCGCGGCGTGTAGGCACCGTGGCTCGCGATGCCGATTCCCCAGCCGAGCGCGGGCCAGACGGGCCAGAAGTAGCCCATGCCCGTGAGCGCCCAGATCGCGACCAGCAGCACCATCACCATCACGTAGGTGCGCAGGTGGGTGGCGAACGCCTTGCGTGCCAGGTCGTGGCGGCGCTCGGCGCGCCGCGGGTCGCGCTGCCTCGGCAGGTCCGACAGGACCGCGTCGAGCTGTCCGAACGTCGTGGCCGCCAGCGCGGAATCGGTGCGGTCCTCGAGCTCCTCGGTGGAGAGCCGGCCCGCCGCGGCGTGGTCGCGCAGCATGTCCACCGCGCGGTCGCGATCGGCGTCGGAGGCGCGCAGGTGCGGCGCCGGGCGGCGCGCGATGCGAGTGGAGGAGCTCGTGTGGCGCGACATGGCGCGGAAGCTACGCCTCTCCCCCGCACCGGTCAAGGCACGCGTGACTCAACTCACAAGCGGGTACGCCTCGGGATCCACGACCGACAGGAGTTCGACGTCCTCGGGCTCCATGCCGTTTCAGCGACCCGTCGAGCCGAAGCCGCCGGCGCCGCGGGCCGTCGCATCCAGCGACTCGACCTCCTCGGCCTGGCCGGCCTCGAAGCGGACCAGCACGAGCTGGGCGATACGGTCCCCGGCGGAGACCTCGAACGTCTCGTCGCGGTCGGTGTTCAGCAGCAGCACCCGCACCTCGCCGCGGTAGCCCGAGTCGATCAGGCCGGGCGCGTTGACGAGCGTCACGCCGTGGCGCGCCGCCAGCCCGCTGCGGGGCAGCACGAGCCCGGCGCAGCCCTCCGGGATCGCGACCGCGATGCCGGTCCCCACCGAGGCGCGCTCGCCCGGACCGAGCGTGGCCGGCTCGGCCGCGTGGAGGTCATGGCCCGCGTCGCCCTCGTGCGCCTGCGCGGGGGGCCGGGCCTCGGCGTGCAGCCGCGTGAAGCGCAGCGTCACTCGCGCGGGCCGACGGAGCCGCCGCCGTTCGGCGAGGCGCCGTTGCCGTTCACCTCGAAGCGCTCGAAGCGCGCCGCCACGCGCGCGGGCACCCGCGCCTTCACGCGCACGCCCTCGACGGTGTCCTCGCGCTCGACCTCGCCCGCGGCGTCGTGCAGCGCCGAGAGCGATCCGCCCTCGCCGTACGGGAGCAGCAGCTCCATCGGTCGCAGCGTGCTCAGGAACTGGGCCTCGACGGCGTCGCGCAGCTCGTCGAGCCCGTCCCCGGTCACGGCCGAGACCTGCACGCCGCGCGGGTAGCGGAACGACAGCTCGCGCCGGCGCTCCTCGTCGAGCAGGTCGACCTTGTTGAGCGCCAGCACCGTGGGCTGCTCGCCGGCGCCGATCTCGGTGAGGACCTCCTCGACCGCGCCGATCATCTCGGTCTGTTCGTCCTCGGGTGCGGACGCGTCCACGACGTGCACGATCAGATCGGCCCGCAGGGTCTCCTCGAGGGTCGACGCGAATGCGTCCACGAGCTGATGCGGGAGCTTGCGGATGAACCCGACGGTGTCGGTCAGCAGGTACTGGCGCCCGGCGATCTCGAACGAGCGCGTGAGCGGGTCGAGCGTGTGGAAAAGCCGGTCGCGGACCTGCGCCTCGGCGCCGGTGAGGCCGTTCAGGAGGGTGGACTTCCCGGCGTTGGTGTAGCCGGCCAGCGCCACGGTCGGCAGGTGCGCGCGCTCGCGCTCGCCGCGCTGCGTGTCACGGCGCTCGCGGGTGCGGTCGAGGCGGCGGCGGATCGCGGTGATCCGGTCGCGGGCCAGCCGCCGGTCGGTCTCGATCTGCGACTCGCCCGGGCCCCTCGTGCCGATGCCGCCGTCGACGCGCCCGGCCCCCAGCCGTTCGAGGTGGGTCCAGAGCCCGCGCATGCGCGCGAGGTTGTACTCGAGCTGCGCCAGCTCGACCTGGAGCTTGCCCTCGGCGGACACGGCGTGGTCGGCGAAGATGTCGAGGATCACGGCGGTGCGGTCGATCACCGGCACTCCGAGCTCCTCCTCGAGGTTGCGCTCCTGGCGCGGGAGAAGCTCGTCGTCGCAGGCGACTAGGTTCGCGTCCGCCTCCTGCACCGCGCGCTTCAGCTCGGCGCGCTTGCCCTTGCCGAAGTAGCGGTCCGGGTCCGGCCGCTCGCGGCGCTGGACCATCTCGCCGGCCACCGCGACGCCAGCGGTCAGCAGCAGCTCGCGCAGCTCGGAGAGGTCGGGTTCGTCCGGCGCGACGGCGATGCAGAACGCCCGCTGGCGGGCCCGCGGATTGCGAATTCCGTCGCCATATTGGGTTTCCGAGCGGCGTCCGTCTCGTCCGCGATTCACACGGGCAGTCTAGGCGCGATAGGTTGCTCCACGTGAGGGCCTTCGTGACGGGCGGGACCGGCTTCATCGGCCAGCGGCTGGTGAGCAAGCTGCGCGAGCGCGGCCACGACGTCGTGGCCCTCGTGCGCAACCCCGACAAGGCCGCCGACCTGAAGCGAGCGGGCGTCGAGCTGGTGGAGGGCGACCTGACGAACGTCGAGGCGATCCGCCGCGGCGCCGAGGGCGCCGACGCCTGCTTCCACGGGGCCGCGATCTACAAGGTCGGGATCCCGAAGTCGCAGCACGCGGAGATGTACGAGACGAACGTGCGCGGTACCGAGCGCGTGCTCGACGCCGCGATCCAGGCCGCCGTGCCGAAGATCGTCTACCTCAGCACCATCAACGTGTTCGGGAACACCGGCGGCGAAATCGTGGACGAGTCCTACGAGCGCCCGCCGAACGGCTTCCTCTCCTACTACGACCAGACGAAGTTCGAGTCGCATCAGGTCGCGCTCGACCGGATCGGCAAGGGCGGGCCGGTCGTGATCGTCCAGCCGGGCGGCGTGTACGGGCCCGACGACCACTCGGAGATCGGGAACATGATCGAGCAGTTCCGGGCGGGCAAGCTGCCGATGCTGCCGTTCCCCCAGACTGGGCTCAACATGGTCCACGTCGACGACGTGGCGGAGGGCTGCATCCTCGCCTACGAGCACGGCGAGCCGGGCGAGTCGTACGTGCTCGGCGGCGAGATCACGACGATGCGCGGGATCGTGGAGAAGGTCGCGCAGATCGACGGGAAGAAGCCGCCGAAGCGGAACCTCCCCACGGGGGTGATGAAGGCGATCGCGCCCGCGGGGCCGCTGGTGGGGAAGCTGATGGGCATGGCTCCGAACATGCGCGAGCTGATCTCGGCCTCGGACGGCGTGACCTACTGGGCCAGGGACGACAAGGCGCGCACGCGGCTCGGGTACGCGCCGCGCGACCTGGAGACCGGCCTGCGCCAGACGCTCGCCGCCTCCGGGTGAGAGTCCATTTCGTAGTGCTATAGGACGTACAAATGGACTCGCGGCTACGGCAGCCGCAGCGGTCCGGTCCTGTAGTACGTCCGGGCGCGCTTGCGGAAGTAGCCGCCGTCGGTCTTCGCGCTGGTCGTCCCGTCGGCACCGCCGCCGAACAGCAGCGCGCTGACGCCCGCCGAACGCATGGCCTTCAGCCGGCTCCCGTAGCCGGCGCCGATCAGCCACTGCACGTGGCGGTCGCGGTAGCGGCCCCACGAGTCGTCCAGGGCGGTGTTGCCGAGCGGGATCTGCCAGACCACGATCCGCTGGCCCGTCTTGCGCGAGTAGGCGGACATGAAGTACCGCCAGCGCGTGTAGTCACCCGGCGTGAACCAGGCGTCGGCGTGCGTGCGGCCGAGGATCCTCTCCTTGAAGCCCGCGTCGCGGTCCGACCAGTCGGTGAACGTGATGTCGAAGCGCGCACCGAGCGAGCGGTAGAAGCGGGCGGCGCGCGCCCCGAGCGCGGACGATTGCTTGGTCGAGGGGTCGTTGACCTGCAGGTCGATCCCCGTGCCCCATCCGCTCACGTGCCAGCCGAGCACCACGTTCGGCGCGATCTCGTCGCGCAGCCGCACCACCTCGCGCGCGAGCCCGCCGAGGTCGCCCACCACCGCCACCGGCACGCTCGCCGCGTCGTCGTTCTTCGCCACCTGGTGCCCGTAGCCCCACATGTCCGGCTCGACGTGCAGCACGATCCGCGTCTTCGGGAACCGCGCCGCGCGCTCGAAGAAGAGCCGCAGGTTGTCCAGATACGCCCGCATGGTCGACGCGTTGCGCAGGTTCGAGAGCACCGCCCGCGGCTCGTCGCCGTCGTCGCGGCCGGGCAGCGACTGGCGGATCATGTAGTAGGTGAAGACGGGCACCACGCGCGCTGCCGCGGACTCGCGCACGTAGTTGTCGACGAACGTGCCGCCCTCGTTCCAGGTCGCCCAGCCGCTCCCCGTGTTCACACCGGCGGCGAGGTACTGGTAGCGGAACGTGAGCTGGACGCTCTTGCGTAGGGCCTTGGCGCCGCCCGGCGAGTCGGTGACCCCGAGCGCCAGGCGCTTGCTCGGCCACTTCGCGGCCTGCGCGGGAGCGGCGCAGGCGACGAGCGCCAGGACGAGGATCGCGACCAGGCGGCGGATGCTCAGCCCCCGAGGCTCGACCGCAGGCGCTCGACCGCCTCGAGCAGCCGCTCGTCGGGCACCGTGAGCGAGATCCGGAAGAAACCCTCGCCGTTGGGCCCGTACGCCCCGCCCGGCGAGAGCACCACGCCCGACTCCTCGAGGACCAGCTCGCAGTACGACGCGGAGGTGTGCCCCTCGGGCACCGGCGCCCAGATGTAGATCGTGCCCTTCGGCGGCGTCACGTCCACGCCGATCTGGGCGAGCGCGTCGCAGACGAGGTCGCGCCGGCGCGCGTACACCTCGCTCATCCCCCGCGCGGTCGCGTCGCCCTCGTCGAGCGCCGCGATGGCCGCGAGCTGCACCGCCTCGAACATGCCCGAGTCGATGTTCGACTTCAGCCGCCAGTAGTGCTCGATCGCCTCCGCGTTACCGGCGATGGCGGCCGTCCGCCAGCCGGTCATGTTGTAGCCCTTGGAGAGCGAGAAGACCTCGACGCCGACCTCGCGCGCGCCGTCCCACTCGAGGAAGCTCGGCGCGCGGTAGCCGTCGAAGGTCGTCTCGGTGTAGGAGGCGTCGTGCACCACGAGCAGGTCGTGCTCGTGGGCCAGCTCGATCGCCCGCTCGAACACGCCGTCCGGCAGCACCGCGCCGGTCGGGTTGTTCGGGTAGTTGAGGAACATCAGCCGGGCGCGCGCCCAGTCCTCGGCGGAGATCGAGTCGAAGTCGGGCGCGAACCCGGCGTCGGCGCGCAGCGGCAGCAGCACGGCCTCGGCGCCGGCCAGCAGCGGCCCGCCGGTGTAGACCGGGTAACCCGGGTCGCTCGCGAGCGCGACGCTGTCGGGGTCGAGGAACGCGAGGTTCAGGTTGAACACGCACTCCTTGGCGCCGAGCGCGGGGATCACCTCGGTGGCCGGGTCGATCGTCACGCCGAAGCGGCGCTCGTAGAAGCGCGCGACGGCCTCGCGGAAGTCCGCCCGCCCGCGATTCGACGGGTACTGGTGGGTGGCGGGGTCGGCCCCGCCGGCGGCGAGCGCGTCGACCACGAGCGCCGGCGTCGGCGTGTCGGGGTCGCCGATCCCGAGGCTGATCACGTCCACCCCCTGCTCCTTCTTTGCGGCGATCTTCCGCTCGAGCTCGGCGAACAGGTACGGCGGGATCCGCTCCAGGCGGCTACTCGGCTTCACGCAGCTCCTCCACGAAGTTCTCGGAGAGCCGTCCCTCGTACACGGGCACGGCCCAGCCGGTCAGGTTCACGTTCAGGTCCTCCCCCACCTCGACCTCGAGCTCGCCGCCGTCGAGGTGGACGGTCACGGGGCTGGCCACCCCGCGCAGCACGGCCGCGACGGCCGCGCCGCTCGCCCCCGTGCCCGACGACATCGTCTCCCCCACGCCGCGCTCGAAGATCCGCGCCGTGATCGCGGCGTCGCCGTCGCGGCGCCAGAACGACACGTTGGTCCTGTTCGGGAAGAGCTCGGTGTCGCCCTCGATCGGCGGGCCGAGCACGCTCAGGTCGAGCTCGGTCAGCTCGTCGCCCACCTCGATCGCGCACTGCGGGTTGCCGATCGAGACATGCTGGAACTCCCACTCGCGCCCACCCGAGCTGACGGTGCCGGTCCCATCCTCCGGCCCGCCAGGAAAATCCTTGGAGGCCGTGGCGGCCCGCCCCATCGCCACGCGGCAGG
>DASVPL010000229.1:0-4247 GCA_036382905.1 Thermoleophilaceae bacterium | reverse complement strand
CACCACAACATCACGCTGATGGTCCTGGCCGTGTCCGCACTGGCCTACGCGCTCTCGCAGACGATGGTCGCCCCGGCACTGCCGCAGATCCAGCACGACCTGCACACCTCGGCGACGTCGGTCACGTGGGTGCTCACCGTGTACCTGCTGACCGCGTCGGTCGCAACACCGATCGTCGGCCGGCTCGGCGACATGTTCGGCAAGGAGCGCATGCTGCTCGTGGTGCTCGGATTCTTCGCGCTCGGCTCGCTGGTCGCGGCGCTGTCGCACTCGGTTGCCCTGCTGGTCGCCGGGCGCGCGATCCAGGGCATCGGCGGCGCCGTCTTCCCGTTGGCGTTCGGGATCATCCGCGACGAGTTCCCGCGCGAGAAGGTGGCCACCGCCATCGGCCTGATCAGCGCCACGTTCGGCATCGGCGGCGGCGCCGGCCTGGTGCTGAGCGGCGCGATCGTCGACAACCTCTCCTACGAGTGGATCTTCTGGCTCGCGCTCGTCGTGGTCCTCGTCGCGATGGTCGCCACCCGCCTGTTCGTGCCGGAGTCCCCTGTGAAGAGCCCGGCGCGGATCGACTGGGTCGGCGCCGGCCTGCTGTCCGGCGGGCTGGTCGCGCTGCTGGCGGCGGTGAGCGAGGGCAACCGCTGGGGCTGGGGCTCGCCGGGAATCCTCCTCCTGTTCGCGACGGCGGCCGTGCTGCTGGTCGCGCTGGTCCGCTACGAGCTGGCGTTCGACGAGCCGCTCGTGGACATGCGGATGATGCGCGCGCGGCCGGTCCTGACCACCAACATCACCGCGCTCCTGATCGGGTTCGGGATGTTCGGCTCGTTCATCCTGATCCCGCAGCTCGTGCAGACGCCGGAGAGCACCGGCTTCGGCTTCGGGGCGACCGTCACGGAGGCGGGCCTGTTCATGCTGCCCTCGACCGCGGTGATGCTCGTCGCGGGACCGATCTCTGGCGCGCTCGGCTCGCGCCTGGGCTCGAAGCTGCCGCTCCTGATCGGCACCCTGATGGCCTCGTCCGCCTTCGGCTTCCTCGCGATCGTGCACGACCAGCGCTGGGCGATCTACGTGGGCACCGCGCTGATGGGGCTCGGGATCGGCTTCTCGTTCGCGGCGATGGCGAACCTGGTGGTCGAGGCGGTCGACCAGCGCCAGACCGGCATCGCCAGCGGGATGAACACGATCATGCGCACGATCGGCGGCTCGATCGGCGGCCAGCTCGCGGCGAGCGTGGTCGCGGGGCACGTCGCGAACGGCCAGCCGACCTCGACCGGCTTCACGATCGCGTTCACGCTCTCGTCCGTGGTGGTCCTCGGCGCGTTCCTCTGCGCCCTGGCGATACCGGCCCGCAGGCGCGAGCGGGCGGACGTGATCCCGCTTTCGCCCGCCGCCCGGCCGGCCGAGCAGCGCGCCGCCAGCTAGCTCTCGCGGCGCAGCCCGGAGCGGGCAAGGGACTCGTCGTGGCGCGTCGAACTCTCCACGCGCATGGCACGCCCAAAGACAGTCGCAAGCAAGCGGCGCAAGCCGGCCGCCAAGAAGAAGTCCGCGCCCCCGCAGCTCAACCTGCCGAAGCTGCCAAAGCTCCCCGAACTCGAGCAGCGCCATCACGACCTGATCGGACTCGGCCTGGTCGCGCTTGGCGCTTTCTTCGCGTTCGTCTTCTACCTGGACTGGGAGGGCGGCAAGGTCGGCGGCGCCCTGGCCGACGCGTTCGTGTTCCTGTTCGGCGGCGTCGGCTACCTCGTGCCGGTGGTCCTGTTCGCGGCGGGCGCGGTGCTCGTGCTGAAGCCGATGCTGCCCTCGGTCAACCCGTTCCGCGCGGGCGGGGCGTGCCTGCTCGCCGCGCTGATGCTCGGGCTCGCCGGCGGCCTGTTCGGCCTCGGGCCGGACGACGCGGCCCGCGACGGTTGGATGAAGCCCGGCTACATCGAGGACCACGGCGGCGCGTTCGGCGAGGCGCTCTACTGGGTGGCGAGCACGCTGTTCCAGGACGTCGGGGCCCACATCATCTTCGTGTTCCTGCTGCTCGCGGGCGTGCTGCTGCTCACCGGGGCGTCGGTGGCCGGGGTTCTCCGAGGCACGCGCGCGGGCCTCGTCGGCACCACGCAGCGGGTGCGGCGCTCGACCGGCGAGTTCGCCGCGGTCGTGACCGGCCGCGAGCGCCGGCCCGCGCCGGAGCCGAGCGTCGGGCCAGAGCGGGAGCCGGATCCGATCGTGCCCGAGCCCGACGGCGAGCCGGTGGTCCGCGCCACCCACGTGGAGGCTCCGCCGATCTACGGCGAGGAGTCGGAGGAGATCGACTTCGCCCCGGGGCCCGAGCCGGACCCGATCGCGGAGGCGCACTACGCCGAGGACGAGCCTGAGCCCGAGCCCCAGCCGGAGGACCTGACGCCGCAGGGCAACCGTCGCTCCGAGCTGACCGAGAGCGACGAGCTCGACTACCGCCCGCCGCGGCCCGGGCTGCTCGAGCGCTCCAAGCAGGGCGCCCGCGTGGACACCGCCGCTCAGGAGCGCACCGCCGGCGAGCTGACCGAGGCGCTCAGCCACTTCGGGATCGAGTCGCAGATCGTGGGCGCGGTCGTGGGCCCGCACGTGACCCGCTACGAGCTGCGCCTGGCCCCCGGCGTGAAGATGTCGAAGGTCTCCCAGCTCAGGGACGACCTCGCCTACGCGCTGGCCGCCACCGACGTGCGCATCCTCGCGCCGATCCCGGGCAAGCAGGCCGTCGGCGTCGAGGTGCCCAACGAGGACCGCAAGATGGTCCACCTGGGCGATGTCTTCCAGGAGGCCCCGGCGGGCTGGTCGCCGCTCACGGTCTGGCTCGGCAAGGACATCGCCGGGAAGGCGATCGGCACCGACCTCGCAAAGCAGCCGCACGTGCTGGTGGCCGGTACCACCGGCTCGGGCAAGTCCGGCTGCGTGAACGCGATGCTGTCCTCGATCCTGCTGCGCGCCACACCGAACGAGGTCCGCCTGGTGCTCGTGGACCCGAAGCAGGTCGAGCTGAACCACTACGAGCACGTGCCCCACCTGCTCACCCCGGTCGTCACGAGCCCGCGGCTCGCGGCCAACGTGCTGTCCAATCTGATCAAGGAGATGGAGTCGCGCTACGCGGTGATGAGCAAGGCCCGCGCGCGCAACCTCGTCGAGCTGAACCGGATCCGCGAGCGCGAGGGCGAGCGCCCGCTGCCCTACATCCTCTGCGTGATCGACGAGCTGGCCGACCTGATGATGGTCGCCCCTGGCGAGGTCGAGGACTCGATCATCAGGCTCGCGCAGAAGTCGCGCGCGGTCGGCATCCACCTGCTGCTCGCCACCCAGCGCCCGAGCGCGGACATCATCACCGGCATGATCAAGGCGAACGTGCCGGCGCGGATCGCGTTCGCGGTCTCGTCGCAGACCGACTCCCGCGTGATCCTCGACCAGAACGGCGCCGAGTCGCTGCTCGGTCAGGGCGACATGCTGTTCCGGCCGGCCTCGGAGTCGCGCCCGGCGCGCATCCAGGGCGCGTTCATCAGCGAGGCCGAGATCGAGAAGATCACCGACCACTGGCGCATGCAGGGCGAGCCGGAGATCCAGGAGGAGCTGCTGGAGGCCGTCGAGACCGAGGACGACCACGGCGCCGACGAGTTCAGCGCCGACCAGGACGACCTGCTGGGCGAGGCGATCGCGACGGTGGTGCAGCTCGGCAGCGCCTCGACCTCGATGCTCCAGCGCCGGTTGCGGGTCGGCTACACGCGGGCGGGCCGGCTGATCGACATGATGGAGCGGCGCGGCGTGATCTCCGGTTACGAGGGCTCCAAGGCCCGGCAGGTGCTGATCAGCGAGGCGGACCTGCCGCGCGTGCTGGCGGCGCTGGACGAGCCGGTCGGCGCGGCCGCCGGCGTCGGCGATCGCGGCTAGACGGCGCACCGCCCACGGTCCGCTTGAATACGCGGCGTGACCATCGGCCAGCGACTCCGCGAGGCGCGCCTGAGGCGCGAGCTCGACATCGCGGATGCCGAGCGGTACACGAAGATCCGTGCCAAGTACCTGCGTGCGCTGGAGAACGACGAGTTCGGGATGCTTCCCGACCGCACGCTCGCCAAGACGTTCCTGCGCACCTACTCGGACTACCTGGGGCTCGACGCCCAGCTCCTGATCGAGGAGTACCGCGCCCAGCACGAGCCGCGCGGCGAGGGAGACCTTCATCCGCTCGCCCCGCGCCGCGCGGGTGAGCCGCGCCAGCGGCGCGCCGGGCCGCCGGTGGG
>DASVPL010000228.1:0-3851 GCA_036382905.1 Thermoleophilaceae bacterium | reverse complement strand
CGTGACCGCCAGCGTCGACCGCACGCGGCTGCCCGGCGGCTCCGCGCGGCTCGAGGTGGCCGATGCCGACGGCCGCCCGGCGACGCTGCGCGTGAGCGGCCTTCCGGTCCCGAAGAGCGGCGAGGTCTACGAGGTCTGGGTCGAGCGCGACGGCGAGGTGCGTCCCGCCGGCGCGCTGTTCGAGCCCGGCCGCGACGGCCACGGCGCGGCGGCGATCCCGGGCGGCGTCGAGGGCGTCGACCGGGTGATGGTCACGCGCGAGCGCGCGGGCGGCGTCGACCGCCCGACCGAGACGCCGGTCATCGTCGCCGACGTTTAAAGCCGCCACAGAGGGCGGGGATAAGGTCTCGCGGATGGAGGTCTGCTACCGCCATCCGGGCCGCGAGACGCGCGTCTCGTGCTCGAACTGCGACCGCCCGATCTGCCCCGACTGCATGACCTCGACGTCCGTCGGGATGCGCTGCCCGGAGTGCGCGCGCCAGAAGACGAAGGTCAAGACGATGGCGACGATCGAGCAGCCGACGGTCACCTTCGTCCTGATGGGGATCTCGATCGCGCTGGGCCTGGGTGGGTTCCTGGCGGGGGACCCGCAGTTCGGCGGCAGCCTGCTCGACGACGACTTCGCGATCTCGCGGGCCACGGTCGGAGACGGCGAGCTCTGGCGGCTCGTCACGAGCGGGTTCCTCCACTACGGCCTGTTCCACCTCGGCGCGAACATGCTCTCGCTCTACATCCTCGGCTCGATGCTCGAGCCGTCGCTCGGCCGGGTGCGGTTCGCCCTCGTCTACTTCGTGTCGCTGCTCGCGGGCTCGTTCGGCGCGCTGCTGCTCCAGCCGGTCGGGTTCACGGCGGGGGCGTCGGGCGCGGTCTTCGGCCTGTTCGGCGCGGCGGTGGTGATCTTCCGCAAGCGCGGCATCTCGCTCATGGAGAGCGGGCTCGGCCTCTGGCTCGGCCTGAACCTGCTGATCAGCCTCCGGCCGGGGATCTCGCTGGGCGGTCACCTCGGCGGGTTCGCCGGCGGCCTCGTGGCCACCTACGTGCTGATGGAGCTCCAGGAGCGCCTGCCGGTGCGTGCGCGCCGCGCGGCGTCGTACGCGATCGTGGCCGCGCTCGGCCTGATCGCGATCGCGGGCGCGGTGGCCGTCTCCGCCTAGCGCGGAGCGGCCGGCTCGAGCTCGACCTCGATCGGGCGGTCGGCGAACTCCGGCTCCGGCGCGCGGTCGGGGTGGAGCAGGTGCGCGAGCAGCTCGATGCCGTCGACGAGCCGCGGGCCCGGCCGTGAGAAGTACGCCGAGGCGTTCACCGCCACCACGCTGCGCGCGCCGAGCCCGGCCAGCCGCTCCGCGTACGTCTCCGCCTCCTCGGCCGCCCGTGCGGCGCCGTAGCCGCACGGCATCGCGACCACCACCTCGGGCTGCGCCGCCGCGACCTCGTCCCACTCGGCCACGCGCGACTTCTCCCCGGGCATCCCGAGCACGTCGAAGCCGCCGGCCAGCTCGATCATCTGCGGGACCCAGTGGCCGCCGACGTACACCGGCTCGAGCCACTCGAGCGCCGCGACGCCGGGCCGCTCGGCCACGTCGCCCACGGCCGCCTGGACGCGGTCGAGTCGGTCGGCGAGGTCCGCCACCAGCTGCTCGCCCGCGTCGCCCGCGTCCGCCGCCTCGGCCAGCCGCCGCACGTCGGCCAGCACCTCGCCGAGGGTGGTCGGGTCGAGCGAGATGACCTGCGGGGGGTCCTCCATCTCTCCCGCGACCTTCACCACGTCGTCGTACGCGACCGCGCAGACCTCGCACACGGCCTGGGTCACGATCAGGTCCGGCTCGACCTCCTCGAGCTCCTCGCGGTCGAGCTCGTAGATGGCCTCGCCGCGCTCGGTCCGCTCGCGCACCTCGCGGTCGATCTCGGCCGGCGGGAGCCCCTCGGGGACCACGCTGCGGGTCAGGTGGGGCAGTTCCGCCGCCTCTGGCGGATAATCGCACTCGTGGGTGACCCCGACGACGGAGTCACCGAGGCCGAGGGCGAACAGCATCTCGGTCGCTGACGGGACAAGGCTGGCAATTCGCACGAAGGGAAACGATGGCAGTTCTGGACGACGCTGAGATCGACGAGCGGCTGGGGCGCCTGGCCGACGGCTGGAAGCGGGACGGTGGCGCCATCGAGCGCGCGTTCAAGTTCGAGGACTTCCGAGGCTCGGTCGACTTCATCAACCGCATCGCGCCCGTGGCCGACGGCATGAACCACCACCCCGACCTGGCGGTCTCGTGGAACACCGTCACCGTCACCCTCTCCACGCACTCCGAGAACGGGGTGACCGAGAACGACTTCCAGCTTGCGGCGGAGATCGACGAGCTGGAGTAGGACCGCGCTCGCGGCGCTCGTCGTAGCGCTGGGCGTGGTGCCGTCCGGGTCCGCCGAGGCGCGGACGGTGCGCGCGTTCGCGATGAACCCGAAGCTCGACCTGGCCTGGATGGAGAGCCGGGACAGCTACCGCGCGAAGATGCTCACGCTCGCCGACCAGGCGGCGCCGAACCTGCGCGGGCCCGAGGACCCGGCCCGCCCGGTCGACACCGCGCGCGACCTGATGGCCTGGCCCGAGGACGTCGGGCTGTTCGCCTCGCTGAGCGGTCCGCGCGCCGCGCCCGCCAGGTCGTCGGGCTCGCTCGAGGGCGCGATCCTCACGCTGATCGGGATCTATGGGCCGCAGAACGAGTACTACGCCGCGAAGTACCCGCACGTGGTCGAGCGCGCGCCGCAGGTGCGCCAGCTCACGCTCTCGCTCACGGACACGTTCGGCCGCGTGGTGATCGAGACCTTCTCGGAGATCGCCGCGCGCCACCGCGTGTGGCTCGAGGCCGGGGTGAACATGGCCCAGGAGTGGCAGGTGGTGTGCGCCGACCGCGACGCGTTCAACTCCGCCGTGCCGCCGCGGCTGCCGGGCGGGCAGCTCTGCCAGGAGGAGAACCCGCAGAAGGTCCAGCAGCTCCGCGATCCGTTCGAGCCGGGCCGCGACTACGCGTACGAGGCGGTCACCTCGAAGACGTCGAACATGGCGCTCGTCTTCGACCCGGCGGGCCGGGTGGTATCGCACCAGGCGAAGGAGTATCTGACGCCGACCGAGATGCCGGGGCTGCTCGACCTCGTGCCGGGCGAGGTGACCGGCGGACTCGGCGCGGTGAAGACCCCGGTGGGAACGCTCGGCTTCGTCACGAGCAAGGACTCCTGGATGCCCGACGTCCAGGCGAAGCTCGACCAGGCCCACGTGGACCTGCTCGTGCAGCCGGAGTTCTTCGTCGGGGACCTGGTCGCACGTGGGACTCAGTGGTCGCCCGACACGCTGCTCGCCTCGGGCTACTCGAACGTGCTGCGCCACCCGTCGTTCGAGGCGATGGCGCTGCCGGAGCTGACCGGCAACATCTTCAACTTCTCGGCCGACGCGCAGACGCACTTCGCGGTCAAGCCGCGGACCGTGGGGGCCGCGGGCGGGCACCTGGTCGGCCAGCCCGACTCGCCGGGGCTCGTGGGGGTCGCGCCGTGGGTCGTGCCCGACCCGATCCGCCCGGGCGAGCCGGTCCGGGAGCGCCGCGCGCGGCTCGGGGCCGCGGGCGAGGCGCTGGCGCCGGGCTCGGGCGTCGCTTGCGAGGAGCCGGGCAAGCCGGCGCCGTGCGAGAACGGGCACTGGGAGGGCGTGCGCTGGCAGGACGTGGAGGTGGACCGGCGCCCGAAGTACCGCCGCTACAGCGGGCGGCTCAAGCCGACGCGGTTCTCGGCCGCGCGCCCGGTCGCACCGTCGAAGAACCCCCAACGCAACGCCGCGATGGCCGTGCAGGGGCCGAACGCGCTGCTGGCGT
>DASVPL010000227.1:0-24727 GCA_036382905.1 Thermoleophilaceae bacterium | reverse complement strand
GCCAGCACCCGATCGGCGGCGCGCCGCCCGGCGGGGGTCAGCTCGACGCGGACCGCGCGCGCGTCCTCCGGGTCCGGCCTGCGCCGGGCGAGACCGTCGCGCTCCAGGCGGTCGACCACGCGCACCGTCCGCGAGTGCGACACGCGCAGGCCCTCGGCGAGGACGTCCACGGTCCGCCCGCTCGCCCAGGTGCGAAGCGCGGCGAGGGCGGCGGGAAACGATGCCGGCATCTCCGCCGCCGCCTCGGTCGCCGTCCGGAGCGTGTCGGCCAGGGCGATGGCCATGGCTCCGATCACGTTCGTCTCGGCGGAGACGCGGGGGGTCGCCATCCCCGGATCCTAGGACCGCGTCACGCTTTGGGAACGACCCCGTCGAGCTTGAGATCGCACGGCGCGGGCAGCCGGACGAACACGTCGTGGCCGATGCCGCCCTCGGCCGGACGCAGGTTGATCTTGCACCACACGACCCGGCCCCCCTTGAAGTCGACTCGAGCCCAGAACGGATAGCCCGCGTGGCCGCCCTCGGTTCGCTGGGTGGGCGAGACCTCGACGGTCGTGGCGAGGCACTCGTACTTCCCGATGGCCGCGCTGAGCGGGGGCTCGGGCGGGTTCTTGACCCGCGGTCGCACGTACGGCTTGCAGGCCGTGAACTTGGGGCGGACGCCCAGGGTGCCGTCGCGGAAGCGCGCCTGAGCGTCCGCGGTGATCTCCGTCTCCAGCTTGCTGAGCAGCTGCCTGCGGTGGTCGCTCAGCTCGGAGGCCGATGCCCCGGACGGCACCGGCGCGGTCAGCTGCTTGAGACGCGGCTTCTGCTCCTTGGCCACGCGTGCGCGTGAGCGCGCCCGGGCGGCGGCGATGTCGCGCGCCTCGCGCTTGTCCCCCTCCTCCGCGCTCCTGCCGATCAGCACCGCGGCCACAGCGACCACGATCGCCGTGGCCACCGCGCCGAGCAGGATCTTCCTGGTCGGGACCGGCGGGATGTAGGTCCCGCGCGGCGGCGTCCACACATGCAGCCAGGCGCCGAGGATCTCCCAGCGGCCCGCTCGCTTGAGGTTCTCTTCCGGCTTGGCCATGTCACCCCCTTTTGACGGCCGGGATCGTACACGAATGTATGCCCGACGCACATATCTCAGGGCAGGCTCGCCCGGCGTTCGAGCCAGGCTGCCAGGACCTCCGCGCAGCGATCCTGGGACACGCTCTCGGACACTGCGAGGAGCGACTGCGCCGCGGCGTCGGCACTCGGGCCGGCGAGGGCGTGAAGGGCGGCCAGCGCGAGCTGGGCGTCGGCCAGCGAGGGACGGGCCTCGCGGCAGAAGCGGCTGTGCCAGCGCACGGCCGCCGGCTCGTAGCGGGCCGGCTCGCGGTCGAGCAGGAGGAGGCACAGCGCGAGCGCGTCCTCGAGCGGCACCCGCGGCAGCTCGGCCGCCGTGGCCATCGCGATAGTCGGGTTCCCGCGGGCGATCGCCCGCTTGAGCCTCATGTAGGGCGAGCCCTGGGCTGTCACGAACGTATGTTCGCATGGATCGCAAGCCGGCCGGCGCACTGTCACAGGCCGGGCCCCCATCTCGTCTAAGGGTCAAACGAGACGAGAGGAGCGGACATGAAGGTCTTCGTAGCCGGCGCAACCGGAGTTCTCGGCAGGGCGCTCGTCCCGCGGCTCGTGGCCGAGGGCCACGAGGTGGTCGGGATGACCCGGAGCGCGTCGAAGCAGGACCTGGTGCGCAGCCTGGGAGCGCGCCCGGTGGTGGCCGACGCGCTCGATGCCGACGCGGTCGCCCAGGCGGTGGCCTCCGCCGAGCCCGAGGTGATCGTGCACCAGCTCACGGCGCTGTCGGGCGATTTCGACATGCGCCACATCGACCGGTTCTTCGCGACCACGAACCGGCTGCGCACGGAGGGCACCGACCACCTGCTCGCCGCCGCCCTCGCCGTGGGCGCGCGCCGCTTCGTGGCACAGAGCTACGCGGGCTGGCCGGCCGCGCGCACCGGCGCGCGCGTGAAGGACGAGCACGCGCCGTTCGACCCCGACCCGCCGGAGCCGCTCCGCGACATGCTGAGCGCCATCCGTCACCTGGAGGACGCGGTGACGGGCGCGGACTCGCTCGAAGGCGTCGTGCTCCGCTACGGCGGCTTCTACGGCCCCGGCACCACGCTCAGCGCCGACCCCGACGCCGCCCACAGCGTGGCCGTCCGCAAGCGCCAGTTCCCCGTGGTCGGCGACGGCGGCGGGATCTGGTCCTTCGTCCACGTCGACGATGCCGCCGCGGCGACCGCGCTCGCGGTCGAGCGCGGCGCGCGCGGCATCTACAACGTGGTGGACGACGAGCCCGCCCCGGCGCGGGACTGGCTGCCCGAGCTGGCTCGCGTGCTGGGCGCCAAGCCGCCGCGGCGCGTGCCGCGCTGGCTCGGCCGGCTCCTGGCCGGCGAGGCGGCGGCGGTCATGATGACCGAGGTGAGGGGAGCCTCGAACGAGAAGGCGAAGCGCGAGCTCGGCTGGCAGCCGCGCTATGCGAGCTGGCGGCAGGGCTTCGCGCAGGGGCTCGGCTGACCATGACCGAGGAGCAGTTCGACGAGCTCCGGCCCTCGGCGTTCGCGATCGCCTACCGGATGCTCGGCAGCGTCAGCGAGGCGGAGGACGTGGTGCAGGAGGGGTTCCTCCGCCTCCACGGGGCGATCGAGAGCGGCGTGCGGATCGAGTCGCCGCGCGCCTACCTGGCGACGGTGGTCGCGCGGCTGGCGCTCGACCACCTGCGCTCGGCGCGGGTCCGGCGCGAGACCTACGTGGGCGACTGGCTACCGGAGCCGCTCGTGGCGAGCGCCGACGACGATCCCGCCCGCAGGGCCGAGATGGCGGACTCGCTGTCGCTCGCCTTCCTCGTCCTGCTCGAGAGCCTGTCGCCCGAGCAGCGCGCCGCGTTCCTGCTGCGTGAGGTGTTCGACGAGCCCTACGACCGCATCGCGGAGATAGTCGGGACGAGCGAGCAGAACGCGCGCCAGCTCGCCACGCGGGCCCGCCGCCACGTGGAGGAGCGGCGCCCCCGGTTCGAGGCCTCGCGCGAGCAGCGGGAGGAGCTCGCGGCCCGCTTCTTCGCGGCCACCGAGGACGGCGATCTCGAGGGGCTGGAGGAGCTGCTGGCCCACGACGTCGTGCTCCACGGCGACGGCGGTGGCAAGGTGCCGGCCCTCGCGCGAGCGGTCCACGGCCGCGCCCGGGTGGCGCGCACGCTGACGGCCTGGCAGCGCGCCGGCGACCGCCTCCTCGGCGGCGTCACCCTGCGGCGCGAGGAGGTGAACGGGCAGCCGGGTGCGCTGTTCTTCGACGGCGAGGGCAGGTTGTTCAGCGTGATGGTCATCGACGTCGCTGAGGGTCAGATCCAGGGCGTGCGCTCGATCGTCAACCCGGACAAGCTGCGGCACCTGGGGCCGGTGGCCAACCTGGGCACGCTGCTGCGCGAGCAGGGCTAGGCTGCTACGCCACTCGTCGACGGAAACTGAGTCATCTCCCAGATCGGCCTCTTCCTCGCCGTCTCCGCCCTGGTCATAGTGACCCCGGGCCAGGACACGGCCCTTGCGATTCGCAACACGCTGCGCGGCGGCCGGCGGGCCGGTGTCCACACCGCGCTCGGCGTGGCGGCCGGCCAGGCGGCGTGGAGCGCGGCGACGGCCGCCGGGCTGGCCGCGCTGCTGCTTGCGTCCGAGCCGGCCTTCCTCGTGGTCAAGGTCGCGGGCAGCCTCTATCTGATCGGGCTCGGGCTGGGGAGTCTGCGCCGCGCTCTGTCCAGACGGTCCCGAGCCCACGCCACGGACGGGCGCGCACCGGAGAAGCCACTGCGGGCGGCGGCGGCCTTCCGGCAGGGCATGGTGAGCAATCTCGGCAACCCGAAGATGGCCGTGTTCTTCACCAGCCTGCTGCCGCAGTTCGTCGGCGAGCACGCTTCGTTCGTCAGCCCCCTGCTGCTCGGCCTCTGCTTCTGCTCGATGACAGCGCTCTGGCTCAGCGCCTACGCCGCGGTGATCGCCAGGTTCGGCGAGCTTCTCGACCGCCCGCGGCCGCGCCGGGTGCTGGACGCGATCACCGGGATGACCCTGGTAGCCCTCGGCCTGCGTCTCGCCCACGAGCGCCGCTAGTGGCCATCCCCGCAGTCGGGAGCTGAACGAGCGCCACCTCCAGCGGGTCCAGCGACTGCAGCTCGACTGAAGGGCTCGGCTAACGCTTGGACGACGCGCCGAGCGCGTGGCGAAGCGCGGCGGGCGTGCGACCGGTCTCGCGGTCGAGCACGCGGCACATGTGGCTCTGGTCGGCGAACCCGAGGTCCGCTGCGAGCCGCCCGAGGTCGCTCTCGCCGCCGCCAAGGCGCTCGAGCGCGGCGCGCGCCCGCAGCCGCATCCGGTGGCGCGCGATCGTCTTGCCGGTCTGCGCGCGGAACACGCGGCTGAGGTGGTGCGGGGAGACCGCGAGCCGCGCCGCCAGGACGGAGAGGGAGGCGTCGGGGTCGTCGGCGAGGGCCTCGCGTGCCCCGGCCGCGAGCGCGGCGTGAGCGCGCCGGGCCGCGGGGCGTCGCGCGCGCGGGCGCGGCGCGGACACGTGTCCGACGGTCAGCGCGGCGAGCGCGATCGACCGCTCGATCACCTCGTGCACGTCGGCCTCGTGCGTTGCGTGCACGAGCAGCCGGTGCTCGAGGTCGGCCGCGGATGAGACCGGGAGCGCCCGTGAGGGCAGCCGGCCGTCGCGGGTCAGGTCGCCGACGAGCTCGGCGGGAAGGAACACCGCGGTGCAGTCGTCGCCGTGCGAGTGCGGGTGGTCGTAGCGCTGTTCCTCGCCGGGGTTCATGCAGTAGGCCGTGGTGGGGTCGAGCAGCGCCTCCACCCCGTCGGCCACGCGAGAGAAGCAACCGCGACGGACGAACACGACCGCGTGCCGGTCGGCGTACTCCGTCGTCTCGCCCCTCCCCCGCTCGTGCGTGCACGCGACGTCCGCGATAGCGATGTCGCCCTCGGCGGCGATCGTCCGCGAGTCGAGCATCCGCCCATCTTCGCAAACGAGCAAGAAAGTCCAAGAGCGTTCGGCGGCCGCCTGGAAGCCTGCCGGCCATGCGCACGCTCCTGATCCTGCTGACCGGCCAGGCCATGGCCGTGATGGACGGCTCGATCCTCGCGGTGGCCGCGCCGAGCCTGCGGACGAGCCTCGACGCGTCCGACGCGGAGCTGCAGCTGGTGGTGGGGATGTACACGATCGCGTTCGCCGCGCTGGTCGTGACCGGCGCGCGGATCGGGGACGTGATCGGCCGCCGACGCGCGTTCCTCGTCGGCCTCACCGGGTTCACGCTTGCGTCGCTGGCGGGCGGCCTCGCGCCGAACCCGACGATCCTGATCGCCGTCCGTGCGATGCAGGGAGTCGCCGCCGCACTCATGACGCCCCAGGTCCTATCGATCATCCAGCTCCAGTACACGGGCGAGACGCGGGCGCGCGCGGTCGGGGCGTACTCGTTCATCCTGGCCGTGGGCGTCGCGGCCGGGCAGATCCTGGGCGGGGCGCTCGTGAGCGCGGACGTGCTCGGCGCGGCGTGGCGGCCCGCGCTGCTGCTGAACGCTCCGATCGGCGTGCTCCTGCTGCTGGGCGCCCGCCGCGGCCTGCGCGACCCGGGGGTCGCCAACCCGCGGCGGCTCGACCTCGCCGGCGCGACTCTCCTGACCGGGGCCCTGCTCGCCCTGGTGCTCCCGCTGACGTTCGGCCGCGATAGCGGCTGGCCCGCATGGGTCTGGCCGTCGTTCGCCGCCTGCGGGGCGGCGCTCGCCGCCTTCGCGGTCGTCGAGCGCAGGGTCCGAGCGCGCGGCCGCGCCCCTCTCTTCGACCTCGACGTGCTGCGCCTGCCGGGGGTGGCGGCGGGCGTCGCGGCCGTTCTGTTGATCATGGCCAGCTACTCCGGCTTCCTGATCAGCCTCACGCTGCATCTCCAGAACAGCCTCGGTTTCAGCCCGTTCGAGGCGGGGCTGGTGTTCGCGTGCTACGCGAGCGGCTTCGGCGCCGCGAGCCTCGCCTGGACGCGGCTCGGTGCCGGGGTGCGGCGCCGCCTGCCGATCGCCGGCCCGCTGGTCATGGCGGCCGGGGTGGGCGCGATCGGGCTGATCGCCTCCGGCGGAGCCTGGCCCGTCCTGGCCACGGCGCCGGTGCTGGTGGTGGCGGGGGTCGGACACGCCTGCGGCTACAGCCCGCTCGCGACCTGGCTCACCACCGCCGTGCGCGCGGCGCAGGCCGGCGACCTGAGCGGCCTCGTGATCACCGGGAGCATGGTTGGCAACGTGATCGGAATCGCGGCGTTCACCGGGATCTACCTGAGCGCCGGCGCACACGACTCCGCGCACGGCCTCGCGGTCACGACCGCGGTGCTGGGCGGGGTGCTCGTGCTCACGGCCCTCTGTGCGGCGCGCGCGCTGGTACCGACCCGCGCCGCCGGCGCCGTGCCGGCCGAGTCACACGCTTGACGGACCCACGAACAGGAGGAGCGATCCGATGGCGACGGTACGTAAGGAGGCGGTGATCGATGCGAGCCCGGACAAGGTCTGGGACGCGGTCCGCGACTGGGGCGCGCTGCACGAGCGGCTCGTGCCCGGCTTCGCGACCGACGCCCGCGTCGAGGGCCGGACCCGCATGGTCACGTTCTTTACGGGGATGGTGCTCGAGGAGCGGATCGTCACGGTCGACGAGGCCGAACGGCGGCTGGTCTGGTCGATCGTGAACGGCCCCTACGAGCACCACAACGGCGTGGCGCAGGTGCTCGCCGAGGAGGACGGCCGCGCGCGCTTCGTCTGGACAGCGGACCTGCTCCCGGACGAGGCGGAGGAGCGTACGGGCGAGATGATGGAGCGCGGCACGCAGGTGGCGAAGGAGACGCTCGAGGCGGCTGCCTAGTCGGTGGCGGTGGACGCCGCGGGCGCGGCGGCGGTCGCGGTCGCGGGGGCCGGCGCGGGGGCGGGCGCCGGTGCGGGGGCGGGCGCCGGTGCGGTCGCGGGGGCGGGCGCCGGCGCGGCCGCGGTGACCGTGAACCGCTCGCCGTCGCCGAGGACCCTGACCGCCAGCCCGCGGCCTTCGGCGGCGGCGCGAAGGCGCGTCTCGGGGCGCTCGACCGGCTCGTAGAACGGCGGCTTCGCGAACAGCCCGTAGTGGATCGGCACGACGACGCGAGCGCGCATCGCCGCCGCCGCGGCGGCGGCCTGCTCGGGCGTCATCGCGCCCGGCAGCCCGCTCGCCGGCTGCCGGTGCGGAAAGTCCACCCTCGGCCCGTTGATCGGCAGGAAGGCGACGTCGACGGCCCCGTGACGCAGCGCCCGCGTCCACCACTCGCCGTGCCACATGGTGTCGCCGGCGTGGACGAGCCGGCAGCCGTCGACCTCGATCAGCCACGAGTGCTGCGGGTCGCCGCCGGCGTCGACGCCGTGCAGCGCGGTGAACGTGAACGGGCCGTGCGTCACGACCTCGCCGACCTCCACCACCCGTGTCCGGATGCCGTGCTCGGCGAGCTCGGCCTCCGCCTGGCGCGTCCCCGCGACCTCGAGCGGCTCGCCATGCTGCGGCGGCGGCCGGAGCACCACCGCGTCGGGCGCGAGAACGCGCGCTAGCGCCGACGCGTCGGCGTGGTCGCGGTGCAGGTGCGTCAGCGCTCCGACGGTCGCCCGGCCCTCGCGCGCCAGGCGTCTGACCGGTGCGGCCGGCGGGCCGAGGAACCGTTCGAGCGGCAGCACGTCCTCGAGCACGTCGATGACCGCGACCGAGCCGTCGCCGGCCTCGAGCTCGACGCCGCACCAGCTCAGCCGGCGGATCAGCATCCGTGGCTCACGCGTACGAGAAGCTCGCGGCGGCCTCGAGCTGTCGCGCGACGTCGGTGTCGAAGTGGCCCGCGTGACCTGTGAAGACGCTCGCCGGCTCGAGCCCGATCAGCCGCCGGATCGATGCTCTCGCCATCTCGGTGTCCCAGCTCGTGGCGGGGTGCGGCACACGCGGCGCCCCGGGCCGGCCGGCCTCCATGTCGATCGTGTAGATGCTGTCGGCCGCGAGCAGCAGGCGATCGCCATGCCGGAACAGCGCGATCTGGCCCGGGGCGTGGCCCGGCAGGTGGATGACCTCGAAGCCCGCCACGTCGTCGCCCGCCGCGACCGTCCCGGCCACGTCGACCGGGCCGCCGTCCCAGAGGGCGAGCAGCTTCGGCATCGCCTCGCGCACGACCGGGTTGCGGATCAGCCCGAAGTCCGTGTAGCTCGCCCCGGCGTCACCCTTCACGTCGGCGACCTCGTCCGGATGGCAGAAGACCGGGGCGCCGAGCTCGTTCGCCCCGCCCCTGTGGTCGATGTGGCTGTGGCTCAGCACCACGCGCGACAGGGGCGCCCCGGCGGCATCTAGCACGGCCTGCCCCGTGCCCCTCACGCCGGCGTCGAACGCGACCGGGCCGTCGGGGTGGTCGAGCAGGTACACCTGGCTCATCGCGCGCTCGCCGACGGTCACCTGCTTGACGCCGGGCGCGATGGTGGTGAGGGCTGGTGCGGCGGTCGGAGGCATCTGGGGCCCCCCTTCCTTGGACGGGGCGCGCCACATTAGCAACCGAACGTGCGCTAAATCAGCCGGACGGCTGCAACAGCCGCTCGACCGCGCGGGCGCCGCGCTCGGCCGCGGCGCCGTCGCCGTGGAGCTGAACCGCCTGGTTGGTGGCCAGCGCGATGCCCCCGAGCTCGAACGCGAGCAGCTCGGCGTCGGTGTCCTCCGGCAGCTCGCCGGTCCGGACGGCGACCTCGATCTCGCGCTCGAGCATCGTGCGCCAGAGCGCCAGCTCCCCCACCACCGCGTCGCGCACCGGGCCGCTGCGCCCGTCGAACTCGGTCGCGGCCGATGTGACGAGGCAGCCGCCGGGGAACGGGCACACCTGGAGAAAGCCAAGCCAGGACTCCATTACCGCCCGAAGGCGCTCGAGGCCAGGGCGCCGATGCGCGGCCGGCTCCCAGACCTCCTCGCGAAAGCGCCGCCTGCCGACGGCGAGCGTGGCCAGCTGAAGCTCCTCCTTCGTCGAGAAGTGGCGGCTCACGCCGGACTTGCTCAGGTGCGCCGCCTCGGCCACCCTGCCGAAGCTCAGGCTCTCGAGCCCCTCGCGCGACCCGATCGCGACAGCGCCCGCGACGATGCTCTCACGGGTCTCGCGTGCCTCCGCTGCGCTGCGTCGCGGGCTCATGGGTCCAGCTTAGCCTTAGCACGCGAGCGAACGCCATTTAGGGAACGATCGTGTGCTAGAACTCGCCGCATGCAAATACGCCGCCTCGGCTGGGCAGGTATCGCACTGACCAGTGCCGACACCACACTCGTCGTCGACCTGATCGGATCCTTCGGTGCCTTCGAGCCGTTGCTCACCGGTCCCCGCGCGCCGCTGCCGCAGCCGTCGCGGGACGCCGACGCCGCGCTCGTGACCCATCTGCACGAGGACCACGTCGACGCCGCCGCGCTCGCCGCCGTCCTGAAGGGCGGCGGTCCCGTGCTGCGGCCGCACTCCGTACCGGTCGCCGGGACCGACGCAGTCGGGACCGAGGCGGGCGAGCGGGGACTGCTCGAGCACGAGCTCGAGACGGACTCCCTGCAGCCGTGGGAGGCGAGGACGATCGGCCCGTTCGCCGTCACCGCGCTGCCGGCGGTCGACGGCTTCGGCGATCCGCAGCTCTCGTGGCTGATCGAGGCCGACGGGCAGCGGGTGCTGCACGCGGGCGACACGCTCTTCCACGGCTCGTGGTGGAGCATCGCGCTTCGCAGCGATCCGATCGACGTGGCGTTCCTACCGATCAACGGCGCGGTCTGCAACTTCCCGCACCGCCAGCCGCCCAGTCCGTTCGCCGCGGCGATGGACCCCCACCAGGCGGCGGTGGCCGCCCACATCCTCGGAGCCGGACGAGCGGTCCCCATGCACTACGACGGCGTGCACGCGCCGCCGTTCTACGTGCAGGTCGACGATCCGTCCGGCGCGTTCGCCCGCGAGGGCGAGAGGCTCGGCCTGACGGTCGAGACCCTCGCGCCGGGCGAGGAGCTGCAGCTCGAGACGGCTACGCCGCCTCGCTGAGGCTCCGCGCGATCGACGCCACGGCCTCGACGGCCGCGCTCCTCGGGCCCTCCCTGACGACGAGCTGGAAGGGAAGGGTCAGCGGCGGGTCGACCGGCACGAACGCCGATCCGGCGAGCCGCTCCGGGAAGGCGCTGCGCGCGTAGATCACGAGCCCGAGACCCTCGCGTACGGCCTGGAGCCCGAGGTCGGGGTAGGGATCGGCTCGCGTGCGCGGCGCGATCCCGAGCTCCGTGAAGGCGCCGAGGATGCGATCGGTGAACCCGCTCGAATCGCGGCTGGCCGCGACGAGGATGGTCTCCTCGGCGAGCTCGGGCAGGCTGAGCCGGGGGCGTGACGCCAGCGGGTGCGCCGCCGGCAGGTGCACCACAGCGGGCTCCTCGCGCACGAGGATCTGGTCGACGCCCGCCGCGTCCGGCGGGGCGCAGAACGCGATCGCCATGTCGAGCTGGCCGCGCGCCACGTCGCGGATGAGGGCGCCGGTGGTGTCCTCCGCGGTGTAGATCATCGTCGCCGGGGCGCTGGCGGCACAGGCCGCGAGCAACTCCGGTGCCACGCCGTAGCGAGCGGTCGGCGAGAGCCCCAGGCGCAGCCGGCCCGCGCCGGCCCGGTCGCGCGCGGTGACCACGTCGACCACCACCTCGGCGTGCTCGAGCAGCTCGCGCCCGCGGTCGCGCAGCAGCTCCCCGGCCGGCGTGATCGCGATCTGGCGTCCCCTGCGTGCGAACAGCTCGACGCCGAGCTGCTCCTCGAGCTGCTTGATCGCCGCGCTGAGCGACGGCTGCGAGATGTGGAGACGCTCGGCCGCGCGGGTGACGTTGCCCTCCTCGGCGACGGCCACGAAGTAGCGGATGAGCCGCAGCTCCGGCGTCATAGGCGCAGCCTATCTCGACCCAGTCGATCGGTCTTGGACGCGGGCGCCGAGGCCCATCACCTTGGGGCCTCGACCAAACGCCGAACAGGAGAGACCCATGGCCAGGACCATCAGCCGTCAGCAGTTGCAGGAGGCAATCGAGGCGGGCGACGTGACCGTCGTCGAGACGCTTCGCGCCGAGCACTTCGCGCAGGGCCACCTGCCGGGTGCCATCCACATCCACTACGAGGCGATCGCCGAGCGCGCCGGCGAGCTGCTGCCGGATCGCGACGCCCAGATCGTGACGTACTGCTCGAACACGGCCTGCCGCAACTCCGAGATCGCCGCGAACAAGCTGACCGCGATGGGCTACACGAACGTGCGCAAGTACGCCGAGGGCAAGGACGACTGGCAGGAGGCCGGACTCCCCCTCGAGGTGCCCGCCGCGGTCGAGGGAGCACCGCGATGAGCCGCCTCCTGCACATCAGCTCGAGCCCGCGTGGCGGCGCGTCGGAGTCGATTCAGATCGCGAACGCCTTCCTCGAAAGCTACCGGGAGGCGCACCCCGACGTGGACGTCGACACGTGGGACCTCTGGGACGGATCCCTGCCGGCGTTCGGCCCGGCCGCGGCCGCGGCGAAGATGACGGTCTTCGGGGGCGGCACCCCCGAGGGCGAGCAGGCGGCGGCGTGGAGGGATGCGCGCGCCGCGTTCGACCGCTTCGACGCGGCCGACGTCCTGCTCTTCGGCGTTCCGATGTGGAACGCGAGCATCCCCTACATCCTCAAGCAGCTCATCGACGTGATCTCCCAGCCGGGGACGGTCTTCGGCGTGGACCCCCAGACGGGCTACACGGGCCTGCTCGAGGGCAGGGGGAAGAAGGCGTTCGTGGTCTACACGAGCGCGGTGTGGGGCCCGCCGCTCGGAAGCGAGTTCGGGACCAACTTCCAGTCGACCTACTTCGACGACTGGCTGCGGTGGACCGGCATCACCGACATCACCGCGCTGCGCTTCCACCCCACGCTCACGGGCGACGCCGACGCCGGGCGCCGGAAGGTCCACGAGGCCGCGCGCGAGGCGGGCCGGCGCGGCTGACGGGGCGATGAATCGTTCCGACATAGATAGTCCCAAACGGCACGACCGTGTTAGGCTCGGTGCCCATGGACGCGTCGGTCAAGGAAGCCGGATCGGAGACTCAGAGCCCTCCGGTGCCGGACAACCTCAACTGGCTGCTCGCCTGGGTCAGTCACGCGCTGGCCACGGAGACGACGGCGGCGCTGGAGCGGTTCAGCGTCACGCCGCGCGCGCATTGCGTGCTGTCGTCCGCCATGAAGGGCGAGTACACGCAGACCGAGCTGGCCACGGCGATCGGACTCGACAAGACGACGATGGTCGTGACGATCGACGAGCTGGAAGCTCACGGGCTCGCGGAGCGTGTGCCGTCCGAGAACGACCGCCGCGCGCGGGTGATCAGGGTCACGCCCGCCGGCCGGAAGCTCGTCGCCCGCGGTGAGCGCGAGGTCGCCAGGATCGAGGCGGAAGTGCTCGGGAGCCTCCCCGAGCGGCAGCGGGGCGTGCTCGTCGACGCCCTTTCGGCGCTTGCTCAGGACCGCCTGTCCGAGCCCGTCGCCTGCGCTCACGCGCCGCGCCGGCGCGCCCCCCGCGGCTAGCCCCGCGCTCTCTCATCCGGCCGACCGCCCGCGGCGCGCTGCGGCCGGTTGCCGACATATGCTCCCGTACAAGATATTCCCGAACGGGACAATCTGTTACGGTCGTTCCCTCCGGTACTCCCGTCAGAAAGGTCGGCCGTGACCACCCCGCACTCAGTCCAACAGCTCGACCGCCAGCCAACCGACCGGGCGCGCATGCTCTCCCTCTACGTCCTCTGCGTCGGAATGCTGATGATCATCCTCGACAGCACGATCGTGAACGTCGCGCTGCCGTCGATCCAGACCGACCTCGGGTTCACCCAGTCCAGTCTCGCCTGGGTCGTGAACGCGTACCTGATCCCGTTCGGCGGGCTGCTCCTCCTCGCGGGGCGGCTCGGTGATCTCGTCGGCCGCAAGCGCGTCTTCACCGCGGGGCTCGCGCTGTTCGTGCTCGCCTCGGCCGCGTGCGGGCTCGCCTCGAGCCAGGGGATGCTGATCGGAGCGCGCTTCGTCCAGGGCGTCGGCGGCGCGCTGACCTCCTCCGTGATCCTCGGGATGATCGTCACGATGTTCCCCGGACCCAGGGAGCAGGCGAAGGCGATCGGCGTCTACAGCTTCGTCGCCGCCTCCGGGGCATCGCTCGGCCTCCTCGCCGGCGGCGTCCTCACCGAGTCGATCAGCTGGCACTGGATCTTCTTCGTGAACCTCCCGTTCGGGGTCGCGGCGATGTTCCTCTCCGCGCGGCTGATCGAGAACGACACCGGCATCGGCATCCGCAGGGGCGCCGACGTGCCCGGCGCGCTGCTGATCACGGGCGGGCTGATGCTCGCCGTCTACACGATCGTCGAGGCGGTGAACTACGGCTGGGGCTCCCTCCACACGCTCGGGCTGGGAGCGATCGCCATCGCGCTGCTGACCGCCTTCGTCGCCAGGCTCGCCACGGCGAAGGTGCCGCTCATGCACCTGAGGATCCTCCGCTCCCGCAACGTTTCGGGCGCGAACGCGGTCCAGGTCCTCATGGTGGGCGGCCTGTTCGGCATGTTCTTCATGGGAGCGCTGTACCTCCAGCGGGTCCTCGGATACGGGCCGACCGACGTGGGCCTCGCGTTCCTGCCCGTCGCCCTGCTGATCGCGGTCATGTCGCTGCGGGTCACCGACAGGGTGATCCTCCGGGTCGGGCCGCGGCCCACGCTGATCACGGGTCTCGGGCTGGTGCTCACCGGCCTGCTGTGGTTCACGCGGCTGCCGATCGACGCCGACTACCTCGTCGACGTGCTCCCGACCATGGTCCTGTTCGGCACGGGAGCCGGCCTGGCGTTCCCGGCAATCGTGTCGCTCGCGATGTCCGGGGCGACCCCGGAGGATGCAGGCGTCGCCTCCGGGCTCGTTAACACGACCCAGCAGGTCGGCGGAGCGCTCGGCCTCGCCGTGCTCGCCACCCTGTCGACCGAACGCACCGAGAGCCTGGCGAGCCAGGGCACGGCGCACGCCGAGGCGCTCGTGGACGGCTACCGCCTGGCGCTGCTCGTCGCGTCCGGCTTCATCGCGCTGGGGATCGTCGTCGCGTCGACCGTCCTCGAGGCGATCTCCGTCGCCGACCCCGCCGAGCAACCCGTCGCCGAGCCCCTCAGGCCCGCGCACTCCGAGGCCGCGTGATGTCCGGCGCGATCGTGGTCGGCGCCGGCCCCGGGATCGGCCTCGCCGTGTCCCGGCGGTTCGCGCGCGAGGGCTATCCGGTCGGCGTGATCGCGCGGTCGTCCGCCACCCTCGCCGGCGTTCAGGCGGAGCTCGACAGCACGGGGGCCGAGACTGCAGCGGCCGCCGCCGATGTCACCGACACCGGGGCTCTGACGGCAGCCCTCGACGCGATCACCGAACGGTTCGGGGTCCCCGACGTGCTCGTCTACAACGCGGCGCTAATCCAGTGGGACGAGTTCGGCGAGCTGATGGCGCAGGGACATCTCGACGCCTGGGCGACCAACGTCGGCGGGGCGATCACCGCGATCGGCCACCTCGCCCCCCGGATGGCGGCGCGCGGCAGCGGCACGATCATCATCACCGGCGGGATGCCCACTCCGATTCCCGAGGTGACGAGCCTGTCGCTCGGGAAGGCGGGCGTCCGCGCCTTGGCCGAGCTGCTGGAAGCGAAGTTCGCGCCCAGCGGCCTCCACGTGGCCACGGTGACGGTCGCCGGCGCGGTCGCGCCCGGCACGGACTTCGACCCGGACGAGATCGCCGAGCGGTACTGGGCGCTGCACTCGCAGCCGCCCGGCGAGTGGGAACGCGAGGTCCTCTACACGGGCACCCCGGCGCGAAGCATCGGCTTAGATAGGCGCGCGCGCGAGGAGCTCAGCCGGCCCTAGCGCGCGAGGAGCTCAGCAGGCCCTAGCACGCGAGGAGCTCTAGCGCGCGCGCTGGCTTATGGCCGCGCACATCAGCACGGCGGCAGCGGCAACGACCGTCGCGGCTCCGAAGCGCTCGCCGAGGATCAGCGCCGCCCAGGTCAGCGTCAGGACCGGCTGCGCGAGCTGAAGCTGTCCGATTCGCGCGATCCCGCCGCGAGCCAGCCCGCGGTACCAGACGAAGAAGCCCAGGAACATGCTCACGACCGACACGTACGCGAAGCCGAGCCACGCGTCGGCGCCGCCGTGGAGCCCGGTCTCGGCCACCCTCCACGCCACCACGGGCGCCAGCACCGGGGCGGCCAGCACCAGCGCCCAGCAGATCACGCGCCAACCGCCGATCTCGCGCGCCAGCGACCCGCCCTCCGCGTAGCCGACGGCACAGAGCGCGACGGCCAGGAGGATGAGCAGGTCCCCCGTGCGCGGCTCCCCGGCTCCGCGCGCCGCCGCGAAGACGAGCACCGCGACCACGCCCGCGGCCACCGCCATCCACAGCGGCGCCGACGGGCGCTCACCCGCGCGCAGCACCGCCATGACCGCCGTGGCCGCGGGGATAAGTCCCACGAACACCGCCCCGTGGGATGCGGGGACGAGCGTCAGCGCGAGGGAGGTGCAGAGCGGGAAGCCGATGATGACCCCGAGCGCGACCACCCCGAGCCGCCGCAGCTGCGAGGGGTCCGGCAGGCGCTCGTGCCGTGCCCTGAGCAGCGCGGCCGCGAGCACGGCAGCCACCAGCGCGCGCCCCAGCCCGACGACGGTGCCGTCGAGGTCCTGGACGGCCACGCGCGTGGCCGGCAGGGTGAACGAGAACGCGAGGACTCCGAGGAAGCCGGGTACCAGCGCGCTGTCCGCGAGGAACCCCGCGACCCGCCGCATGGGGCCGAGCGCCCCGGGGTGCGTTACCGCCGCCGTACCAGTAGCGTTACTCTGACTAGGCATGGCCAATGGTAACAATCGCGACGCTGTAATCGCTGCCCTGCGAACCGCGGCGCAATCGCAACCTCCCGGGACGAGGCTGCCGGCGGTGCGCGAGCTGATGTCTCGGCATCGCGCCGGGCCGGGAACAGTCCAGCAGGCGCTCGCGCAGCTCAAGCGGGAGGGGCTCGTGACCGCGCGGCCGGGGCAGGGCACGTTCGTGGCCGAGCGCCCGCTCCCGTCGTCGCCACGGGACCCGAGCTGGCAGAGCGTCGCGCTGGGGCCACCGCGCGGCTTCAGCCGCCCGCTCGCGGAGCTCGTCTCGCTTCCGCCACCGGGGGTGCTCTCACTCTCGAGCGGATACCTCCCGGCCGATCTTCAGCCCGTCACGTTGCTGCGCGACGCCCTGATCCGGGCCGCGCGGCGCCCCGGGATCTGGGACCGGCTGCCGGTGGAGGGCCTCGAGCCGCTGCGCGCGTGGTTCGCCCAGGACCTCGGCATCGGGATGAGCCCCGACGACGTGATGATCACCCCGGGCACGCAGGCAGCGCTCGCATGCGCGTTCCGCGCGCTCGCCGAGCCCGGCGCGGCGGTGCTGGTCGAGTCCCCGGCGTACCTCGGGGCACTGGCCGGCGCCCGCGCCGCCGATCTCCGGATCACGCCGGTGCCGTGCGACGCCGAGGGTCTCCGGCCCGACCTGCTCGAGGAGGCGCTCGCCCGCACCGGCTCCCGCTTGCTCTACTGCCAGCCGCTGTACGCAAACCCGCACGGCGCCGTGCTCGCCCCGTCGCGTCGCGGCGACATCCTGACACTGCTGCAGCAGCACGGGGCGTTCATGATCGAGGACGACTGGGCGCGCGATCTCTCCATCGCCGAGCACGCGCCCGCGCCGCTGGCCGCCACGGACGATCACGGTCACGTCGTGTACGTCCGATCGCTCACGAAGCCGGCCGCGCCGGGGTTGCGGATCGGTGGGCTCGCCGCCCGCGGCCCCGCGGCGGAGCGGCTGCGTGCGGCGCGCGTCGTCGACGACTTCTTCGTGGCCGGCCCGCTCCAGGAGGCGGCGCTCGAGATCGTGGGATCGCCCGGCTGGCAGCGGCACCTCAAGCGCCTTCGCGGCGAGCTGCGCCGCCGTCGCGACGCCCTCCTCGAAGGCCTGTCTCGTCACCTGTCGGCCGTGTCGGTGCCGGACGTGCCGGACGGCGGGCTGCACGTCTGGGTGAGGCTTCGCGACGGTACCGACGACGACGCCGTCGCGCGGTCGGCGCTGCGCGCCGGCGTACTGGTCAGCGCTGGCCGTCAGTGGTTTCCATCCGAGCCCGACGGGTCGTTCCTGCGGCTCACGTTCGCCTCGCTGGACCCGGCGGATCTCGACGCAGCCGTGCGCCGGCTCGCCGAGCTCGGGCTCTAACCCGCCGGCGCGGCAACCTGCGGCGTCACCCGCCGCGGCAGCATCCCGGTCATCAGGACGAGCGCCGCGGCGACCGCTGTGAGCTGCACCGACGCCAGCTCGAATCCCTGCGCGGGCGCTCGCCCGGCGCCGAAGAAGATCACGCCGGTGACCGCCACGCCGAGCGCGTAACCGACCTGCTGCGTCGTGGAGAGGACGCCCGAGGCGGCTCCGGATCGCGCCGGGTCGATGCAGCTGAGCACCGTCGACGTGAGCGGGGTGAGGCACAGCCCGATGCCGGCACCGACCAGTAAGAGCGACGGCACCAGGACGGCGATCGACCCGCCGTTTCCGATCTCCCCCACCACGCCGGCGAACGAGCCGAGCCCGAGGGTGAGGCTGATGCCGCCCGCGGCCACCAGGGACCGGCCGAATCGCTCCGTGAGGGCCGGCGCCGGACCCGAGACCGCGACGTACGCGAACGCGAGGATCGAGAAGGCGAGGCCCGCCTCGAGCGGGTCGAGGCCGCGCCCCTGCTGGAGGTACAGCGCGAGGTAGACGAAGAACGACGCCTGGGCGCTGGCCAGCAGCAGCTGCGCGAGCAGACCCGCCGAGAAAGCTCGCTCGCGGAACAGCCTCAGGTCCACGAGCGGGCTCCCGCCGCGGCGCGCGAGCCGCGCCTGGCGCGCGACGAAGCCCGCGAGGAGAAGCGGGGCGATCGCGAGCGACAGCCACGTCCAGGCCGGCCACCCGTGCTGGCGCCCCTCGATCAGGGGCAGCAGGACGGCGACGAGCGCAAGGGCAAGCGTCGCCGCGCCCAGGAGGTCGATCCTCGCCCGGCTCGGAGCGCGACACTCACGCACCAGCGCGGGCGTCAGGGCGATCGCGGCGAGGCAGATCGGGACGTTGATCAGGAAGCACGCGCGCCATCCGAGGCCGGCGACGTCTGTCTGCACGAGCGCTCCGCCGATCACCTGCCCGCCGACCGCCGAGAGCCCCAGGGCGACGCCGTAGGCGCTGAGCGCCTTGACGTAGTCGCCGTCGCGGTAGGTCACGCCGATGATCGACAGGACCTGCGGCATGACGATCGCCCCCGCCACGCCCTGGAGCGCCCTCGCGAGCACGAGGGTCGTCGGGCTCGGGGCGAGCCCGCATGCGGTGGACGCGAGCGTGAACAGGGCGAGCCCCACGACGAACACGCGCCGGCGGCCGAGCTCGTCGCCGAGCCTCCCGGCGGTGATCAGGAACGCCGCGAAGGTCAGCCCATAGGCCGCGACGACCCATTCGAGCGAGCTGGCGCCGGCGTCGAGGTCGGCGGCGATCGAGGGCAGGGCGACGTTGACGATGAAGAAGTCGAGTACGACGACGAAGCTGCCGGCAAGCAACACGGGCAGGGCCGCCCAGTGGGTGCGATTGGTTCTGGTTGGAGGTGTCATGGCGGCAACGGTGACCGCCGCCGCGCCCCACCACAATGACCTCGGAGGTAAGTGACCCGCGCCCCGGGCATGGCTACGTTGGTCGGCATGCAGCGCACTGCCGAGCGACCCGCTGTCGGCCCCCTACTGCGCGAGTGGCGCCAGCGCCGCCGCATCAGCCAGCTCGACCTGGCGCTCGACGCCGGGGTCTCCGCCCGTCACGTCAGCTTCGTCGAGACGGGCCGGTCGCGCCCGAGCGCGGAGATGGTCATGCAGCTCTCCGAGCAGCTCGACGTGCCGCTGCGCGACCGCAACGCTCTGCTGCTCGCCGCCGGCTACGCGCCCGCGTACGGGCAGCGGGACCTCGACGCGGCGGAGATGGCCCCCGTACGCGCCGCGATCGATCGCGTGCTGCGCGGGCACGAGCCGTATCCCGCTCTCGTGGTCGACCGCCACTGGGGGATGGTCGCCGCCAACGCGACGATCCCGCTGCTCACCGCCGGCGCCGCCGGCCATCTCCTCGAGCCGCCCGTAAACGTGCTGCGGCTGAGCCTCCACCCCGACGGCCTCGCTCCCCGGATCGCGAACCTCGGCGAGTGGCGCGCGCATCTGCTCGACCGGCTCGGGCGCCAGGCCGTCGCGAGCGGCGACCCCGCCCTGTTCGCGCTCCACGAGGAGCTCGCGGAATATCCGAGCGGGGACCGCGCGCCCGTCCCGGATCTCGACGCCGCCGAGATCGCCGTGCCCCTGCAGCTGCGGGTCGGCGATGCGACGCTCGCGTTCATCAGCACCGCCACGTCGTTCGGCACGGCGATCGACGTGACCGTGTCCGAGCTGTCGATCGAGGCGTTCTTCCCCGCCGACGAGGCGACCGCGGAAGCACTGCGCGCCGCCCAGCCCTCGAGTGAGAGGCAGATCTGATGCCCGAGCTGCTCCTGCTCTGCGGCAGCCTCAGGCAGGGCTCCACCAACGAGGCCGCGCTGCGGACGGTCCGCGACGTGCTGCCGGACGGCTGGACCGCCGTCACCTACGACGGCATGGCGGCCCTCCCCCACTTCAATCCCGACGACGACCACGATCCCCTACCCGCCGAGGTCGTCCAGCTTCGTGACCGGCTCCGCGCCGCCGACGCCGTGCTGATCTCGACGCCGGAGTACGCCGGAGCGCTGCCCGGCTCGTTCAAGAACCTGCTCGACTGGACCATCGGCGGCGACGAGATCTACGAGGCACCGGTCGCGTGGGTCAACATCGCCGGGCCGGCCGCGCCCAGCGGCGGCGCGGACGCCCACGACTCGCTGCGCAAGGTGCTGAGCTACGCGCATGCCGACCTGGTCGAGGCGGCGTGCGCGCGGGTGCCGATCACCCGTGCCGACGTCGCGCCGAGCGGTCTGGTCGAGGACGCCGGAATCCGCGGCAGGCTCCGCGAGATCGTCGACGCGATCGACGCGCACCTGACCGCGCGCGGCTAGTCCCCCTCGGCGGAGCTCCACGGCGTCTGGGGCGGCGCGCCCTCGAGCGCGCGCCGCAGCAGCGCCAGCAGCTCGTCGCGCTCGGCGGCCGTCAGTCCGTGCAGCACCTCGTCCTCCGTGTCCGCGACGAGCTTCCGGGCGCGCTCGCGGCGCCTGCGTCCCTTCGCGGTGATCACGATCCGGCGGGCCCGACGGTCCGTCGGGGACGGGCGCCGCTGTGCGAGCCCCTCCCGCTCGAGCTCGTCGATCAGCGCGACCATCGTGCTCGGGTCGATGCCCATGGCCGCGCCGAGCTGCTGCTGGATCGCTCCCTCGCGCGCACCGATGACGTTGAGCAGGGCGAACGACGACGGCGTCAGCCCGACCGTCGCGAGCGCGTCCGCGACGCGCGTGTGCGACGCGCGCCAGAGCCGGAACAGGAGCTGCCCGGCGAACTCCGCGACCGGCGGTTCGGGGCGAGGGGGCGTTTCCACACCGTGAGCTTTGCACGTTTCTACGATCGACATATAGTTTGTGCTACAAAATATATCCCAGGTCAAGCAGTTTCCCATTGAACGGAGATCAGAGATGGCGACAGCAGCAGCGCCCCCAACCCTCCTCGCGACCCGGCGAGGCAAGCTCACGCTCGCCCTGCTCGCCGCCGTCGCGTTCCTCGACTTCGTCGACGCGTCGATCGTCAACATCGCGCTCCCTTCGATCCGCCGGGACCTCCACTTCTCCGAGCAGGGCCTCCAGTGGGTGACCAGCGGCTACCTGCTCACCTACGGCGGCTTCATGCTGCTCGGCGGCCGGGCCGCGGACCTCCTCGGCCGCCGCCGTGTGCTCGTCGCGGGCGTGGTCTTGATCGGTGGCGCGTCGCTCGTGGGTGGCTTCGCCGGGAGCTCGGGCCTCTTGGTGGCTGCCCGGCTCGCCCAGGGCATCGGCGCCGCCTTCAGCCTTCCCGCCGCGCTGTCGATCCTCACGACCACGTTCCAGGAGGGGTCCGACCGCAACACGGCGCTCGGCATCTGGGGCGCCGTCGCCGGCCTGGCCTCGGCGGCCGGCGTGCTCCTCGGCGGCTTCCTCACCGAGGGCCCCGGCTGGCGCTGGGTGATGTTCGTCAACCCGATCGCCGCGGCGGTGGTGCTGGTGGGCGTGTTCCGGCTGATCGACGGCGAGCGGCCCGAGCCGCAGCGCCGCAGCTTCGACGTGGCCGGAGCGATCCTCGCGACAGCCGGGATGCTGCTGCTGGTCTTCACGCTGGTGGAGGCGCCCGACCAGGGCTGGGGCGATGGCCGAACGATCCTCGGGCTGGCCGGAGCGCTGGCGCTGCTCGCGGGGTTCGCGATCAACGAGCACCGCGCGAAGAAGCCCCTGCTCCCTCTCTCGATCTTCCGCGTGAAGGGCCTCGCCGCCGCTGACGCCACGCAGCTGATCGCCTCGGCCGGGGTCCTGGCGATGTTCTTCTTCCTCACGCTCTACATGCAGAACGTGCTGGGCTACTCGCCGATCCAGGCCGGCGCGTCGTACCTGCCCCTCACGTTCGGCATCGGCCTGGCCGCCGGCGTCTCGTCGCAGCTGCTGGAGCGCGTCGGGACGCGGCCCGTGAGCATCGCCGGCTCGCTGATCGCGGCGGGCGGCGTCCTCTGGCTCTCGCGGATCCCCGTCGACGGTTCCTACGTGAGCGACCTGCTGCCGGGCATGTTCATCATGTCGCTCGGTCTCGGCGCCGTGTTCGTCGCCGTCA
This sequence comes from Thermoleophilaceae bacterium, assembly GCA_036382905.1. GTDB lineage: Bacteria > Actinomycetota > Thermoleophilia > Solirubrobacterales > Thermoleophilaceae > AC-37. The sequence goes on along the minus strand of DASVPL010000227.1, from coordinate 2,821 downwards.
CGACCGCGGCCAACGCGGGCGTGCCTGCCGACCGGGCGGGCCTGGCCGCGGCGCTCGTGAATGCCTCGACGCAGGTCGGTGGCGCCCTCGGACTCGCGATCTTCTCGGCGATCGCGACCACCCGGATCAACGATCTGCTGGAGAGCCACGCACAGCCCGCCACCGCGCTCACGTCGGGCTTCCAGCGGGCCCTGCTGGCGTGCAGCGTCTTCCTCCTGGCGGCGGCCGTGATCGCCACGCGGATCACCAACACGCGCGGCGAGACGACGACGGAAGGAAGCCCCATGCCCGCACCTCCGACATTCGGTGCGCCGGTGATCGGCCAGACCGAGAAGGCCCTCAGCGCGATCCTCGAGCGGCAGCTGAGCGGCACCGACCTGAACCAGCCCGCGTGGATCGCGCTGTCGGTGAGCGTCGCCGCCGGCGGACCCGTCGACCGCGACGAGCTGACCCAGCGGGTGGCCGGCGCTCTCAAGGTCAGCCCGGCGGAGGCGCGGGCCCATCTCACGACCCTCGCCGACGCGCGGCTCCTCGAGTCCGGCGGGAGCGGGTCGCTAGTCGAGGTCAGTGAGGCGGGGCGGCAACTGCACGGCCGGGTCCGCGCCGCCATCACCGAGGTCACCGACCGCCTATGGGGCGACCTGCCCGTGGGCGATCTCGCCACCGCCGGTCACGTACTGGGCACGGTGCTGGAGCGGGCGAACGCCGAGCTCGAGCCGGTCTGACGCGCTCCGGCGCGTCTCGTCACAGGCCGCACAGAAGGCGAGCACCCGCCGCCAGAGCTGCTCGGCGGCGGCGGCGTCGTACTCGGCGGGCAGCGACGGGTCGGTGAAGAGGTGCCCCGCCCCGGCGTAGTCGTACAGCTCGACGCTCGCGCCCGATGCGCGGACGCTCCCCGTCAGCGACTCGAGCCAGTCCTCGCGCCGGAAGGGATCGTCCCGGGTGTAGTGGATCTGGACCGGCACCCCGGCGGGCCACGGCCGATCGCCGAGCATGTCGAGCGGCAGCACGCCGGCGAGCAGTGCCACTCCCGCGACGTCGCGATGAAGCGCCACGTGCTCGGCCATCCCACCGCCGTTCGAGAAGCCGACCGCGATGAAGCCGTCCGGCAGCCGCTCGACCGCGGCGAACGCACCGGCCATCAGTCCCGCGTAGCCGAGCGACTCGGCGAAGGCCCCGGCCTCCTCGTAGTCGTCGAACGAGCGTCCGTCGTACTGATCGATCACGGTGACCTCGTGCCCTGCACGGCTCAGCCGATCTTGGGCGTCCAGCACACCGGCGCGGACACCGAGGACGGATGGGAATAGGGCAATGTCAGCCATTGGAGCGCTCCTTCGAGTGGATCAGTTGAACAGTGTACAGCTTAAGTTGGACGGTGTACAGTTGAGTTCGTGGAGGCGAGCCGCAGGCCCGGTCAGCGAGCCGGGATCACACGCGAGCTGGTGATCGCCGCCGGGCGCGAGCTCCTGATCGAGCATGGCGCCGCCGGGCTGACGATGCGTGCGGTGGCCCGTCACCTCGCCGTCGCGCCGGGTGCGCTCTACAGCCACGTGCGCACCAAGGCCGAGCTCATCGACGAGGTGCTCGACGACCTCCTCTCACAGGTGGACGCCCCCGACCCGCTCGGCACCGACTGGCGAGGCGGCCTGTACGGCCTGATGACGTCGACCCATGAGGTGCTGCTCGAGCACCCCGGTCTCGTGCCGCTCTACGTGGCCCGCCGCGGCGCTCGCGGCCCCAACGCGCAGCGGCTCGGGGAGATCATGCTCGCCCTGCTGGCCACCCAGGGGATCACCGGCACGCCAGCGCGCGAAGCGCTCCGCGCGCTCCTCGTCTACACGATCGGGTCGGCCGCGTTCACCGCGCAGACACCGATCGACCCCGAGCTCGACGACGCGCAGCTGCCGTCTCCGGCGGAGCTCGAGACGAACTTCGAGAACGGCCTCCGATGGCTGCTCGCGGGGATCGCCTCCGCCTAGAGCGCGCCGGACCGCCCTCACGTCCTCCCGGCCTGGAGCGCCGGCATCGCGTCCAACGACTCGCGCGTGCTCGCCGCGTGCCGCGGGAGCGCGAGCGCGGCCATCACCCCGAGCACCGACAGTCCCGCACAGGCGACGGCGGCCGCGACGAAGCCGTCGCTGAAAGCCTGCGGCGAGTCGTAGCTGCCGGCACCCGCGAAGATCGCGACGAGCACCGCCACGCCGAACGCTCCGCCGAGCTGGCGCATCGTGCTGAAGGCGCCGGAGGCCTTGCCCATGTCGGGGGGCGCCACGGATGTCATCACCGCGCTCTGCGCTGCCGGTATCGACATCGCGATGCCGCTGCCGGAGAGCAGCAGGCCGACGGCGATCGGCCAGTAGGCGACCGAGGGGCCGGCGGTCAGCGCGATCCCGATCAGCCCGACGGCGTTCAGCGTCAACCCCGCCGCGATGAACGGTCGCTCGCCGTAGCGACCGATGCGGCGCCCGACGGCCTGGGCGACGACGACGGTCGTCACCCCCCACGGCATGAGCCCCAACCCGGACTTCAGCGGGCCGTATCCCAGAACGACCTGAAGGAACTGGGCCATGAAGAACACGGCTCCGAGGGCCGAGCCCCAGTGGAAGAAGATCGCCACGTTGCCCGCCGAGAATGCACGCGAGCGGAAGAGGCGCAGCGGCAGCATCGGCGCGGCCGCCCGTGACTCCCAGATCGCGAACGCCCCGACCAGCGCCACGCCGGACACGAGCGTGAGCAGCACCTCGGCGCTCCCCCAGCCGGCCGAGTTGCCGCGAACGAGACCCCAGACGATGCCGAACGCCGCGCCCGTGACCAGCACGAG
>DASVPL010000226.1:0-3448 GCA_036382905.1 Thermoleophilaceae bacterium | reverse complement strand
CTGCGCGGCCTGCGGCGCGCCGAGGCCGAGCCCGACCCCGAGGGCGCGGTGCCGCCCTCGACCGCGGCCGCGCCGGTCCCGTGAGGCTCTCGGTGGTCATCCCGACGCACGACCGCGCGCCCGTGCTCGCCCGCTGCCTCGACGCCCTCGAGCCCCAGGGGGCCGACGAGGTCGTGGTGGTGGACGACGGCTCCTCCGACGAGACGCCCGCGGTGCTCGCCGAGCGGCCCTGGGCGAAGGCGGTGCGCCGCGAGCAGGCCGGCGGGCGCTCGGCCGCCAAGAACACCGGCATGCGTGCAGCGACCGGCGACCTGGTCCTGTTCCTCGACGACGACGCGATCGCCCAGCCCGGCCTGGTCGAGCGCCACCGCGACCACCACCGCGCTCACCCCGAGGCGCACGAGGCGCTGCTCGGCCACGTGACCTGGTCGCCCGAGGTCGAGGTCACACCGCACATGCACTGGCTCGAGAACGGCGGGCCGATGTTCGCCTACCCCGAGATCGCCGACCCCGAGGACGTGACCTGGCGGATGCTCTACACGGTCAACGTCTCGCTGAAGCGCGACTTCCTGGAGCCGTTCGACGAGGAGCTGCCGATCTACGAGGACACCGAGCTGGGCTTCCGGCTCTCGAAGCGCGGGCTACGGCTGCGCTACGACCCTCACGCGCTGGCGCACCACCTGCGCACCGAGACGCCGGAACGCACCGAGCGGCGGATGGAGGAGGTCGGCGCCGCGGCTGCGGTCCTCTACCGCAAGCACCCGGAGCTGCGCGAGCCGCCGCCGCCGATCCGGCGGGTCGGCCGGCTCAAGGCGCTCGGCGCGGGCGCGGCGAGCCGGCTCGGCTACCGCGGCCTCGACCGTCGCCTCGACGAGCACCGCGCGGCGCGGGCGTTCGCGCGCGGGTTCGCCGCGGCCGAGCGTGGCCGCGGCCGCTAGTCGCGGTAGTCCACGTAGGCGTCGGCGAGGTCCGCCAGCAGTCCGCCGAGCCCGCGTGAGGACGCCGTGTAGCGCTGCCAGGCGGCGCCCGGCGTCTGGACCAGCCGCCGCACGTCCTGGAGCTCCGCGTGGCAGCCGAGGTCGTGCGCGTGCGGCGCGCACGCCTCGAGCAGCTCGTACGCGATCGTCCGCGCCGGCACCGACATCTCCAGCTCGGGGTCGAGGAACGACGCAGCCATGCCGTCGCGGGCCGCCAGGAAGCGGTTCTCCTCGATCGCCTCGGGGAGGCTCAGCAGCGCCTCCGGCGCATGGCCCTCCTCGCACTCGAGCCGGACCAGCGACTGCACCAGCGCGGCGAGCGCGGCCGTGTCCTCCACCCGCGCCTGGGCGTCCATGATCCGCACCTCGACCGTGCCGAAGCGCGGCTGGAGGCGCACGTCCCACCACAGGAACGACGGGTCCGGGAACGCGCCGCAGCGCACGAGCATCTCGACCATCTCGACCCAGTCGTCGTAGTCGCGGAACGCGCGCGGGATCCCGACCCGCGGGAACGCCTGGAACAGCGGCGTGCGCGCGGACGCGAGTCCGGTGTCGCGGCCCTGCCAGAACGGCGAGCTGCCCGACAGCGCCAGCAGCAGCGGGAGGTGCGCGCGCAGCCGGTTCGCGGCGCGCATGGCGACGTCCGGCGACGGCACCCCGACGTGCACGTGGAGCGCGTGCGTCGGCTCCCGCCGCGCCAGCTCGCGCAGCGACCCGTAGAGGAACTGGTAGCGCTCGCCCGGCGACACGACGGTGTCGCTCCACACCGCGAACGGGTGCGTGCCCGCGCTCGCCACGGCCAGCCCGCGCAGCTCGAGCGCCTCCGCCAGCCCGCTGCGCAGCCGGCACAGTTCCTCGACCGCGCCGCCGATCGTCTGATGCACCCCGGTCGCCAGCTCGAGCGCCGAGCCGTGCGTCTCGGCGGTGGCGTGCGCGGCGAGGTCGGGAGGAAGCTCCTCGAGCACCTCCATGCACGTCTGCGAAAGCTTCCAGCCGACCGGGTCGAGCAGCATCGCCTCCTCCTCGATCCCGACCGTGTACGGCGTCGAGCGCGGCTGCCAGTCGGCCCAGCTCGGGCGGGTCGAGGGCACGATGCGCATCTCCGTGGTCACGCCGCCAGCCGCCCCTCGCCGGCCGCCACCGCGCGCCGGGCGGCCGCCGCCACGAACGCCTCGAACAGCGCGCCGTGCGCCGCCCCGTCCATAGCCTCGGCATGCCACTGCACGCCTACCACGAAGTCGGGCCCGGCCAGCTCGATCCCCTCGATCACGCCGTCCTCGGCGTGCGCCACCGCGCGCAGGCCGCGCCCGAGCTTGCGCACCGCCTGGTGGTGGTAGGAGTTGACCGTCGCGGTCTCCACGCCGAGGCTCGCGCCGAGGATGCTGTCGCGCTCCACGCGGACCTCGTGCTGCGCTGCCGGCCCCTCGGAGCCGGCGCGGCGGTGCTCGACGCGGTCGCCGGCGTCGTCGGGCAGGTGCATGTGCAGGCTGCCGCCGAGCGCGACGTTCAGCATCTGCGCCCCGCGGCAGATCGCGAGTATCGGTATGCAGCGCGACCGCGCGGCCCAGGTCACGGCCATCTCGAAGCGGTCGAGCTCCGGCTCGGTCGGCCCGAGCTCGGGGTGGTCGGGGCCGCCGTAGGTGCGCGGGTCGATGTCGGGGCCGCCCGCCATGCAGATCCCCGACAGGTTCGCGAGCAGCGGGTCGACCGACGCCGGGCCGAGCGGCGGGAGGATCACCGGGATTCCGCCGGCGCGCTCGACGGCCTCGAAGTACTTGAAGCCGAGCGCGAGGTCCTTGCGCGGCGGGTCGCCCTCGGGCGTGGGCTTGAACTCCTTTGCCCCGCGGACCTCGGAGGTCGTCAGGCCGATCAGCGGCGCGCCTGTCACCTCGCCACCCAAGTGTCCTTCCCCCCTCCGTTCTGCGAGCTGTTGACCACGAGCGCGCCCGGCGACAGCGCGACCCGCGTGAGTCCGCCGGGCACGACGTGGGAATCATCGCCGGAGCTCAGGACGAAGGCGCGCAGGTCCACGTGGCGCGGTTCGAGCCGGCCGTCGCAGACGGTCGGGTGGCGGGAGAGCGGGATCGTCTCCTGGGCGATGAATCGGTCGGGGCGCGCGGCGATCATGCGCGCCACCTGGGCGAGGTCGTCGTCGCTCGCGTGGGGGCCGATCACCACGCCGCGGCCGCCGTAGTCCGAGCGCGGCTTGACGACCAGCTCGCCCAGCCGGCCCAGCACGTAGGCGAGCGTGGAGGGCTCGGCCAGGTCGTAGGTCGGGACCGAGCGCAACACCGCCTCCTCGCCGAGATAGAAGCCGATCATCTCCTCCACGTAGGCGTGCACCAGCTTGTCGTCGGCAACGCCCGTGCCCAGCGCGTTCGCGACCCCGAGCGTGCCCCTGCGGACCGGGCCGAGCAGGGCGACGAGGCTGGTCGGGCGCCCGACCGGGTCCTGGAGCCGGTCGACGTCGG
>DASVPL010000225.1:0-6166 GCA_036382905.1 Thermoleophilaceae bacterium | reverse complement strand
GCCCAGCGCCAGCCGTCTCGATGACGCGGCCGCCGAAGCACGTGGCCAAGCAGGCGCTCGTGAAACTCCAGGGCTCGATCGAACCGCACACGCAGTCGATCTCGGTTCTCGTCGAGAAGAAGAACCGCAGCACGTGGCAGCGCTTCTACGGGCGCACGGTCGCCGTGCGCGCCGACGGCACCTTCACCAAGAAGGTCCGCTTCCGCTACGAGGGGCTCTACCGGGCCTCGTTCGTGTTCGGCGGCGACGGCTCGTACGCGCCGTCGCGCTCGAAGGTCTACCACGTGCGCGTGCCGCGCTCGGGCGGGTCGGGCGGCGGCGGCACGAGCGGCGCGCCGCCGTACGAGCCGCCGGCCAGCACGCGCTAGCGCGGCGGGCGCGGCCCCCCGGCGACGATGTCGCGGCCCGTCGGCTCGTTGTCGGCGTCGAGCTCGATCTGCCAGTACCAGCGCGTGAACGTCGTGCCCGCGTCGAACTCGCCCACGTGCGGGTCGATGCGCTCGCCCGCCGCCATGCGCACGATCAGCTCCGGGTAGGTCCGGCCGGGCCCGGCCGCGTACATCGGTGCGGGAAAGGCGCCGCCGAAGCGCGTGTTCACGTCGGTGATGCCGAGGCCGATCTCGGGGTCGCGGAACGCCTGCACCGTGCACGGCCCGCGCGCGGGCAGCGCCTCCGCCACGGCGCGGCCGAGCTCGATCAGCTCGGGGTCCGCGATAACCGTGCCCTTGATCGACTCGCCGCCGCGCGACTCGAGCATCGTGCGCGGGATCGCGTTCAGGCAGCGGCCGTCGAGGTCGCACAGGATGTCGATCGAGAACTCGTGGCCACCCATCAGGCGCTGGACCATCACCGGCTCGTCGACGTAGCGCACGAAGAACTCCATCTGCTCGCGGTCGGCGGCGGGGTGGATCGAGCGGGCGCCCGAGCCGCGGCGCGGCTTGACCATCACGGGGTAGGAGTCGGGCTCCTCGCCGGGCAGGACGGTCGGCGGGCTCGGCAGCCCGAGGCGCAGCAGGAGCTGATGGGTCTCGTACTTGTCGTAGGTCGCGCGGCAGACCTCGGGGTCGGGGACGAAGGCCGGGAGGTCGGCGCGCGCGAGCACCTCGATGTCGAGGTCGGTGAGCGGCACGACCGCGCCCACGTCGTGCTCGGCCACCAGGTCCTGGAGGAACGGGACGTAGCCGGGATCGTCGATGCGCGGCGGGGCCACGCGCAGGTCGGCGGCGTAGCGCGCGGGTGCGAGCGGACTCGGGTCGGCCGCGATCGTGAACGCGTGCTGCGCGAACGCGCTGACGATGTCGTAGCGCTTGCCGACGCCCGTCAGCAGGACGGCTACGCGTGCTCGTTCGGCTTCCATCCGCCCGTGTCTCCCTTGTAGAGGCCGTGCCCGGTCGCGAGCATCTGTGCGGTCCTGACGAGGATGCGGAGGTCGAGCAGCAGCGAGCGGTTGTCCACGTACCAGACGTCGAGCTCGATGCGCTCGTGCCACGGCAGCGCGGCGCGGCCGTTGACCTGCGCCCACCCCGTGATGCCGGGCTTCACCTCGAGGCGGCGGCGCTGGCGCGGGGTGTACTGGTCGACCTGCGCCTGGATCGTGGGGCGCGGGCCGACGATCGCCATCTCGCCGCGCAGCACGTTCACGAGATTCGGAAGCTCGTCGAGCGAGAAGCGGCGCAGCCAGCCGCCGATGCGCGTTATCCGCGGGTCGCCCTCGTTCACGGCCAGGCCGGCGCCGACGTGCTCGGCACCGGACACCATCGTGCGCAGCTTCAGCATCTCGAACGGTGCGCCGTCCTTGCCGACGCGGCGCTGGCGGTAGATCGGCGAGCCGCTCGACTCGAGCCGGATCGCGACCATCGCGCCGAGCAGCAGCGGGCTCGCGATCGCGAGGGCGAGCCCCGCGACCAGGGTGTCGAGCGCGCGGTTCAGCGCGTGCCCTCGGCCTTCTCCCAGCCGGCGGTGGTGCCGGTGCGCAGCCAGTCCCAGAGCCCGCCGAGGATCGAGCCCGTGACGAGCACGTAGTACTGGGCGAGCCGGAACGGCCGCCACGGCACGACCGCCGCGAGCAGCGCAGCCGCGATCGTGGCGAGCTGGATCGCGAAGGTGACCTGGTAGATCGCGCCCTCGCTCAGCAGCGCGACGTTGGTGCCGAGCGCGATCAGGTGCAGGAACGGCGAGGCGTAGCGCAGCACCCGGTGGGAGAGGATCTGGAACGCGTAGAGGGGGCCGTACCCGCGCGGGTCGAGCAGTCCGCCGCGCAGCAGGATCGGCCACATGTGGCTCATCATGCGGCGCTTGCGGCGGCCCTCGGCGACGTTGTCCGGGGTCGTCTTCTCGCGGGCGCGGGCGTTCGGCTCGTAGACCGGACGCCAGCCGCGCTTGACCATGTTGAACGGGAAGGTGAGGTCGTGGCCCATGATCGGGTCGACCACGATGTAGGCATCCCTGCGTGTGGCATATAGGCCCCCGTTGCCGCCGGTCACGCCCGCGAGCCGCGACTCGAGCCCGCGGATCGCCATCTCGTAGCGCCAGTAGGCGCCCTCCTGGTTGGCGGCGCCGCCGTCGAAGGTCACGTGGCCGCAGGCGTAGCCCACCGCGGGGTCGGCGAACGCGCCGACCAGCTCGCGCAGCGCGTCGGGCTCGAGCGTCGTGTTGGCGTCGGAGAAGACGAGGATCGAGCCGCTCGCGCGCTCGACCGCGCGGTCCTGCGTGTGCACCTTGCCGCCGTGCGCGAGCTCGAGGACCAGGTCCGCGCCGGCCGTGCGCGCCAGCTCGGCGGTGCGGTCGGTCGAGCCGTCGGAGGCGACGACGATCTCGAGTCGCTCGCGCGGATAGTCGAGCGCCAGCGCGTTGCGGACCTTGTCGGCGATCACCTCCTCCTCGTCGCGGGCGGAGACGATCAGCGAGACGCGCGGGAGCTCGGCGAGGGCGGGGCGCCCGGCGCGCGGCCTCAGCTTCGCGAGCAGCGCGAGCACGAGGGCGTAGCCGGCGTGCGTGTGCACGATCAGGGCGGCGGACGCCCAGAAGAGGATGGCCAGGAGCACGGCGGGTGATTATCGCGGGGCCGGAGGCGCGATCCCGGCGCGCTCCGCCACGCGGGCGGCGAGGCGCTCGATGGTCGGGCAGTCGAGGCCGTGCCGGGCCCCGGCGCGCAGGACCGAGCCGGCGATGGCGTCGAGCTCGGGCTCGCGGCCGGCCGACACGTCGCGGTGCATGGAGCTGTCGAGCTCGGCGTGGGCCTCGTCGAGCTCGGCGAGGGTGTTGCGCGGGTCGACGTCGGCGCCGTCGGCGACCGCCACCGCGGCGGCCTCGCGGACGCAGCCCTCGTGCTCGGCGCGCAGCTCGGGGGTCTCGCGGATCGGGCCGAGCGGGACGTCGTAGGCGGTCGTGGTGAGTGCGAGCGAACAGAGGCGGACGAGCTTGGCCCACATCACGTCGGCCTCCGAGTCGCGCACGCGGGCGGGGATCCCGGCCCTGTTGAGCAGGTCGCCGAACGCGTCGATCGAGCCGCGCATCCGGGGGTCGGCCGAGGCCATCTCGACCACGAGGAACGGGCTCGTCTGCTCGATCCGCCCGGGCGCCACACGCGTCGCCTCGATCCTTATCGTCGCCGCCACGGCGCGCGGGCCGAAGCGCCGGCGCAGCCCCTCCACGTGGTCGAGCCCGTTGAGCATCGGTACCACGAGGTGCGGCTCGGCCTGGATGCGCGCGAGCGCGGCGGCGAGCCCGGTGGCCTTGACGGCGACGACCAGCGCGTCGACTGGCCGGTCGAGCGTCGTTGCGGCCTCGGGGCGCGCGTGCATGTCCCCGAGCCGCACGCTCGTGACCGCGATCCCGTCCCGCGCGATGACGGCGGCGGTCTCCTCGCGCGCCACGACGGTGACGCGGTGGCGGGCGCGGGCGAGCGCGGCGGCCACGAAGCCGCCCACGCCTCCGGGCCCGAGGACGGCGACGTCGCTCACGGGGGTGAGGCTACGAGCCGGTCAGCCGAACTGGGCCAAGTTAGCCCCGCTATGCGGGGTCAATGTGGCCCAGTACCTCCGAGGAGCTCACGGTAGAGATCGAGGGTGCGGTTCGCGATGCGGTTCCACGAGTAGGGGCCGTCCGCCGCGCGGCGCGCCGCCTCGGCGAGCCGGGCGCGCTCGCCCTCGTCGGCGAGCAGCTCGTTCAGCGCCGCCGCCACTGCGGCGGGATCGCCCGGCGGCACGAGTCGCGCGGCGCCGTGCGAAGCCACCTCGCCGAACCCGCCCACGTCGCTCAGCACCATCGGCTTGCCGAACGCCAGCGCCGTGTAGAGCACGCCGGACTGGTCGATCTCGCGGTAGGGCAGCACGACCAGGTCGGCGCGGCGGAAGAACGCGGGGATCTCGGGATCGGTCACGAAGCGCGGGACGAACCGCACGGTGGCACCCACGCGCGCGGCGGCCGCGCGCAGCGGCTCGATCGGCATCCGCGGCATCCCGACGATCCAGAGCTCGGCCCCGCTCACCTCGCGGAACGCCTCGAGCAGAACGTCGATTCCCTTGTACGGACGCAGCAGGCCGAACAGCAGCACCACCGGTCCCTCGACCGCGGCCAGCTCGGCCGGCAGCGGCGTCTCCTCGGGGAGCCGGGTCAGGTAGTCGAACGCGCCGTGCGCGATCACGTGGATCCGCTCCGGCGCGAGGCCCAGCTCGTCGCGCAGGCGCGCCGCGCCGTGCTCGGAGTGCACCACCACCGCGTCCATCCGCTCGGCCAGACGGCGCGTGGCGGCAATCTGACCCGGCCGCGGCTCGCGCGGGATCACGTCGTGCGCGGTGAGCACGCGCGGGCGCTTGGGAGCGAGCAGGCGCACGTCGAGCGGCTGCACCGTGAGCCACTGCCAGTGGACCACGTCCGCCGCCTCGGCGTGGCGGCGGTAGCGGAGCATGTCCGGCACGTGCTCGGCGAGCTTCAGCGCCATGCGCCCGCGCGCGTCGAGCCCGCGCGCGGCGGTGCGGCGGTAGAAGTGCTCGGTCACGCGGTAGCCGTCCCCGCGCGGCACCGGGCCGTACTGGAAGCGGCTCGTGACGAGCTCCACGTCGGCACCCGCGCGGGCGAGCGCGGCGGCCAGCGCGTGGTCGTACGGCGGGGTGAAGGCGGAGGGGTCGACTAGCTGGATCCGCACGGCGGGCAGCTAGTCGGCGACCGCGACCAAGCCGCGGGCGCTCCGTGCCAGCGCGCTATCCGTGGTTACGAACTCGGCCTCGAGGAGTTCCGCGAGCACCACATATGAGGCGTCGTAGGCCGTGAAGCGCTCCCGGAGGTCCCACACGCGATCGTGCAGAGGCGCGTGCGCGTGCCGGACGATCGGAAGCGCCGCGAAGTCGGTGAGTGCCCCGAGGGCGCGGCGCTCGCCGAGCCCGCCGCGCTGAGTCAACCGGCGCAGCGCGTGGAGCACCTCGGGGTCGATCAGGTGCGGGGCGTGGGCCACGGCGTGACGGCCCAGGGCGCGCTCCAGGGTGGCGCCGGCGGGCCGATCGAGCAGTAGGTCGACGACCGCTGACGCGTCGGCGACGATCAGCGCTCGGCCCGGCCCGCGCGGACGGCCTCGGCCGGGGTCTCCGTGAGAGTGACCGGCCCGCGCGACTTGATCTCGGCCAGCACCTCGGCGAGGGTCGGCGTATTCGCGAGCACCTCGAGCTCCTGGCGCAGGAGCTCGGAGAGGGTCCGGCCCTCGCGCGCGGCGCGCACCTTGAGCCGTCGATGCACGTCATCGGGCACGTCGCGAATCTGTATGGCCTTGGGCATGCACTATGCACCGTAGCATGCATCATGCATGCATATCGAGACGGGCATGATCTCGCCCGTGATCTCGTACTGCGTCGTCAACACCAACGGGCGCGAGCTGCTCATGCGGTGCCTCGACGCGATCGACCGCACGCACCCGCCCGGCGTGGAGCGGGAGGTGCTGGTGCTCGACAACGCCTCGGACGACGGATCGGCCGAGGCGGTGCGGGAGCGCGGCGGGGCCGACGTCCGGCTGATCGCGCTCGACCGGCGCACCGGCAAGGCCGAGAACGACTCGACGCTGCTGCGCGAGGCGCGCGGCGACTACGCGCTGCTGCTGAACGAGGACGCCGAGCTCCAGGAGGGCGCGGCGGCGGCTCTGCTGGAGGCGCTCGAGCGCGACCCCGGCGCCGCGGTG
>DASVPL010000224.1:0-1594 GCA_036382905.1 Thermoleophilaceae bacterium | reverse complement strand
CCAGGCGCTGGACGGACCGGAGATCAGCGACGAGGAGCACGAGATCGTGCTCCACGAGGAGCAGCCGGTGGTCCAGAAGCAGACGGTGCCGAAGGAGCGCGTCCGCCTCGACAAGGACACGGTCGTCGACGAGCAGTCGGTCTCCGAGGAGGTCCGCAAGGAGCGGATCGACGTGGAGGGCGACGCGCGCTAGCCGCCGCGGGTGGCCGCGGGCCTCGCCCTAGCGCGGGGCCCGCGGACCGCCCTCGACGATCTCGCGGCCGGTCGGGCGCAGCTGGTCGTCGAGCTCGATCTGCCAGAACCAGCGGGTGAAGGTCATCCCGTCTTCGAAGTCGCCCACGTGCGGGTCCACCGTCTCACCCGCGGCCATCCGCACGACGAGCTCGGGATACGTGCGGCCCGGTCGCGCCGCGTACATGTGCGCGGGGAAGGCGCCGCCGAAGCGGGTGTTGACGTCGTAGATCGCGAGCCCCACGTCCGGGTCGTTGAAGACCTGGAACGTGCACGGCCCGCGCACGCCGAGCTCCTCGCCGAGCCGGCGGCCCAGCTCGATCAGCTCGGGGTCGCGCGTGACCTTGCCCTTGATCGACTCGCCCCCGCGCGACTCGAGCATCGAGCGCGGGATCGCGTTGAGGCAGCGGCCGTCGAGGTCGCACATCAGGTCGATGGAGAAGTGCGGGCCGGTGAGCAGCTTCTGGACCATCACCGGCTCGTCGACGTAGCGCGCGAAGAACTCCGCCTGCTCGCGGTCCGCGGCGACGTGGATCGACCGCGCTCCCGAGCCCCGGCGCGGCTTGACGACCACCGGATAGGCCTCCGGCTCGTCGCCGGGCAGCACGGTGGGCGGCGACGGCAGCCCGCGTGCCAGCAGCAGCTCGTGGGCCTCCCACTTGTCGAACGTCGCGCGCGCGACGTCCGGCGGCGGCACGAACGCCGGCAGCTCGCTGCGCCCCAGGATCTCGATGTCGAGGTCCGTGAGCGGCACGACCGCGCGCACGCCGTGCTCGCGCACCACCTCCAGGAGGAACGGCACGTACTCGTCGCTCTCGAACGGCGGCGGCACGACCCGCAGGTCCGCGGCGTACTGCGCGGGCGCCAGCGGGCTCGGGTCGGCGGCGATCGTGAACGCGTGCTTCGCGAACGCGCTGACGATGTCGTAGCGCTTGCCGGCCCCGGTGAGGAGGACCGCTACGCGGTCGGCTTCCATCCGCCCGTCTCACCCTTGTAGAGGCCGTGTCCGGTCGCGAGCATCCGCGCGGTCCGCGCGAGGATCCGCAGGTCGAGCCGCAGCGAGCGGTTGTCCACGTACCAGACGTCCAGCTCGATCCGCTCGTGCCACGGCAGCGAGGCACGGCCGTTCACCTGCGCCCAGCCGGTGATCCCCGGCTTCACCTCGAGCCGCCGCCGCTGGCGGTCGGTGTACTGGTCGACCTGGGCCTGGATCGTGGGCCGCGGCCCGACGATCGCCATGTCGCCGCGCAGGACGTTCACGAGGTTGGGCAGCTCGTCGAGCGAGAACCGGCGCAGAAGCGCGCCGACGCGCGTGATCCGCGGGTCGCCGTGGTTCACCGCCAGCCCGGCGCCGATGTGCTCG
>DASVPL010000223.1:0-2236 GCA_036382905.1 Thermoleophilaceae bacterium | reverse complement strand
TGCACGAACGCCGCCGACGACTCCGCGACGTTCGCGGCGTCCTGGCCCGTGGCGATTAACATCGCCGTGATCCCGTTCGCGGAGTGCGCGCCGTTGTTGTTCACGCCGGACATGAAGCCGCCGAGGTTGGAGACCTGGCGGGCGCGGAACATCAGCTCGGTGTCCGACCGCATCACGCGCCGGATCAGCTCGTCCGGGATCACGGCCTCGGCCACCACCCGCTTGCCGCGCGTGTTGAGCATGTTCACCTGCGAGCTCTTCTTGTCGGTCGCGAAGTTCGACTCGAGGAAGAAGTGCTCGATCTCGGGGTGGTTGGCGGCGATCCACGCGCACGCCGCGGCGGTCGCCTTGCCGGTCAGGTTCTGCCCCGCGGCGTCCCCGGTCGTGTAGTTGAAGCGCGTGTAGAGCATGCGCCCGGCGCTGTAGCGCTCGATGTCCTGGAGCTTGCCGGTGCGGGTGGTGGCCTCGGCGGCGGCCTTGATCTCGTCGAAGTGCTCGTCGATCCAGTCGCGGAAGTCACGCGCCTGGCGCGCGCTGGCGAACAGGAACGCCGGCGCACGCTGCATCCGGTCGTCCATGATCGTCGTGGTCACGCCGCCCGCCTCGTGGAGCAGGCGCATGCCGCGGTTGTAGCTCGCCACGAGCGTGCCCTCCGCGGTCGCCAGCGGCACGTAGAACTCGCCCTGCGCGTGCTCTCCGTTGACGAGCAGCGGGCCGGCCACGCCGATCGGCACCTGCGCGACGCCCACGAACTGCTCGACGTTGCCGGTCAGGATCGACGGGTCGAACGAGTAGCTCGTCACGTGCTCGAGCTCGGCCCCCGTCTTCTCGCGCACGAAGTCGGCGCGCTGCTGGGCTGCCTCGCGGGTGTAGTCGTTCTCCCGGTCGCGGGGGACGGGGACGCGTTCTGTGCCGGCGCTCGTTGTCATGCGCGCTCTCTACCCGCGCGGGCCGGTGGCGGAACCGGCGGCGGCAGCTTCCATCGCGCTCGCCAGGGCGGCGCCCAGGTTCGCGATCAGTGTCTCGCCGTCCGGGGTGTCCTCGGGGTCGAGCAGCCACTGGACCAGGAAGCCGTCGAACACGGCGATCAGGTACGACGCGACCACGCGCGGGTCGGCAGCGCCGTCGGCCGCGGGCGCCTCGCCCCCGAAGCTGCGCTCGACCATCGCGCCGACGCTGTCGCGCAGGCCGCGGTAGCTCGCCGCCAGGCGCCCGCGCAGCTCGTCCGACCACTGGGCACGGGCGACCGCCTCGACGAACGCCACCATCAGCGGCCGCTCGTGCTCGAAGGCCGCGAGCATCGCCACCCACGAGCCAGCCATGCGCTCGAGCGGGGAGGCGCCCTCGCCGGCGAACGCCGCCTGCTCCATCTTGCGCGCCCACTCCTCCGAGACGGCGATCACGGCCTCGTCGAGCAGGGCGTCCTTGGAGCCGAAGTGGTAGCCGATCGAGGCGAGGTTGGCGTCCGCGGCCGCGGCGATGTCGCGCGCGGTGGTGCGCGCGTACCCCTTCGTGCGCAGGCAGTGGATCGCGCCGTCGAGCAGCTGCTGGCGGTGGCTTGGCGGGGCCATCTGTGACCAGGCCCACCCTAGCTTGTTGGACGGACGTTCATATTGAACATACGTACAGCAAAGGGCCGCGTCGACGGCCTGGGGGAGGCAGGGGATGCTGGAGCTATTCGCAAGCCAGAGCAGTCCGGCGGGAGGAGCGGCGGCGGCGGAAGCCGTGCTCGCCACGGTCATGGCCATCGCCATCACGCTCGTGATCTCGGTTCCGCTCGCCGGGCACGTGTCGGGCCGCGGGCGCCTGCTCGCGTGGATGGCGGAGGCGTCGGCGAAGCCCTCGCGCCTGCCCGGCTGGGCGGCACTGCCGAACGACATACTCGGCACCGCGCTGCTCGTGGCCGTCTTCGGCATGTACTGGGACGTCGCCCTGCACATCGACGACGGCCGCGACGCCGGGCCGCTGGCCAACCCGGCGCACTACTTCATCCTGCTCGGCCTGTTCGGCGTCTTCTTCGCCGGCATGGCGTCGATCGTGCTTGCCCGCAACGAGCGGACGGCCACCTCGGTCCGCCTACCCAACGGCTGGCACGCGCCGCTCGGCGGCCTGGTCATCGCGTTCTTCGGAGCGCTCGCGCTCGTCGCGTTCCCGCTCGACGACACCTGGCACCGGCTCTTCGGCCAGGACGTGACCCTGTGGGGGCCCACGCACTTGATCCTCATCGGCTCGGCCT
>DASVPL010000222.1:0-28096 GCA_036382905.1 Thermoleophilaceae bacterium | reverse complement strand
GGGGCCCGGGCCGCCGCGCACGGGCGCGGCCGCCGCGGTCCTCGGCGGAGCCGGGCGCGTCAGCACCGCCCGCGGCTCGGCCATCGCGGCCCCGCTGGCTACCGTCAGCGCGATGTCGGTGACGGTTCAGGTCGGACTGCTGTTCGCGCTCGCCACCGCGTTCACGTCGGTGCTCGGCTTCCTGCTGAAGCACCGCGGCGCGGGGCAGGCGCCGCCGGTCGACGCGCGCCGCCCGGTGCGCTCGTCGCTCGCGCTGTTCAGCGCCCGCGACTACACGATCGGGATCGTCGTCGCGACCGGCTCGTGGGGCCTCCACGTGGCCGCGCTGTCGCTCGCGCCGATCTCGCTCGTCCAGTCTGTGATCGCCGGCGGCCTCGTGCTGCTCACGGTGCTGGCGGACCGGCTCTTCGGCCAGCGCGTGACGCGGCGCGAGTGGATCGGCGTGGGGCTCACCGCGCTCGGGCTCGCGTTCCTCGCCGCCACGATGAGCGGCACCGGCGACGAGGCGCACTCCGACTACGGCGCGGGCACCCTGGCGCTGTACGCCGGGCTGCTCGCCGCGGCCGGGATGGCCGCCGCCGTATACGGCTGGGGCGAGAGCCGAGCCCGCGCGCCGTTCGTGGGCGTGGGCGCGGGGCTCCTGTGGGGCGCCTCCGACGTGTCGATCAAGGCGCTCAGCGACTCGCTCGACAACGACGGCGTCCTGGTCCTGCTCCATCCCCTCGCGTTCGTGATCGCGTCGCTCTCGCTGATCGGCCTCACGGTCTCGGCGCGGAGCCTCCAGCAGGGCGGGGCGGTCCCCGTAATCGCCGCGACCAGCGCCGCCGCGAACCTCGTGACCATCGCAGCCGGCCCGATCGTCTTCGGCGAGCCGATGCCGGACGACCCGCTCGGCTTCACCCTGCGGCTCCTGGCGTTCGCCCTGGTGATCGTGGCCGCCTCGCTCACCCCGCCACCGGGGGCGGACGAGGAGGACGCGAGCGCGGTGGAGCCGGAGGCGGCTCCGGCCTAGTTTTCGATCGACATTCCTGACTTAGGGGTCGTATAGACCCTTAAGTCAGGAAAGCTGCGCGATTCCCGGCGGCGCCCGAGCCACCGCGCGCGGGTAGCTTGCCGCGCGGTATGCGCCGCCTCCTCGTAATCGCCGCCGTTGCCGTAACCGCCGCGCTGGCCGCGGCGCCGAGCCAGGCCGCAACGCCGGTCACCTGGGACAAGTACTCCCTTCGGATCGAGAACCGCCCCGTCTTCGTCAACGCCGGCGAGGTCCACCCGAACCGCATGCCCGGTGGGCCCGCGCAGTGGCGCCGGGTGCTGCGCACGCTGAAGGCGGCCGGGCTCGACACGATCAGCATCTACGTCTTCTGGCAGGACCACGAGATCGCGCCGGGGCGCTTCCGCTTCGACGGCGTCTGGGACGTCGAGCGGTTCATGCGCGAGGCGCGCGACGCCGGCCTCGACGTGATCGCGCGGATCGGTCCGTACGTGCAGGGCGAGGTCGACGGCGGCGGCTACCCGTGGTGGACGCTCGGCAAGCCTGGCATCCACCGCACCGGCGAGCCCGAGTTCACCGCCGACTGGAAGCGCTGGTTCGCCGCGGTGCTGCCGCGCCTCGCGCGCTGGCAGGCCGGCGGCGCCAACCGCGGCACGATGGTGGCGCTCCAGGTCGAGAACGAGCACCCGGGCGGCGGCGCCGAGGAGACCGAGCAGTCGCGCGCGTACATGCGCGACCTGGTGCAGACTGCCAAGGGCCTCGGGATCGAGGTCCCGATCACCCACAACGACGTCCAGCTCCTCGGCCAGGAGCGCTCGCGCGGGCACTTCCTGGACCTCGTCGACGTGTTCGGCTTCGACAACTACCCGTACGGCTTCGCCTGCTGCGCCGACTGGAACGAGGAGACCTTCCGCCGCCAGGTCGACACGTTCGAGGACTACTACCGGGACGAGGTGGGCGTGCAGCGCTCGCCCCTCTACGCGGCCGAGATCCAGGGCGGCCTGATCGCCTTCGCCGACGACGGTCACACGACCGAGGACCGCTACCGGCACATGATCGGCTACGAGTACGTGCAGACGATCTCGCTGCTCGGCCAGGGGCTGACGATGATCAACCGCTACATGACCTACGGCGGGACGACGTGGGGCAACCAGGTCTACCCGAACGCCGGCACGGGCTACGACTACGGCGCGCCGGTGCGCGAGTGGGGCGCGCTCGGCACGCGCTACGACGAGCTGCGCCGGATCGGGCTCCAGATCCGGGCGGCGGGAGGGTCGATCGCGCGGACCGAGCGGGTGGACGCGCCCGAGGGCGTCTACCGGATGCGGCGTTCCGTGGACGACGGCACGCTGCACGTCTTCCTCCGCAACGCGGACCCCGGGGTCGAGCGCGACACGCCGGTCACGATCGACGGCAGGACGACCCCGCCGGTGCCGCTGCCCGGCCACTCGGCGCGCTGGTTGCTCGCCCGCGCGAACCTGAGTGGCTGGAGGATCGACCTCACGAGCGCGGAGGTCGCGCATGCGGACAAGCGCTTCCTCGTGCTGTTCGGCGACCGCGGGCGGCCGTACTCGGTGTGGATCGCGGGCCGGCGGTTCGACTTCAAGCCGGCGAAGCACCCGCGCATACTGCGGCTGGGGAAGAGGACCCTGGTGATCATGTCGCGCTCGCAGGCCGCACGCGTCTGGAAGAGCGGCACGCGGCTCGTGGTGGGGCCGCTCTTACTGATGGGGTCGACGGTGGAAACGTCGCGCCGAACACGGACGACGACGATCGCGCGGGGGAGCGTGAAGCGGCGCACGTTGGAAGGCCCCGCGCGCGTGAAGGTCCCGCGGCTGAGCGATTGGCGACGCAGGGCCGAGACCCCCGAACGCCAACCCGCCTTCGACGACTCCGCCTGGCCGCGCCTCGAGAAGCTCTCCACCCACAACCAGGTCCAGCCCAACACGAGCCCCGTGCTCGGCAGCGACGACAACGGCGTGCCCGGCAGCGGCTTCATCTGGTACCGCGGCCGCTACAGCGGCCCGGCCGGCGAGCTCTGCCTGGAGGGCCGCCACCGCTACCACGTGTGGCTGAACGGTCGCAGCCTCGGCACCGTCACGAGCGCCGCGGAGGTGCCCGGCCCGATGGGCCTCGGCGGCCTCGGCGCGTCACCGCCCGTGCCGCAGCCCGCGCGCCTCGCGCTGCCGGCCGACGCCCAGACCGGCGGCGAGAACGTCATCGCCGTGCTGGTCGAGAGCTGGGGCCACAACATGGACGCCGGCGGCGCGATCCAGGCGAAGAACCCGCGCGGGCTGATCTCCGCGTCGCTCGACCGCCCCGGCGCGCCGCCGTGCGGCTGGACCCTCGGCCCGGCCGGCCCCGGCGGCGAGTTCAGCACGCCGCTCGCCGCGGGCACCTACTCGACGGCACCCGGCCTGCCCAAGCCGTCGGGCGGCATCGACTGGCGGATCCACGGGGCCGCGCCCGAGGACTACCCCAACACGAGCGGCCTCCACGGCGAGGGCGCCGGCTGGCACCGCGGCGGCTTCGACGACTCCTCCTGGGAGCGCGTGTCGCTGCCGCGCGAGACCAGCTCCGGCCCCGGCGAGGTCGCCTGGTATCGCACGCGCTTCCGGCTGAGCGTGCCGAGGGGTCACTACGCGGCGTTCGGGCTCGACCTGCCGAAGGCGTCCTTCCCCGCGAACGTGTACCTGAACGGCGTGCAGATCGCCCGCGCCGGACGCGATCGCGAGGAGCGCTTCTACCTGCCCGCCGGCGTCCTGCGCGAGCGCGGCGAGAACACCCTGGCGATCGCGCGCTGGAACGTGGGGGAGTCCGCGCGGATGGACGCGCCGGCGCTGCACCTCTACGAGCGGCGCCGCGTCGCCCGGCTCCCGTAGACTCTGACACCGATCGATGTCACGGTCACCGCGGATCGGATTGGTACTCGGCGCCGGCGGCGTGATGGGCGGCGCATGGCTCACCGGCGGGCTCGAGGCGATCGCCACCGAGACCGGCTGGGATCCCAGCAGCGCCGACTACATCGTGGGCACCTCGGCCGGCTCGATGATGGGCGGCCTGCTCAGCTCGGGCGTGCCGCCGTGGTTCATGGTCGCCCACTCGGAGGGCCGGTCGTTCGAGGGGCTGATGGGCGTGGACGGGCGCCCGCAGGACACCGCCGACCGCGCCGCCGGGGCGACCTTCCGCGTCGAGCGCGCGCTGCCGCGCGTCGGTCCCGGCTCGTGGGGCCTGATCGCGCGGAGCGTCACCGCCCCGCACCTGCACCGCCCGTCCGCGCTCCTGGCCGGCTGGCTCCCGCAGGGCGTGATCTCGAACGAGCCGCTGAAGGACACGATCCGCCGCGTGGTGCCGAGCGGCTGGAACGACCACCCGAACTTCTGGGCCGTCGCCTGCGACTACGCCACCGGGCGGCGCGTGCCGTTCGGGCGCGCCGACGCCCCGCCGGCCGAGCTGGCCGACGCCGTCGCCGCCTCGTGCGCGATCCCCGGCTTCTACCGCCCGGTGAGGATCGGCGGGCGCCGCTACGTCGACGGGGGCCTGTGGTCCACCTCGAACCTCGACATCCTGCGCGGCCTCGACCTCGACCTGGTCGTGTGCCTGAACCCGACGTCGTCGCTCCACCCGCCGTTCGCGTGGAACCCGGTCGAGCGGGTGGCGGGGGTCATGCGCGGGATGTCCGGCCGCCGCCTCGGCGGCGAGAGCAAGAAGCTGCGCGAGAGCGGCACCGAGGTGGTGCTGATCCAGCCCACGGCCGAGGACCACGAGGCCATGGGCCCGAACCTGATGAGCCGCAGGAACCTCACCGTGGTCATCCGCACCGCGATCCGCACCGTCGGCGAGCAGCTCCGCGCGGACGGCGTGCGGCAGTACCTCGACGACCTGCCCGAGGGCGAGCCTCACAAGATTCGCGAGCCCGACGGACCGCCGTCGGAGTGGCCGGAGACGCTGCCGGGAGTGCGCAGGCAGGCGGCTTGATCGCCCAAGCGGGTATACACCCCGTATGAGCTCCGCACGGGAGTACGAGCGCTCGGCCGCGAGGCGCGCGCGCACCAACGGATCCGTGAACGGCAGCGCCTCCGCGGGCGGCCTGGCGAGCGCGCTCGGACGCGCCATCGCCGAGCAGGTGCAGAGCCGCATCCCCACGGCCGACCTCGACGAGCGCGACCCCGACTACATCCGCGAGACGCTGCCGGGCCTCTGGCTGCTCGCCAGCTTTTACTTCCGCGCCGACGTGAAGGGCCTCGAGAACATCCCCGCCGAGGGACCGGTGCTGCTGGTCGGCAACCACTCCGGCGGCAACATGACGCCGGACACGCTCGTGCTCACGCTCGCGTTCAACACGTACTTCGGAGTCGAGCGGCGCTTCTACCAGCTCGCCCACAACCTGGTCGTGTCGATGCCGTGGCTCGCGACGCTGCGCAGGTACGGGACCGTCGCCGCGTCACCGCAGAACGCGAAGAAGGCGCTCGACACGGGTGCCGCGCTCCTGGTCTACCCCGGCGGCGACTACGAGGTGCACCGCCCGAGCTGGGAGTCCGCGCGGGTCGACTTCAACGGCCGCAAGGGCTACGTGCGGCTGGCGCTCGAGCACGGCGTGCCGATCGTCCCGATCGTCTCGCTCGGCGGGCAGGAGACCGCGCTCTTCCTAACGCGCGGCGAGCGGCTGGCGCGGCTACTGCGGCTCGACCGCATGTTCCGCCTGAAGGTGCTGCCGATCTCGCTCGCGGCCCCGTGGGGCGTGAACGTCGGCGACATGCTCGGCCACGTGCCGCTGCCGGCCAAGCTCCAGATCCGCGCGCTCGAGCCGATCGACCTGAACGAGCAGTTCGGTGCGGACCCCGACGTCGACGAGGTCGACGAGTACGTGCTCGCCAAGATGCAGGCCACGCTCGACTCCCTGGCCGAGCAGCGGACGCTGCCGGTGATCGGATGAGGGTCGACGAGAGCGTCGTCATCGACGCGACGATCGAGGAGGTCTGGGAGGCGGTCGGCGACCTGCCGCGCTGGGACCGCCTGCTCGCCGCCGCCACGCGCTGGGAGCACGCCGGCGGCCCCGAGCGCGGGCTCGGCGCGCGCTACCAGCTCCGCCTGCACGTGGGCTCCGCTCACGTCGGGAGCCTGATCGAGGTGGTCGAGTGCGACGCCCCCGGCGACCTCGCCTGGACGAGCATTACCGGGCTCGACCAGCGCGGCCGATGGCGCCTGCGCGAGACCGACGACGGGCGCACGCGCGTGTGGCTGCGGCTCAGCTACCAGGCGCCCGGCGGCGTGCTCGGGATGGTCGCCGACCGCGCCAGCTCGCCGATGGTTGGAGACAACCTGCGGGAGACACTCGAACGACTCAAGCGCGAAGTCGAGGGGGAGCGATACATGGGGGACGGGAGCGGCAACGACGGTGGCCTCGTGAGCAGCGTGACGGCGGGCGTCGAGCAGGCGCTCGAGACGGTCCGCACCGTCTGGAGCGCCGGCCTCGTGCGCCCGGAGCGACCCGACCGGCTCGCGCGTGCGCTGATCGCCATCCAGCGCTGGGGCTACACGCCCGCGACCGGGTACATCGCCAACGCCGCCCGCTACCCCGACCAGGACGCCGTCATCGACGACCTCGGCCGGCTCACCTTCGCGGAGGTCCACGAGCGCACGAACCGCCTCGCGAGCGGCCTCTCCGACGCCGGAGTGCTGGAGGGCGACGGCGTCGCGATCATGTGCCGCAACCACCGCTACTTCGTCGAGACGGTGGTCGCGTGCTCGAAGCTCGGCGCGCACGCCCTGTTCCTGAACACCGCCTTCGCCGGGCCGCAGCTCACCGAGGTCGTCAAGCGCGAGAAGCCCGTCGCGGTGGTCTACGACGAGGAGTTCGCCGA
Organism: Thermoleophilaceae bacterium; assembly: GCA_036382905.1. Taxonomy (GTDB): domain Bacteria; phylum Actinomycetota; class Thermoleophilia; order Solirubrobacterales; family Thermoleophilaceae; genus AC-37. The sequence goes on along the minus strand of DASVPL010000222.1, from coordinate 21,241 downwards.
GCTGCTCGCCGACGCCGGTAAGCGCCGCAAGCGTTTCGTCGCGTGGTACGAGGGCGAGGACCCGCCGGACCCGACGCTCGAGGACCTGATCCAGGACGGCGACCCCGCCGACGTCGTCCCGCCGGAGGAGCAGGGGCGCGTGGTGATCCTCACCTCGGGCACCACCGGCACCCCCAAGGGCGCCTCGCGCAAGCAGGCCGAGGGGATCGGCCCGGCCATCTCGATGCTCTCGCGCATCCCGCTGCACGCGGGCGACAAGGCGCTCATCGCGGCACCGCTGTTCCACTCGTGGGGCTTCGCGCACTTCACGCTCGGCATGGCGCTGCACCACACGATCGTGCTCCAGCGCCGCTTCAAGCCGGAGAGCACCCTCGCGGGGATCGCCCAGCACCAGGTCCAGTCCTGCCCGATGGTGCCGGTGATGGTCCAGCGGATCATGGACCTACCGGAGGAGGTGCGCCGCAAGTACGACACCTCGTCGCTGCGGAGCATCCCGCTCTCGGGATCGGCCCTGCCGGGCGATCTCGCGATCGAGTTCATGAACGAGTTCGGCGACATCCTCTTCAACCTCTACGGCTCGACCGAGGTGGCCTGGGCGACGATCGCGACCCCGGACGACCTGCGCGCGGCGCCCGGCACCGCCGGCAAGCCGCCGATGGGCACGACCCTGCGGATCTACGACGAGAACGGCAATCAGGTGCCGCCCGGCGGCGAGGGCCGGATCTTCGTGGCCAACGACATGCTCTTCGAGGGCTACACCGGCGGCGGATCGAAGGACGTGATCGACGGCCTCATGTCGACGGGCGACGTCGGCTACATCGACGACGAGGGCCGGCTGTTCGTCTCGGGCCGCGACGACGAGATGATCGTCTCAGGCGGCGAGAACGTCTTCCCGCGCGAGGTCGAGGACACGATCTCGAACATGCAGGGCGTCTCCGAGGTGGCGGTGATCGGGGTCGACGACGAGGAGTGGGGCCAGCGCCTGAAGGCGTTCGTCGTGAAGAAGGGCAGCGGGGTCAGCGAGGACGAGGTCAAGAAGCACGTGAAGTCGAACCTCGCGGGCTACAAGGTGCCCCGCGAGGTCGAGTTCATCAAGGAGCTGCCCCGCAACGCGACGGGGAAGGTCCTGAAGCGCGAGCTGACCGAGGCCGAGGAGGAGAAGGCGGAGGCGAAGAAGAGCTAGCTCTTCTCGTCGTCTCCGTCGTCGTCCTCGCCGTCGGAGCTGCTGCTGGAGGTGCCCTCGGAGGTGCCTTCGCTCGTCCCCTCCGAAGTGCCCTCTGAGGTTCCCTCGGAGGTGTCCTCCTCGCCGCCCTCGCCGGAGCCGGAGCCCTCGCCCCCGTCCCCCGAGCCCTCCACGTCCTGCGAGGTCTCGTCGGTCAGGTCGGGCTCGCCGTAGGCGCGTGACTCCGCGGCCTGCGGGTCGGTGGGGCCGCCGGGGATCGGGTCGCCCTTGTACTCCTCGGGGTCGTCGACCTCCTCGCCCTCGACCTCGACCGAGCCGTCCTCGCGGTGGCGCAGTGACGACGGCCCGAGCTTCGCGGTGACCGAGTCGTCGTAGGACTCGTTGCCCTCCGCGCCGCCGAAGGTCTCGTACTTGGTCTTGTCGTCGGGCCAGTCCTCGAGCTTCTCGGGCGGGTCCTCCTCGAGCTCCTTCATCTTCTCCTTGGCCTCTTCCTGCTCCTCCTTGGCCTTCTCCGCGGCCTCCATCGCGTCGCTCTGGCCCTCGCCGGAAGCGCCCGCGGTGGCCTCGGTGTCCTCGCCCTGATCCTGCTCGGCCTTGTCCTCGGGCGAGTCGCCGCCACCGGACGCGGACTCCTGCTGCTTGTCCGTGCGATCGTCGTCGCGCGGAAGATCCGACTGCGGTGTGCTCTGCTCCTCGGCCACTCGCCCTCCCTCTCGTGGGTCGGACGGGAATCTACCCGAGGTCAGCGAACGAAGAACTTCCGGATGTTGCGGCCCTTCGTCGGCCGTTCCTTGTTGCCGGCGTTGTCGAACGCGCGCGCCTGGGCGCGGTAGATGCCGTCGGGGAGATCGACGAAGTAGATGAAGCTGTAGCTCGTCCGCGCGGTGCCCTGGGAGCTGCCGCCCTTGGCCCGGAACAGCACGGGGTCCTGGCAGTTCATGCCGGGCGCGGGGGTGAGCAGGTAGCGCGTCATCGAGCGGAGGAAGCGGCAGTTGACCAGGTGCCGGCCCTTCACTCGCGCCAGCGACACGAGCACGCGGTTCACGCCGCTGGCGCACGGGTCCGGGTCGTACGAGACGCCGCTCAGCCTGACCTTGCCGCGGCGCACGCGCACGCGCGACTGCTTGAGCTCGGTGAGCGGCGCGACCGTGTCGCGGCAGCCCTGGGCCACGTCCTCCGCGCGCACGCTCACGCTCGCGCTGTTGTTGGCCCTGTTCGGCTCGGGGAAGTCCTCGTTGGACGCCACCGCCGCGGTGTTCGTGAACTCGCCGGCGCGCGTGGCGGTGGCGCGGATCACCACGTCGGCGTCCTGCTCGGCAGCCAGCGTGCCGAGCTCGCAGGTCACGGTCGTCGTGCCCGAGCAGCTCCCCCGGGACGGGTCGGCCGACACGAACTGGAGCCCGTCCGGCAGCGCGTCGGTCACTCGCACGCCGCCGGCGTCCGCGGGGCCGGAGTTCGAGACCGCGAGCGTGAAGCGCACCTCCTCGCCGACCTTGACCGTGGCCGCCGACGCGAGCTTCGTGATCGAGAGGTCGAGCCCGGGACGCTCGTAGGCGCCCTTGTCGCAGGTGCCGCCCGCGGGCTGCGCCCGCGCGATGCCGCGCTGGTCGGTCGCCGGGCAGGCCGCGTTGTCGGCCGTGTCGATCGCCGGGCTGCTCTTCGGCAGCGCGCGCGTCCGGGTCGGTCCGCCGTTGGCGGCGAGCGGGCCGAGCTGCGGATCGGTGTTCACGGCGTCGCCGGTCGCGTCGAACCCGCAGGTGTTCGCGTCCTCGAGGTTGTGGCCGCTCGAGGTGAAGACCGTGTTGAAGCGACCGCGGCAGTTCTGCGGCGAGCCGCCCGCGACGATCGTGTTCTTGAAGGTGTTGGAGTCGCCGAACGAGTCGACGTTCCCCCCGGGCTGGCTCGGGTCGCCGGGGTTCTGGACGGCCGCGGCCGCGATGCGACGCGAAGTGACCCCGCCCGCCGTGGAGGAGTTGCCGGCGATGGTGGCGTTCAGGACCGTCAGGTCGCCGTCGGTGTTGGCGATCCCGCCGCCGTAGCCGCCGGTCACGGAGTTTCCACTGACCGTGCTGTTGGTGACCTCGAGCAGGCCGCCGTTGACATAGGCGCCGCCGCCGCTCGCGTCCTGGAAGCCCTCGGCCGAGTTGCCGCTGATCGTGCTGCTGCGCACCCGCACGTCGCCGTCCAGGTTGACCGCGATGCCGCCGCCGTCAGGGTCGCCCTCCCCGCCGGGAACCGCGTGGTTGTCCGAGATCGTCGAGCGCTCGATCAGCACGCCGACGGCGCCCGTGTCGCTGTGGCCGCCCGCGTCGTGCGCGACGCCGCCTCCCTGCTGGCCGGAGTTGCCGGTGATGGTGCTGTCGAGGATCCGCAGCAGGGTGGTGGAGCTCGTCTGTGCCACTCCGCCGCCCCTGAAGGCCGCGCTGCCGGTCACGACGACGCGCTGAAGGGTGGTCTGCGCCGAGCTCCGGACCCCGCCGCCCTCGAAATCGGCGTTGCCGTCGCGGACCGTCAGGTCGCGCAGCGCGACGACGAGCGCGTCGCCCCCGTTCGGCCCGACGTCGAAGACGCGATCCTCGGTGTCGCCAGCGTCCACCGTCGTGGTGCCCGCCCCCGCGCCGTTGAGGGTGAGCGAGCCGTTGACGTCGAGGTCGCCCACCGCGTTGTCGTCGTCGCCGCCGCTCAGCTCCAGCACGTAGTTCCCGGCCGGAAGGTTGATCGTGTCGGCCCCGGACGCCGCGTTGGCCGCCTCGATGGCGCCGCGCAGTGAGCAGTTGCCGGGGTTGCAGGTGAGGTTGTCGGCGGTCGTCGTGACGTCGTACGTGGCGGCCCCGGCCGAGGCCGGCACGGCGAGGAACGCGACGGCGATCGCGAGCAGGGGTACGCGCACGGGTCGATCCTCTGCCGACGCGCCGCGTCTGTCAAGCGGCGGCCCGCGCCAGCTACACGGCGTTCTCGGCGCTGCGCATGCCGCGCACGGCCCACACGGCGAACAGCACGGCCAGCCCGGTGGCCACCGCGTAGGCGAGGCCGGCCTCGGCGGGGAGCCCCGCGATCAGGGCGCGCCCAGCCTCGAGCAGCGCGGTGGCGGGGTTCACGTCGGCCACCGAGTGGATCCACCCCGCGAGCAGGTCGCGCGGCGCGTAGACCGGGGCGAGGAATAGGAACAGGAACACGGGCGTCTGGAGCATGGGGGCGGCCTGCATGGTGCGGGTGCGCAGCGAGACGCCCGCGCCGAAGAGCGTGGCCGCGACGTTGAGGATCAGGGCCAGGCCGAGCAGGCCGCCGAGCTCGATCCCGTTGCCCCCGATCTCCATCCCGGTGACCAGGGCGACGAGGAAGACCATCCCGCCGACGAGCAGGGTGCGGAGCAGCGCCGCCGCCGCGTAGCCGGCGATCAGCGCCGAGCGGTGCGGCGCCGCGAGCATCATCCGGCGCGCGAAGCCGCTCTCCCAGTCGGCGGCGATCGAGAAGCCCGTGAAGACGCCCCCGAACGAGGCGGTCTGGAGCATCACGAACACGAACTGGAACGCGGTGTAGTCGGGGTAGTCGAAGCCGGGCGCATCGCCCACGGCCGACAGGCCGCCCGCGAACGCGGTGAAGAAGAACAGCGGGAAGATGAGCGGCGGCAGGAACAGCGCCGGGTTCTTGACCAGGTTGTTGAGGTGGCGCCAGGCGACCGCACGTGCGACCGAGTAGTAGCTCACGTTCGCACCATCCGCGTCTGGAGCGCCCGCGCCGACAGGGCCAGCGCGACGACGAAGATCGTGGTGGCGACGCCGAACCCGAGCGCCAGCGCCTCGCCGTCCCAGCCGTAGATCAGCAGGCTGCGAAAGCCCTCGATCAGGTACGAGACGGGGTTGTAGGTCGCGATCGTGCGGAACCAGTCCTGCTCGATGAGGTCGCGCGGGAGGCTCATCGAGGAGAGGAAGAGCATCACGAAGAGCAGTGGGAAGAAGCCCTGGACCGCCTCGCCCGAGCCCGTGCGCAGGCCGATCAGCATCCCGACGGTGCCGAACGCGAGCCCGGTCAGTACCGACAGCGCGATCAGCACGAGCACGCCGGGCGCGCCAGCCTCGATCTTCCCGCCCGCCGCGAGCCCGACCGAGATGAACACGACGGCCTGGAACAGCCCGAGCGCGACGATGCCGGCGAGCTGCCCCGCGAGCAGCGCCGAGCCGCGCAGCGGGGTGAGGGAGAGACGGCTGAGGAAGCCGGTGCGGATGTCCTCGGCGAGGTCGTTGCCGCCGGCGTTCGTGGCGAACAGCGCCGCCTGCATGAACGTGATCGCGAGCGCGAACGTTAGGTAGGAGTCGGTCGGGAAGCCCGGCAGGTGCGTGGCCGCGTCGAGCCCGCCCGCGTTCACCGCGAGGAGGAACAGCGGGAACGTGACCCCGGGGACGATGATCGCCGGCTGGCGCAGCGTCCGGATCACCGAGCGGCGGGCGATGTACCCGACCTGGATCGCGAGCGGCGTGCGGAACGCCTGGCGCGGCATGGCGAGCGAGGCGCTCACGCGGCCACGGGCTCCTCGACCTCGTCCTCCTCCGCGCCCTCGAGCGAGCGGCCGGTCTTGGCGAGGAACACGTCGTCGAGCGTGGGGTGGTGCAGCTCGATGTTCGCGAGCGCGATGCCGTCGTCGTCGAGTGCGCGCACGATCGACGCCAGCTCGTCGACGCCGCGGGTGAGCCTTACGGCCGCGCCGCGTGAGGAGGCCTCGTTGAAGTCCTCGCCGAACCGGCGCAGCACCTCCTGCGCGGCCTCGCGCTGGTCGGGATCGCGCGGGATCGCCTCCACGGTCGGGCGGCCGATCTGGGCCTTCAGCTCGGTGGGCGTGCCCTCGGCGACGATGCGGCCGTTGTCGATGATCCCCACGCGGTTGGCCAGTACGTCGGCCTCCTCGAGGTACTGGGTGGTGAGGAAGACCGTCACGCCGTCCTCGTTCGCGAGCCGGGCCACCTCGTCCCACAGCGCGGCGCGGCTCTGCGGGTCGAGGCCCGTGGTCGGCTCGTCGAGGAACAGGATGCGCGGCTCGTGCACGAGGGCCAGCGCGAGGTCGAGCCGGCGCTTCATCCCGCCGGAGTAGCCCTTCACGCGCCGGTCGGCGGCCTCGCTCAGGCCGACCCGCTCGATCAGGTCGCGGCCGCGGCGATCGCGCTCGGCCTTGGGGAGGCCGTGGAGGGCGGTCTGGAGCTTCATGTGCTCGGTCGCGGTCATGAGCGGGTCGAGCGCCGCGTCCTGGAGCGCGGCGCCGATCGTGGAGCGCACCTGCGGGCCCTGCTTGACCACGTCGAACCCGCCCACTCGCGCGGTGCCCGCCGTGGGCGGTAGCAGCGTGGTGAGCATGTGGACGGTGGTGGACTTGCCGGCCCCGTTCGGGCCGAGAAAGCCGTAGATCTCGCCCGGCGCGACCTCGAGGTCGATCCCGTCGACCGCACGCGGACCCTTCTTGAATTCCCTGACGAGGCCCTCGACCTCGATTCCCTCTGGCTGTGTCATGGCCGGGCAGACTAGCAAAGTCTTTGAGGTTGTCAACTATCCGATGATTCGACTATGATTTACCGCAAATGGCGACGGCCTCAAAGACCGCCAGTCCGAGGAGCAGTCCCGCGGCCGAGGCTTGGGGCCTCCTCCTACAGCTCTTCTTCGCCCATCACCGGCCACGGCTGATCGAGCTGGGGCAGGAGCTCGACCTGGCGCCGCAGCAGCTCCTCGCGCTGAAGATGCTCGACGAGCCGCGTCCGATGAGCGCCCTGGCGGGCGCGCTCATGTGCGACAACTCGAACGTCACCGGGATCGTGGACCGCCTCGAGACCCGCGGCCTGGTGGAGCGCCAGCCGTCGCCGCTCGACCGCCGCGTGAAGCTGCTCGTGCTGACCGGCGAGGGTCGCCGCGTGCGCGAGCTGATCACGGCGCGGATGACCTCCCCGCCGCCGCCGATAGCGGAGCTGTCCGCGAAGGACCAGCGCGAGCTGCGCGACCTGCTGCGCCGCGCGCTCGGCGGCGCGTAATAGCGCCGGCCGCGCCCTGGCGGCTGAGCGCCGCCGCGCGGGTGCGCCGCCGGCTACGCCGCCGCGGGCTCGCGCTCGCGCCCCGCGGGCCGCGGCGCCCCGCGGTCGCGCGCGATCGCCTTCGCGATCTTCGGCGCGACGATCCGGAACTCGCGGAACATTCCGCTGATCGGATTCGTGTAGCCGATGAAGTACAGGCGCGGGGCGTTCGGGTGGGTCTCGCCGCCGTGCACGGTCGGCCGCCCCTTGTGGCCGAGCAGCCCGAGGTGCCCGACGAGCGGCTCGAGCCCGCGCGCGTAGCCCGCGCAGGAGATCACCGCGTCGGGCTGAACCCGTGAGCCGTCGGCCAGCACCACGTCGCGGCCCTCGAAGCTCACCACGCCCGCCACCACCTCGACCCGGCCCTCCTTCACGAGCTCGACCAGGCCGACGTCGAGTATCGGGATCACGTCCTCCTTCACGGCCCGTGTGATCGGGCGCTCGACCGGCGGCAGCCCGTACTCCGACAGGTCGCCGATCAGCATGCGCGCCGAGCTGCGCGACAGCGCGTCGGCCACCGGCAGCGGCAACCGGCGCATCATCACGCCGGTGATCTGGGACGGGAGCCCGTTCGCCTCGCGCAGCATCACCGCCGGCGGCGTGCGCACCGCGATCCGCACGCGCGCCGCGCCGCCCTCGACCAGGTCCACGGCGATCTCGGCGCCGGTGTTCCCGGAGCCGACCACCAGCACGTCCTGACCCCGGTACGGCTCGGGGTTGCGGTAGTCCTGGCCGTGGATCAGCGTGCCCTCGAAGCCGTCGCGGCCGGGCCAGTCGGGCATCACCGGCGTGTGGTTGTAGCCCGTGGCCACCACCACGTGGCGAGCGCGCAGCTCCCCGCCCGGCGTGTCGAGCACCCACTCGTCGGCGGCGTCGTCGCGCTCGAGCCGCTGGACCTCCACGCCGGTGCGCACGTCGAGCTCGTGGTGACGCACGTAGCCCTCGAGGTAGCGGACCACCCCGTCGCGCGAGACCCAGCGCCCGTGCTTGCGCGAGAAGCGGTAGCCCGGCAGGTTCGAGAGCCAGCGGACCGTGTGCAGGTGCAGGCGGTCGTAGTGCCGGCGCCAGCTGGCGGCGACGTTGTCGCTCTTCTCGAGCACCGGTGCCGGGATGCCTGCGCGCTCGAGCACGGCCGCGGTCGCGAGCCCGGCCGGGCCCGCGCCTATCACAAGTACCTCGTGGCGCTCCACGTCTGGAAGTATTGCGGGGAGTGGCGGAGATGGACTTCGACAGCGCGGATCTCGCGCAGAGGCTCGACGCCGTCTACCGGACCCGCGACGTGGTCCGCAGGCGCCGGCTGGTGCGCGAAGCCGTGGCGGCGGCGCCCGGCGAGCGCATCCTCGACGTGGGCTGCGGCCCCGGTTACTACGTCGCCGAGCTGGCCGAGGAGGTCGGGCCGGACGGGACCGTGACCGGCATCGACCAGAGCCCGGCGATGCTCGCGGTCGCGCGGGACCGCTGCAAGTCGCTTCCCGGCACCTCGTTCGGCGAGGGAGAGGCGACCGCGCTGCCGTTCGACGACGCGAGCTTCGACGCGGTGCTCTCGGTGCAGGTCATGGAGTACGTGCCCGACGTGGCGGCCGCACTGGCCGAGGTCCACCGGGTGCTGCGCCCCGGCGGGCGCGTGGTCCTGTGGGACATCGACTGGACGACGGTGTCCTGGCACTCACGCGATCCCGTGCGCATGCGCCGCGTGCTGGAGGCGTGGGACGGGCACCTGATCGACCCGGCGCTGCCGCGGCGGCTGGCTCCGCTGATGCGCGCGGGAGGCTTCGAGGACGTCCGCATGGAGGCCCACACGTTCGCGACCGCCGAGCTGACGCTCGACGCCTACGGCGGCTCGCTGATCGGCGTGGTCGAGCCGTTCGTCGCCGCGAGCGGGCTCGCCGACGAGGCGAGCGCCTGGGCGGCCGAGCAGCGCGAGCTGGGCGAGTCGGGCGAGTTCTACTTCGCCGTCGTGCAGGTCTGCTTCACGGGCCGAAGGGCTTAGCGCCGCGGCGCAGCACCTCGGTCCGCTGGGCGCGCAGCTCGGCGTCCGTCGCGTTCTCGTGCACGAACCGGTCGAGCGGCACGTCCGGCGCGAGCAGGCCGCGCACGGCCTCGACGGCCTCGAGCGTCGTCATCGCCGGGAAGCGCCGGCCGCGCGCACGGACCGCGGCCATCGCCACCTCCGAGCCGTCGAGCACCAGGCAGCCGTGCCTGGAGACGTAGAACTCGACCCCGCGCGAGGGCATCGCCACGCGGCGGTAGTTCTCCTCGGTCGCGTCGATCAGCGGGAGGAGGTCGGGGTGGAGGTAGGTGATCGCCACCTCGATCCACGTTCCGGGGCTGCGCTGTACCGCGGCGCCGAGCCCGCCGCGGGGGGACGCGTGCGCGGAGAAGACCACGTCGAGGTCCCCGATCTCGGTGAGCGCCACGGGCACCACCGGGTCGTGGCCGGCGAGCTTGCGCGCCAGCTCGTCGGGCGACGCGTTCGCGCCGTAGGACAGCAGGCGCACCGGGTCGGCCGGCACGCGCTCGCGGGAGATGCCGAGCGACTCGCAGTAACCGCCGAGCGCCACCACGTCGCCGTCGGGCGCGCGCACGAGGCTGTCCTCGATCCGGGACTCCTCGAACTCCACCAACTCGACCGCGTGGTCGCGGACCAGGACCGACGACGTCTCCGCCCGCGGGAAGGGGTAGGCCGCTACGTGAGCGACCCGGTCGGCCCCCTCAGCCGAGCTCCTTCACCTCGCCGAGCACCTGCTGGACGGACTTCTTCGCGTCGCCGAACAGCAGCGCGGTGTTCTCCGCGTAGAAGAGCGGGTTGTCGATGCCGGCGAAGCCCGTGTTCATGCTGCGCTTGAGCACGATCACCTGGCCGGACTTGTCGACGTCGAGGATCGGCATGCCGTAGATCGGCGAGCCCTCGTTCGTCCGCGCGTCGGGGTTCGTCACGTCGTTGGCGCCGATCACGAGCGAGACGTCCGTCTGCGGGAAGTCCGGGTTGATCTCGTCCATCTCCTTGAGCTTGTCGTACTCCACGTCGGCCTCGGCGAGCAGCACGTTCATGTGCCCGGGCATCCGGCCGGCGACCGGGTGGATGGCGAAGCTCACCTCCACGCCGTGGTTCTGCTCGAGCTCGTCGGCCAGCTCGCGCACGGTGTGCTGCGCCTGCGCGACCGCCATGCCGTAGCCGGGCACCACCACCACGCGGTCGGCGTAGGCGAGCTGAACCGCCACGTCGTCGGCCGAGGTGGAGCGCACGGTGCGGTCCTCGTCACCGTCGGCGGTGGGCGCCGTGGTCACGCCGCCGAAGCCGCCGGCGATGATCGCCGGCACCGAGCGGTTCATCGCCACGGCCATCATGTTCGTGAGGATCGAGCCGGACGCGCCCACGACGATGCCGGCCACGATCAGCGCGGTGTTCTCCAGCGCGATGCCGGCGAGCGCGGCCGAGACGCCGGTGAACGCGTTCAGCAGCGAGATCACGACGGGCATGTCGGCACCGCCGATCGGCAGCACCATCAGGTTCCCGAGCAGCGCGCCCGCGACCAGGATGCCGAGCACGAACAGCGCCTCGGAGTCCGTGCCGGCGGCGATCGCGATCGCCGTGCCGACGGTCACGAGCGCGAGCAGCAGGTTGATGATCGACTGGCCCGGCAGCGAGATCGGCCGCCCGGGGAGGATCTCCTGGAGCTTGCCGAACGCGATGTTCGATCCCCAGAACGAGATCGAGCCGATGATCGCGGCGATCAGGATGGGGATGAGCACCTTGAGCTCGAGGTCGGCGCCGCCGTGACGGAACTCCGCCCACGCGATCAGCGCCACCGCCCCGCCGCCCACGCCGTTGAACAGCGCGACCATCTGGGGCATCGCGGTCATCTTCACGCTGCGCGCCGCGGGCACGCCGATGGCGGTGCCGGCGATCACGCCGACCGCGATCAGGATGGCGTCCTCCGAGTCCGCGATCACGTCGTCGATCAGCAGGGTGGCGACGAACGCGATCAGCATGCCGACGGCCGCGATCTTGTTGCCGCGCACCGCCGTCTTCGGCCCACCGAGCCCGCGCAGACCGATGATGAACAGCACGAACGCGACGATGTAGAGCGCGTTGATGAAGTCGCGGTCCTGCACGAAGGAGGTCGCGAGCGTCGTCACGAGCCGCCTCCGCTGCCGTCACCGGACGCGGCATCGGCCGCCGCAGGTTCCTTCTTCTTCTCGCGGCCCTTGAACATGCCGAGCATCCGGTCGGTCACGAGGAAGCCGCCCACCACGTTGATCGTGCCGAAGGCGATCGCGATCGTGAGGAGGGCCTTGTCGAGCACGCCGTCGGCCCGCGAGATCACGAGCAGGCCGCCGAGCAGCACGATCCCGTGGATCGCGTTGGTGCCCGACATGAGCGGCGTGTGCAGCGTGTTCGGCACCTTCGAGATGACCTCGAACCCGACGAACGCGGCGAGCACGAGGATGGCGATCATCGTGATGATGTCCATGGCTTCTCCTATGCCTGTGAGGCGGGCGCGCCCGCTGCCTTCTTGGCGCCCTCGTGGACGATCTCGCCGTCGCGCGTGATGCAGGCGCCGGCGATGATCTCGTCCTCCCAGTTGAGCTCGAGCGCACCCTCCTCGCCGACCATCAGCTCGACCAGCGACTGGATGTTGCGCGCGTAGAGCTGCGACGCGTGGGTGGGCATCTCGGCCGCGAGGTCGAGCGGGCCGAGGATCTTCACGTCGTGGCGCTCGACGGTCTGGCCCGGCTCCGTCAGCTCGCAGTTGCCGCCGGTGACCGCGGCGAGGTCCACGACGACCGAGCCCGGCCTCATGTTCTCGACGGCCTTCGCGATCAGCAGCAGCGGCGCCGGGCGGCCGGGGATGAGGGCGGTGGTGATGACGACGTCGAACTTGCCGGCGGCCTCGGCCATCGCCTCCTGCTGGCGGCGCTGCTGGTCCTCGTCGAGGGCCTTGGCGTAGCCGCCGGCGCCCTCGGCGTCGGTCTCCAGGTCGAGCTCGAGGAAGCGCGCGCCGAGCGACTCGACCTGCTCGCGCACCACCGCGCGCACGTCGTAGCCGGTCACGACGGCGCCGAGGCGGCGGGCGGTCGCGATCGCCTGGAGGCCGGCGACGCCGGCTCCGAGCACCAGCACGGTGGCCGGCTTGATCGTGCCGGCGGCGGTGGTGAGCATCGGGAAGAAGCGGTCGAGCTCCTCGGCGGCCACTAGCACGGCGCGGTAGCCGGACACGGTGCTCTGGCTCGAGAGCGCGTCCATGGACTGGGCGCGGGTGATCCGCGGGATCGCCTCCATTGCGAACGAGGTGACGCCGGCGCTCGCGAGCGCGCTCGCGGTCTCGGTGTCGGTGAGCGGGTTGAGGAAGCCCATCACGACGGCGCCGCGCCGGAGGCGCTCGATCTCGGCGGCGCCGGGGGCCTTCACGAACGCGACCGCGTCGGCACCCCAGGTCTGCTCGGCGGAGCCGATCGTCGCGCCGGCGGCCTCGAACTCCTCGTCGGGCACGTGCGAGCGGGCGCCGGCCCCGGTCTCGACCACGACCTCGACGCCCTTCTTCGATAGCCGGCGGACGACGTCGGGCACCGTGGCCACGCGCGATTCGCCGGCGGAACCCTGGTTGGGCACGCCGAGCTTCATGTGCATCCCCTCATGCGGGCCGGGAGGATATTGAGTGAGAGCCGATTACGATGTCTCCGTGGCGCCGGAGCCTGCCGCGCGTGGCCTCAGCCTGTCGATTCTGCGGAAGCCGACGGCGCTCCTGTTGATCGTCGTGATGGCCGTCGGGAGCGTCTTTCTGTGGCTCGGGATCCCGTTTCTGTGGATCTACGGCGTCTCGCAGATGGTGGACACGACCGCGCCGCAGCTCTGGCCGCTCCTGGCAATTCTCTTCGGGGTGCCGGTCTCGATGTGGCTCTTCGGCCGCTTCCTCTACCGGATGAACGGTGCCTACGAGCGGGTGACCGGGCAGACCTCGGACGTGCGGGTGCAGCTCCCCTGGCACCGCAGCATGCGCGGCGAGCGCGACGTCGGCCGGCGGACGACGGTGCTCGAGTTCGTGATGATCTGCTCGGTCGGGCTCTGCCTGCTCGCGTTCGGGATCTGGTTCCTGTTCTTCGCGGGCTCGAGCCTCCCGGGGGGCTAGGCGCCCGGCGCTCGCGGGTAGGCGTTCTCGCGCTCGTAGTCGAGCTCTGTGCGGATGCCGGCGGCGTTGAGGGCGTCGTTGGCCTCGTCGAGGCTCGTCGCCGGGTCGACGAGCGCGGGCAGGCGGGCCGCGGTGGCCATCGCGACCGTCACGTCGAAGTAGACGGTCGCGGCCGCGGCCATCGTGAGCTCGAGCGTGCGGCGCCCGGCGCGGATCGCGGTCGGGCCGGTCTGCCCGCGGAAGGCGCGCACGGCCATCGCGCTCGCCTCGGTCGGCACGTGCTCGATCGCGCCCTCGAGCAGCGCGGCGACGGGCTCGGTCAGTCCGCGCGCGCCGGCCAGGCCCCCGGCCGCGCCGATCTCGGCCAGCCGCGCATCCACCTCGCGCGGCGTCAGCTCGCCGTCGCAGCCGATGCCGAAGAGGCCGCCCAGCGTCGGGACGCCCGCCGCCGCCATGCGTCCGGCCGCCGCGAGCAGGATCGAGTCGCACAGGGGGCTGGCGAGGCCGGGCTCGTCGCCGTGTGCGAGCACGTCCCCGCCGACGTCGAGGAACACGACCAGGTCCGCGCCGAGGGCGTCGACGGCCGCCGTCAGGCCGGCGGCGACGGCGGCGGGACCGCCGTTCGCGTCGACCAGCACGGTCTCCTCGCCGAGGAAGCCGGCCATCCGCGACTCGCCGAAGAGCACGCCGCTCTCACGCACGCGGGTGTCCGGGCCGGCGGCGAGCACTCCCGGCGCCAGCTGGCGGCCGCCCTCGATCTCGTTCAGGTGGCGCGGGCCCGGAACCGGGTCGATCGGCCGCCGCTCCCAGGTGACCCCGCCGACCACGGGCCGAGCGCCGTGCTGGAGCCGAGCCGCCTCGGCGGTCGCGAGCGCGCCGACCACGTCACCTCCGCCGCCGATGCCCACGACGAGCGGCCGCCGGGCGGCGCCGAGCAGGGCGTCGGCGTCGAGCGCCGGGCGCCGGGCCTCGCCGGGCGTGGCCGGCCGTGGCTCGCCGCCGCGCCGCCCGCGGTCAGCCGAGGACACCGGCGATCGCCTCCTCGTACGGCGGCTCGAGCACGCCGGCCTCCGTGACGATCGCGGTCACGAGCTCCGCCGGGGTCACGTCGAAGGCCGGGTTCGCCGCCTCCGCTCCAGGCGGCGCGATCCGGCGGCCGCCCAGCTCGACCACCTCGGCGGGCTCGCGCTCCTCGATCTCGATGGCGTCGCCGCTCGGTGTCGCGTGGTCGATCGTCGAGACCGGCGCCGCCACGTAGAACGGGATCAAGTGGCGGTCCGCGAGCACCGCCAGCGGGTAGGTGCCGACCTTGTTGGCCACGTCGCCGTTGCGCGCGATGCGGTCCGCGCCGACGATCACCCGGCTCACCAGCCCGCGCGCCATGAGCGACCCGGCGCCCGAGTCGGCGACCACGCGGTAGGGGATCCCCTCGCGCTCGAGCTCCCACGCCGTGAGCCGCGCGCCCTGGAGCAGCGGCCGCGTCTCGCCCACCCACACGTGCGCGAGCCGCCCGGTCTCCCACGCCGAGCGCAGGACGCCCACCGCCGTGCCGCGCCCGCCCGTGGCGAGGGCGCCGGCGTTGCAGTGCGTCAGCACGCGGTCGCCGGCCGCGAGCAGCTCGGCACCGAGCTCGCCCATGCGGCGGTCGGCCTCGACCTGCTCCGCGAAGATCCGGTGCGCCTCGGCCAGTGCGCCCTCGCGGCCGGCGGCGAGCGTGCGATTGAGCGCCCAGCGCAGGTTCACGGCCGTCGGTCGCGTGTCGCCGAGCATCCGCGCGGCCTCGGCGAGGTCCTCGCCGCGCGCCGCGGCCAGCGCCAACCCGTAGGCGGCGGCGATCCCGATCGCGGGCGCCCCGCGCACCGCGAGCGATCGGATCGCGTCAGCAACCTGACAAGTTGCGGAGCAGCGCAGCCATGCCTCCTCGCCGGGCAGGCAACGCTGATCGAGCAGCTCGAGAACGCCGTCGCGCCAGCAGATGGGGGAGATCGCGGCCATGTCGCGTAGTGCACTTTCGCAACCGCCGGCCTCTTCTAGTGTTCCCGCCGCTGTAACCGCCCCGAAGGAACCGCCAATGCCCTCCCTCGCAAACCTTCGGCCGGCGCGGTCGCGTGCGCTCGTCGCCGCCACCGTCGCGGCCCTCGCGCTGCCCGCCCTCGGCGGGACGGCCGCCGCGTCCACGAGCCAGGAATCGATCATGCAGGACGACCACGTGCTCTACAACGAGGGGCCGGCGGCTCAGGCGCGCGCGCTCGACCAGATGGCGGCGCTCGGCGTGGACACGATCCACACGGTCATCAGCTGGCGCGGGCTCGCGCCCGACAACGCCGCGCTGAAGCCGCCCAAGGGCGTGAAGCTCGACGACCCGCGCTCGTACGACCCGGTCCGCTGGAACACCTACGACGACCTCGTCCGTGGCGCGGCCGCGCGCGGGATGCAGGTGCTGATGACCCCGAGCGGGCCCGCGCCGCGCTGGGCGGAGGGCTGCTCCGAGTCCGAGCGCGAGAAGTACAACCCCGGAACCTGCCGGCCGAGCCCGGGCAAGCTCGGCCAGTTCGTGGAGGCGCTCGCGCGCCGCTACAGCGGCCGGTATACGGACGAGTCCGGCGAGGGCAAGCTCCCCGCGGTCAAGCGCTGGTCGTTCTGGAACGAGCCGAACCTCAACTCGTGGCTGTCCCCCCAGACCGCGCGCGTGAAGGGGAGGACGATCCAGAAGGGCGCCGCGATGTACCGCTCGATCGTGCACGCCGGCAACGCCGGGCTGCGCGCGGGGGGCCACCGCAGGGACCAGGTGCTGCTGGGCGAGTCGGCGCCGATCGCGGGCGGGAGCCGCGGCGCCGCGCCGGTCACGTTCTACCGCGCGCTCTTCTGCGTCGACTCGAGGGGTCGCAAGCTCAAGGGCTCGGCCGCCAGCGCGATCGGCTGCTCGAAGCCGCGCCGCTTCGCGGTCGGCGGGATCGCCCACCACCCGTACACGCGCGGAGCCGGCGATCCGCTCACCACAAGGCAGTCGTCCGCCAACATCACGATCGCCTACACGTCGCGGCTCAAGGCGGTTGCGCGGCAGGGTGAGCACTCGGGCCTCGTGCCGCGCGGGATCTCGTCGAAGATCTACTTCACCGAGTTTGGGGTCTCGAGCAACCCGCCGGGCACCCGCTACAGCGTCCCGCTCGACACCCAGGCGGAGTGGATCAACCAGGCCGACTACATGGCCTACCGCGACTCCGGCGTGCGCTCGGTCGCCCAGTTCGCGCTCGAGGACGACCCCTCGTTCGGGCGCGACAGCTTCCAGACCGGGATCTGCTTCTACAACCAGCCGAACCCGTGCTACCCGAAGCCGGCCTACGCCGCCTATCGCGTCCCGATCTACGTGGTCGAGCGCGGCCGCAACGTGCTGATCTACGGGCAGGCGCGCCCGGCGGCGGCCAACCAGCGCCGGCTCGAGATCCAGAACCGGGCGGACGCGAACGCGCCCTGGCAGACGGTCCAGACCGTGGACCTGAGCACCCGTGGCCAATTCCTGAAGACCCTCCCGGCGCGGCCGGGAACCTGGCGGCTGGCGTGGACGCCGACCCCGGGCACGACGCACCTCAGCCGCGAAGCGGTAGCGCGCAAGCGCTAGACGCCGGGCCCGCTACGCGCGCCTGAAGCTCGCCGAGCAGTCGTCGTCGGCGGCGAGGCGGTCCAGCTCGCGCACGAGCGCACCGCGCAGGGCGTCGAGCTCGCCGTCGTCGGCGGCCGCCTCCGGCGCGTGGAGTTCGTCGGCGCCGGCCGATCCTCGCGCGTCGAGCGCGCCATTGGCGGGCTGCTTCGCCGCGTTCAGCGGCACCTGGGGGAGCGGGATCGAGCGCGGAGCGGGGGCCGCGGGCGCCGCGTCGGCGTGGTGGCCGCGCCTGCGCGCCCGCACCCGGCGGCCAACCGTTCGGGCCGCCTCGGCGGCGAACTCCTTAACGGGATGTGTCCTCATGCCTCCATGGTGGCCGCGCCCCCGGACGGGAACCGCTAGAACTTGGCCCTATGAAGCTCTACGTCTGTTACGGAACATGGAAGGCCGCCCCGCGTCCCGGCGGTCACCCCTGCGGGACCGCCTACCACGCGCTGCGCGAGGCGGGTCACGACCCCGAGGTCATCAAGTCCTACGGGCTAATGATCCTGCCCGACACGCCGTTCAACCAGACGGCGGGCCGCAAGGAAGCGAAGCGCCTGACCGGCAGCTCGACCGTCCCGGTGCTTGTGACCGACGACGGCGAGGTCGTCAGCGACTCGCGGAAGATCGCGGACTGGGCGAAGAAGAACCCGGCCGGCGCAGCCGCCGCGACCGCCTACTAGGCCGCGCGCGAGAGCCGCGACGGCTTGGCCGTCCGGCCCGAAGGCTGCGTGGCCCGCGCCGCGGTGCCGCGGCGCCGCCGGTTGCCCGGCTCGCGCCCGCGGGCGCGGAAGTCCGCCAGCGCTGCGGCGAGCGCCTCGTAGGCGCCGGCGTTGACCGCCATCCCGCAGTGGCTGGCCCGCACCTCGACGTGGACCGCGCCCTCGTCCAGGCATGCACGCCAGTCCACGATGCCGTCGGTGCGCGAGTAGATCGAGACGTACCCGACCTCCGCCGGCAGCTCGCTGAGCAGGTCGTCCCTGAAGCTCTTGCAGCAGTCGCCCCAGAGGCACGTGTGCCGGAACAGCCCCGGCGCGCCGAGCGAACCGATCGCGCCCAGCGCGTAGACGTTCGCTCGCACGAGCGGGTGGACGGCGAGCGGATACCGCTGCGGCGAACCGAGCGTGACGATGCCCGACACGAGGTCGGGACGCCGATTGGCAAGCACCTTCGCGAAGGTCCCGCCGCGGCTCTGACCGACGATCGCGACCTTCTCTCCGCGGCTCTCGGCCATCGTCTCGAGCCGTTCCTCGAGCAGGTCGTACGCCTTCGCCGAGCAGTCGATGTTCGAGCGCATGCCGGCCTTGCGCGTGTGGTGCCCGGTGCGCCGCAGCCAGCGGGTCATGATCCCGAGCGAGTCGTCGCCGGCGAGGAAGCCGGGGATCAGCAGCACCGGCTGGCCGTCGGCATGCGCGACGCCCTCACCTCGATGGATCGGGTGCCTCAGGAGGGCGGCGGCCTCAAGACCGATCCTCCCCTCTCGCCACAGGGGCGGGAGCGCAAAAAGTGACCTGGGGGTCATACGAGCCTCTGGGACCAAAGTACCCCACGGATCGGCTCCTAAAAAAGCGATGGCGCGTAGGCACTAGTCCGTGCTCGTTACGATCGCCGCCGTGAAGGCCGTCACGATCAGGGATGAGGCGCTCTCCGTCGAGGAGCACGACGATCCCGTTCCTGGCACCGGCGAGCTACTGATCCGCGTCCGGGCCGCGGGCCTGAACGGCGCCGACATGCTCCAGCGCCGCGGCCTGTACCCGGCGCCGCCGGGGGCTCCGCAGGACATCCCGGGCCTCGAGCTCGCCGGCGAGGTGGCCGCGCTCGGGCCGGGGGCGACCCGCTTCGCGGAGGGCGACCGGGTCATGGCGGTCGTCGCCGGCGGCGGCCAGGCGGAGCTCGCGACGGTGCACGAGCGGGCCGCGATGCCGGTGCCCGACGCCCTCGACTGGCCGGCCGCCGGCGGCTTCCCGGAGGTCTTCACCACCGCCCACGACGCGCTCTTCACCCAGGCCGGCCTCGGCGCGGGCGAGCACCTGCTCGTGCACGGCGCCGCGGGCGGCGTCGGCACCGCGGCCGTCCAGATCGCCCGCGCCGCCGGCGCGCGGGTGACCGGCACGGTCCGCCGCGAGGAGATGCGCGGCGCGGTCGAGGAGCTCGGCGCGAGCGCGATCGACCCGGAGGGGTTCGAGGACCACGGGCCGTTCGACGTCGTCCTGGAGCTCGTCGGCGCTCCCAACATGGCCGGCAACCTGAAGGCGCTGGCGACCGGCGGCCGGATCGTCACGATCGGCATCGGAGCGGGCGCGAAGGCCGAGCTCAACCTCGGCCTGCTCATGGCAAAGCGCGCCGTGCTGCGCGGCTCGACGCTGCGCGCGCGCCCGCTCGAGCAGAAGGCCGACGCCGCCAGGCGCGTCGAGCACGCCGTGCTCCCGCTGGTCGAGTCGGGCGCCGTGAAGGTGCCCGTGGCAGACACCTTCCCGCTGGCCGACGCCTCCTCCGCGTACGAACGCTTCGCCGCCGGAGGCAAGCTCGGGAAGGTCGTAGTGCGCGTGCCTGACTGAGTTTTGCGGTACAACATTTTTCAGTGAGCGGGTTGGCAGGGGGAGCGGCGGCGTTGCAGGCGGGGCGCCGCGAGGAGCGCAAGGCGAAGAATCGGGCGAAGCTGCTGGCGGCGGCGCGTCGGGTCTTCGCCGAGAAGGGCTTTGGCGAGGCGACCGCCCGCGACATCGTCCGCGAGACCGATCTCGCGACGGGCACCTTCTACAACTACTTCCGCGACAAGGACGAGCTGTTCCGGGCCCTGCTCGAGGAGTTCCAGCAGCGCGTGAGCGACGCGACCCTCCCGCTGCGCCGCGACGCGAACCTCTCGCTCGAGGAGCGCATCGCCCAGGGCGCGCTCGCGTTCTTCCAGGTCGTCGCCGAGGACGCCGAGCTCTTCCACGTCCTGCGCCGTAACGCAGGCGCCATCGCGATCCTCCCGAGCGAGTCGATGTTCCCCGAGGGCATGGCCGAGCTCGACGAGGATCTCGACCAGTGGAGGCTCGACGGCGACCTGCCCTGCATCGACCTCGACTACCTCTCGGCGGCGATCGCCGGCGCGGCGTTCCAAATCGCGAACCGCATGGTTGAGCGCGATCCGCCCGATCCCGAGGAGGCGGCTCGGTTCACCGCCCGAGCGGTGATCGGCGTGATCCACTCGGTCGCACCCGACTCCACCTCGCAGGCAAGGTAGGATCCCGGCGTCCCGGGCAGGTGCCCGGGCGGGAAGCCCTCCTTGTCAGATCAGAACAACGCCCAGGCCGAGGGGCCGTCCGCGAACGCACAGGCCGCAGAGCTCGAGTTTCGAGCCGCGACCAAGCGGTATCCCGGGCAGGCCGAGGCCGCGGTCAACGCGCTCTCGCTGAAGGTTCCGGCCGGCGAGATCTGCGTCCTGGTCGGGCCGTCGGGCTGCGGGAAGACCACCGCGATGCGGATGGTCAACCGCATGATCGACATCACCGAGGGCGACATCCTGCTCGACGGCCGCAGCGTCCGCGACCGCGACCCGGCGGACCTGCGCCGCGACATCGGCTACGCGATCCAGCAGATCGGGCTGTTCCCGCACCAGACCGTCGGCCAGAACATCGCCACGGTCCCGCGCCTGCTCGGCTGGGACAAGTCGCGGATCCGCGCCCGGGTGGACGAGCTGCTCGAGCTCGTCTCGCTCGACCCGCACGAGACGCGCGACCGCTACCCGGCACAGCTATCGGGCGGCCAGCGCCAGCGCGTCGGGGTGGCGCGCGCCCTCGCCGCCGACCCGCCGCTCATGCTGATGGACGAGCCGTTCGGCGCGATCGACCCGATCAACCGCGAGCGCCTCCAGAACGAGTTCCTGCGCCTCCAGAAGGAGATCCGCAAGACGATCGTCTTCGTCACCCACGACATCGACGAGGCGATCAAGATGGGCGACAAGATCGCGGTGCTGAAGAAGGGCGGCCACCTCGCCCAGTACGCGAGCCCGGCCGAGCTGCTGACCGCGCCCGCCGACCGCTTCGTGGAGGACTTCGTGGGCGCCGACCGCGCGCTCAAGCGGCTTGCGCTCCAGCGCGTGCGCGACATCGACCTCTGGCGGGCGCCGCTCGTGCGCGTGGGTGAGCCGGCGGCGGAGGCCCGCGCGAAGGTCGCGGACTCGGACCTGCCCTACCCGCTGTTGGTGGACGACGAGGGCCGCCCGCTCGGATGGCTGAGCGACCGGGCG
>DASVPL010000221.1:0-8908 GCA_036382905.1 Thermoleophilaceae bacterium | reverse complement strand
TCGGCGTCCGGCTCCCCGAGCTCCTCGCGCCCGCGCGCGGCCAGGCGCTCGACCGCACCGGCGACGGTCTCGCGCGCGAGCGCCTCGCCCGCCAGCAGCACGCTCTCGACCAGGTCGCGGCGGCGCTCGGAGGCGATCAGGCCCACGGCCGACAGCACCCCGGACGAGCGCGGCACGAGCACGCGCCGCATGCCGAGCTCCTCGGCAACCGCCGCGGCGTGCAGCGGGCCGGCCCCGCCGAAGGCGAGCAGCGCCAGCTCGCGCGGGTCGATGCCGCGCTCCACGGTCATCACCCGGACGGCCCGCGCCATCTCGACTCCCGCCACCCGCACGATCCCCGCGGCGGTCTCCTCGAGGGACAGGCCGAGCGAGTCGCCGAGCTCGCCCACCACGCGCGCGGCGGCGCCGGCGTCGAGCGAAACCCCGCCGGCGAGCGGCGAGCCGGCATCGAGGTAGCCGAGCACGAGGTTCGCGTCCGTCACGGTCGGTTCGGTGCCGCCGCGGCCGTAGGCGGCCGGCCCCGGGTCGGCGCCCGCCGAGCGCGGGCCCACGCGCAGCGCTCCGCCGGCGTCGCGCCAGGCCACGCTCCCGCCGCCGGCGCCGACCGTGTGGACGTCGACCATCGGCAGCGCCAGCGCGCGCCCGCCGACCTCGCGCCCGCCGGTGGACGCCGCGCGCCCGCCGCTCGCCACCGACACGTCCGCGGACGTCCCGCCCATGTCGAGCCCCACCGCGTCGGGCCGGCCAGCGCGGTCGGCCAGCCGGGCGCACCCGACCGCCCCGCCCGCGGGCCCCGACAGCACCGTCCAGGATCCGTGCCGCGCGGCGGTCGCCGCGGCCACCACGCCGCCGCCCGACAGCATCACCTCGGGCGCTGGCAGCCCGGCGTCGCGCGCGCGGTCGGAGAGCCGCTCCAGGTAGCGCCTGAGCAGCGGAGAGAGCGCCGCGTCCACCACCGTGGTCGCGCAGCGCTCGTACTCGCGGAACACGCCCGCGGTCTCGTGCGAGGTGGAGACGTGCACGCCGTCGGCGACGAGCTCCGCCACGCGCCGCTCGTGCTCGGGGTGCCGGAAGCCCCACAGCAGGCAGACCGCGGCCGCCTCGGCGTCGACGCCGTCGAGGCGCTCGCGCAGCAGCTCCTCGTCGAGCTCGCGCAGCACCCCGTCGGGACCCGTGCGCTCGGGCACCGCCACGCGCAGCTCGTCCGGCACGAGCGGCGGCGGGTGTCCCGCGCAGAGGCGGTAGAGGTCGGCGCGCGCCTGGCGGCCGAGCGCCTCGAGGTCGGTGAACCCCTCGGTGGCGAGCAGCGCCGTGCGTGCGACCTTTCCCTCGAGCAGCGCGTTCGTCCCCACGGTCATGCCGTGCACGAAGCGCTCGACCGCGCTCGCCTCGGCCCCGGCCCGCTCGAGCGCCGCCTCGACGGCGGCGATCACGCCCTCGGACTGGTCGCGCGGGGTCGTCGGTGCCTTCGCGGTCACGAGCCGCTCGCCGTCCAGCAGCGCGGCGTCGGTGAACGTGCCTCCGACGTCGACGCCGAGCAGCACTACTGCTTCAGGTGCGCGGAGGCCTGGCGAACGAAGTCGACGATCGCGGGCGGCGCCTTCTCCGGCGAGCCGGCGTCGAACGGCGGCTGCGGGTCGTACTCGATCGAGAGCTGCACGGCCTGTGCGATCTCGTCGCCGAGCTCGACCTGAAGCAGGCGCAGCGCCATGTCGATCCCCGACGACACACCCGCCGCGGTGATGACCTTGCCCTGCTCGACCACCCGCTCCGACGTGGGCTCGGCGCCGTACTCGCGCAGCATCTCGAGCGACAGCCAGTGGGTGGTCGCGCGCAGGCCCTCCAGCACGCCGGCCTTGCCGAGCAGCAGCGACCCCGTGCACACGGATGTCGTCCAGCGCGTGTGCTCGTGGACCGAGCGGATCCACTCGACCACGTCGTCGTTCGCGCTCGAGCGGGTGCCGATTCCGCCGGGCACCACCACGATGTCCGGCCGCGGCAGGTCGGCCAGCGACGCGTCGGCGGTGAGCGCGAGCACGGCGTTGTCGGTTCGCTTCGGGCCGGTCTCGGCCGCGACGAACACCACGTCCCACCCGGGCGGGCGGCTCAGCACCTCGTAGGGACCGACGGCGTCGAGCGCGGTCAGACCATCGAACAGCGGGATCGCGATCTGCACCCGCTGGATGCTACGCGGCGGTTACGAGCTCCTCTTCGAGCGGGTCGAAGCCCTCCTCGAGGTGCTTGTGCGACGGGCAGTACTTGCTGCCCGGCAGCGGCACGCGCTGGCAGGCGGTGCCCTTGCGGGTGCTGGCGTGGCAGCACAGCGGGCTGCCGTCGATGCTGAGCCCCTCGCGCTCGCGCTGGACCACGTAGTCGCCCGCGATGTGCATGTAGCGGTCGATCACCCGGTAGACGTCCATCTGCCGCGCCATCGGGAAGTAGCAGCGGACGTCGTTGAACAGCGACCGCGTGGGCCGCGCGAAGTAGTGCCTGTCGGTGGCGAGCCTCGTGAAGGCCTGCTCACAGGCGGTCAGTACCGCGCGCCGGTGCTCCCGATCGCATCCGTGCGGGTCTATCTCGACGAGCGGACTCAACTCGCGATAGACGGCGCGACTGAACTGGTACATGGTCTCCCTTCCCCCCTTCGAATGCCCCGCAGTCCTGCAAGGCGGCGCCGAGTATTCCACTGGTGTGCTAATGCACAAAGAACGCCGGATTAACGTTGTGTTAACCCACACAAGCTGCGTTCGTTCCGGTGAGAGAGCGGTCTGGCGCGCTACAGCCAGCGCTCGAGCTGCGGCGCGACGTCGCCGCTGAGCGTCACGTGCATGCCGTCGAGGCGGGGGTCGGCGACGCGGAAGTCCTGGCGCTGGTGGGCGCCGCGGCTCTCCTCGCGCGCGAGCGCGGCGGCGGCGATGCGCCGGGCGAGCGGGAACGGGTCGTCGAGCAGCGAGCGCAGGCCCTCGGCCGTGCGGTGCAGGCCGGCGCCGCGCCAGAGCGCCGCGCGCGTCGGGCGCGGCGGGACCGGGTCGGGGCCGCTCGCGGGCGGCTCGCCCACGTCGCCGGGCAGCGGGTCGCTGGCCGCGGCCGCCAGGCCGGCGCGGCGGCCGAACACGAAGCACTCCGCCAGCGAGTTCGACGCGAGCCGGTTCGCTCCGTGCAGGCCGCTGCACGCGCACTCGCCGACGGCCAGGAGGCCCTCGATCGAGGAGCGGCCGTCGAGGTCGACCGCGATCCCGCCCATCGTGTAGTGCGCGGCGGGGGCCACGGGCACGAGCTGCCGGGTGGGGTCGAAGCCGGCTCGCCGCAGGGCGCTCGCGACGTTGGGGAAGCCGCGCATGTCGATCGCGCGCATGTCGAGGTGCACCTGCTCGCCCTGCGCGAGCACACCCTGGACGGCGAGCGCCACCTGGTCGCGCGGGGCGAGCTCGTCCACGAAGCGCTCGCCGCGAGCGTCGAGCAGCAGGGCGCCCTCGCCGCGGATCGCCTCGGTGATCAGGAAGCCGTCGTGCTGCGGGTCGTCGTGTACGAGCGCGGTCGGGTGGAACTGCGTCATCTCGAGATCGGCCAGCTTCGCGCCGCCGTGCTCGGCGAGGGTCAGGCCGGCGCCGATCGCGCCGCGCGGGTTGGTGGTGCGCTCCCAGAGCGCGGCGGCGCCGCCGGTGGCGAGGATCGTCGCGCGGGCGCTCAGCGCGATGCGCGCGCCGCTCGTGCGCTGGGCGAGCAGGCCCGCGCAGCGGCCGTCCGCGCACCAGAGCGCGCTGGCGGTGGTGCCCTCGAGGATCTCGATCCGCTCGTCCTGGGCGGCGAGCGCCGAGAGCTCGCGCGTGATCCGGCGCCCGGTGGCGCTGCCGCCGGCGTGCACCACGCGCCGCACGGAGTGGCCTCCCTCGAGGCCGAGGGCGAGCGAGCCCCGGCGGTCCGCGTCGAAGTGCACGCCGAGCCGCTCGAGGTCGCGCACGGCGGCCGGCGACTCGTCGCAGAGCACCTGAGCGGCGCTGCGCCGGCACGACCCGCGGCCGGCGGCGAGCGTGTCCGCGAGGTGACCCTCGGGGGAGTCGTAGACGGCCAGCGCGGCGGCGATCCCGCCCTGGGCCCAGTAGCTCGCGGACTCGGCCAGCGGCGAGCGCGAGACGAGCACGACGCGGGCCCCCTCGCGCGCGGCCACGAGCGCCGCGTAGAGGCCGGCTGCCCCCGCGCCCACCACCGCCACGTCCGCTCTGTAAGACGCTGTCGGCTCGGTGCTCAAGCGGTGACTACGGTACCGGCATCGCGGCGCCGCTCTACTTCCGCAACGAGTCCTCGCTGGAGCACGACACCGGGGCGCACCCGGAGGGGCCGGGCCGGATCCCGGCGATCGAGCGCGAGCTCGAGGCGCGCGACTGGCTCGGGTACTCGGTGAGGGATGCGCCCGCGGTTTCGCTCGACGTGCTGGGTGCCGTGCACCCCGTGCGGTACGTGGAGTCGGTCCGTGCGATGTCGGAGGGAGGGGGAGGGGCGTTCGACCCCGACACGGTGGCCAGCCCGGGGTCGTATCGCGCGGCTCTGCACGGGGCGGGCGGGGCGTGCGCGCTGGTGGAGGCGCTCGTGGCGGGCGAGGCTCGGTTCGGCTTCTGCGGGCTGCGGCCGCCGGGGCACCACGCGGAGTCCGCGCGCGCGATGGGGTTCTGCCTGTTCAACAACGTGGCCGTGGCGGCGCGGCACGCGCTGGACTCGCTCGGGGTGCGGCGGGTTTTCGTATTCGACTGGGACGTCCACCACGGGAACGGGACGAACGACATCTTCCATTCGTCCGCCGACGTGCTGTTCGCCTCGATCCACCAATCGCCGCTGTATCCCGGGACCGGGCCGCTGAGCGACGTGGGCTCCGGCGCCGGCGAGGGCTTCTCGCTGAACCTGCCGGTGCCGCCCGGGTCGGGCGAGAACGAGTGGCTGGCTCTGGTCGAGCACGTGGTGGTCCCGGCGGCGCGGGCGTTCGAGCCGGAGCTCGTGTTGGTCTCGGCCGGCTTCGACGCGCACCGCGACGACCCGCTCGCCGACTGCCGCTTGTCGACCGACTCGTTCGCCGCGATGGCGCTCTGGATGCGGTCGCTCGGCGAGTCGTGCGGCGCGCCGGTGGGCGCGGTGCTGGAGGGCGGCTACGACCTGAGCGCGCTGGCGACGTCGGTGGCGGCGACGCTCGAGGCGTTCTCTCTTGGCGGCGAACCCCAGCGGGTTGCCGCCAACGGCATCAGTGAGGAAGCGGCCGCGGTCGTCGGGCGCTACTGGCCGCTCTCGGCCTGACTTTTTCTTCGACATTCCTGACTTTTGGGTCATATAGACCCTTAAGTCAGGAATATCGGCTACTTCGGCTTGACTTGGCGCGGGTAGCCGCCGCCGAAGCCCTGCTCGGCGTAGCGATCGGCCGCGCGGGTGGCCTGCTCGGACGAGTCGTACTGGCCGGCGAAGACGACCCAGTAGCCGGCTCGGAGGGTCGCGAAGTCGTCCGAGCGGAGCACGCCCGCCTTGATGCCGCGGGCGATCGCCTGCTCGGCCTTGGCGTCGGCCGCGTTGCGGGAGGTGGCCGAGACGAGGACGACTGTGTAGGCCGTCTTCCCGGCGGGCCATTCGGCGATCTCGTTGCCGCTGCCGCCGGGTGTGGTGGGTGCGGGGGTGGTCTGGGTCGTGTCGGGCGTCCCGGACGGATTGTCGGGCTCGCGCGTGGCCGGGGGGATGGTGGGCGAGGTCTGTGTCGGAGGGGTCGCGGCGGGGGGCGGCCGGGTGGACGGCGGTGGGGTCGAGGGCTGGGTGTCCTCGTTGAGGTCGGCGACGTCGCTCTTCTTCACCTCGTCGTCCTTGGTCAGCTCGACGACGCCGAACGCGACCGCCGTGCCGAGCAGCAGCACACCGAGGCCGGCGAGCACGGCCGGGAGGAGCCAGCCGCGCGGCTTCGACTGCTTGCGCGCGATGCGCGAGCCGCAGACGATGCACATCTCCTGGCCGGCGTCGGCGGGCGTGCCGCACTGGGGGCAGGCGGTCTGGCCGGCTTGGGTGGGCGCTGTTGCGGAGACGAGCTGGCCGGGTTGCGGGGGCGGCGCGGCGGCTGGTGCGTCGACGCGCGTGGAGGCGGTGGGTGGCGGCGCGAGCACCTTCGCCGGGCCCTCGGACTCGCGGGTGGCCTGCGCGGCGGGCGGCGCCGGGGACTCGACGCGGTCGGTCGCGCTCGGCGCGGCGGGCGCCGGGGACTCCACTCGGTCCGTCGCGCTCGGCGCGGCGGGCGGCGCCGGGGACTCCACTCGGTCGGTCGCGCTCGGCGCGGCGGGCGCCGGGGCTTCGACGCGGTCGGTCGCGCTCGGCGGCGGCGGGGACGGCGGCCGCGCGCTCGCCTCGCCCTCGGTCGGCGGCAGCACCTTCGCCGGGCCCTCGGACTCGCGCGTGGGCTGCACGGCCGTGGGCTCCTCGGCACCATCCGCGCCCGGCGGCTGCGCCGCGGGCTCGTCGACCCGGTCCGCCACGCTCGGGGGCGGGGCGGTGATGGTCTCGGTCGGCTGATCGACACGCGTGCCCGCGTCCGGCGGACCCGCGCTCCCGCCGCCGTCCTTGTCTCTGCGGAAGCGCATCAGCGGGTCGTGACCGTGTAGGTCGGGACACCGTCGTCCGACGGCGGACCCGTCTCGACGCGATCCGCGGCCGCGGGCGGGGCGGCTTCCACACGCTGCGCGCCCGACGGGGGCGGGGCGGCGTCCACGCGCTCCGCGGTCGCGGGCGGGGCCGCGTCCACGCGTTGCGCGGCCGAAGGCGGGGCGGCGTCCACGGGCTGCGCGACCGCGACGGTCGGTGCCCCGACACGCTGGGCGCCCGAGGGCGCAGCCGCTCCGACCACCGCCGTCGCCCCGTTCACGCCCGCCGCGCCGACCGCCGTGCCGCAGCGCCCACAGAACCGGTCCTCGCGCGCGACCAGGGCACCGCACGAGCCGCACGGCCCGACGATGCCGGTCGCGCTCACGCTCGTGAGCGCCTCGCCACGATCGAGCGCGCCGGCGAGCGCACGCGCCTCGGCGTCCACGGCCACGGCCTCGCGCGCCTTGCGCTCCACGAGCGACGGATCGTGGCGACCCTGCCGTTGCATCTCCATCACGAGCGCACCGAGCTCGTGGAGCGCGGCGTCACGCGCATGGCGCGCGCGGCGCAGGCGCTTGCGCATCGCGCCGCGATCGGCCGTCGAAGCTGCGGGCGCGGCCCCGGGCGCCGCCGGATCCTGACCCGCGGGAGGCCCCTCGCCGCCACTGGCGGCGCGGCGTGCCTTTTCGGCTGCACGATTGCGGAAACCTTTCATCACGGACGCATCGAGGTTAGCTCCCGATAGGCCTCGAACACGCGTTCAGCCATACGGTTGCGATCGAACAGCTCCGCGCGGCGCCGGCCGTCGATGCGCGGATCCGGATCGGCGACGTGCGGCTGCACCGCGCGCAGCCAGCGGTCGCGGTCGAAGGGCGCGCACAGTGTTCCCTCGACCCCCCGCAGCGCGAGCGGCGCGATTCCGACGTCGGTCGAGAGGACCGGCACGTCGCAGGCGAGCGCCTCCAGCGGCGCCAGCCCGTACCCCTCTCGCTCCGAGGGCGCCACGACCGTGTTCACCGCGTTGATCAGATCGGGCACGTCCTTCGGCGCCACGCCCTCGTAGCCGATCAGCTCGGCCCCAGCCGCCGCGGCCAGCTCGCGTGCGCGGTCGTGGCGCTTCTCGGGCCGCGCCGGGTCGGCCGGGAACAGGAGGTAGGGGCGGGAGGGGTCGAGACCGAGGCGAGCACGGGCCTCGGCGCGGTCGCGACGTCCGAAGCGGTCGAGATTCACGCCCATCGGGAGCACCGGCGCACGCAGCGAGCGGCCCGCTCCAGGGAGGCCGCCTCCCGCGAAGCGCGTGAGCGTGGTCGAGACGGGCGCGGCCGCGTCGATCAGCCGCGCGAGCGCGCGTGACATCGGCCCGACCACCCGGTGGCTGAGGTCGGTCCCGTGGAACGTCACGAGGTGCGGAGCGCCGCGGACGGCCAGTGCGCTCCACCCGGCCAGACCGTGGTGGGCATGGACGAGGTCGAATCGCTCGCGCGCGTAACGGCGACGCAGCTCGCGTGCGGCGCTGAGCCAGCGCCGGCTGCCGCCGGTGGGCTCGATCACGAACAGCTCGAGGTCGAGGTCGTCGAACGCGCGCAGCGCCTCGACCTGGTCGCGGACGAAGCCGCCGAGCCCCGGCCGCTCGGGAGTCGGGTACATGCTGGTCACGAGCAGCACCCGCATCTGCGCGCAGCGTACTCGCGCGGTCGCGGGAAAGGGGGCGGGTCGCGGCGCCCGGATGCCAGTGCATCCGCTTTGTCACACCCCCGTCACTCAATCGTCACCCCGCGGTCTTGTCCCGTAACACGCCCCTCGCGACCATCGCCCCATCGCAAAAACACGCTCCCCAGGCGCCCACATCGGTGCCCGCGGAGCACCGTCACGGGAGGAGAACCCCATGTACCGCGCCTTCGGCATGCATCGCGCAGTCAGCCACCTTCACGTCGCGCTCGTCCGCGCCGGCGACCGCCTGCGGTCGAGCGCCGGGCAGGGCACGGTCGAGTACGTCGCGCTGATCCTGCTGGTCGCGCTCGTGATGGCCGGCGTCGTCGCCGCGCTCAAGGGCTACAAGACCGACCAGGGCAAGGACCTGGGCGACGCGATCGTCGGCAAGATCAAGGACGCCGTGGACAAGGTGAAGTTTTGAGCGCCTCGCGCGCTCCGGGTCAGCGGCCGCGTCCGCCGCGGCCGCCGCGACGGAGCTCCGACTCGGCGAAGCCCGCGCGACGGAGCTCCGACTCGGCGAAGCCCGCGCGGCGGAGCTCCGACCCGGCGAGGCCCGCGCGGCGGAGCTCCGACCCGGCGAGCCCGTCACGCCGCG
>DASVPL010000220.1:0-1915 GCA_036382905.1 Thermoleophilaceae bacterium | reverse complement strand
GCGTGCGTGCGCGCCTACCTGAGGGCCAAGGCGCGAGCGCGGCTGTGAGACGGGGCGCTCGGGTCGGCCTCGCCGGCCGCCGGCTCGGGCCGACCGCGCACCGCCACGAGCATCCAGTACACCCCGGCGATGGCGGCGCCGACGATCAGCGCCGCCGTGACGCCGATCCCCTCGGGCGAGACGAACCCCTCCACGAACCCGGCCAGGACCAGCCACGGCGCGGTGCCGAGCACGATCTCGACGGCGCCCCGGGCCTCGTCCACCAGTGCGTCCGTGCGTTTGCGCCGGCCCGGGCGCAGGATCGCCTCGCCGAGTCGCAGGCCGGCGGCCGCCGTGACGACGGTGCACGACAGCTCGAGGATCCCGTGGCTCGCCACCTGCTCCACGAGCGGCGCGCCCTGGCCGTTCTCGATCGTCAGCCCGAACACCACGCCGAGGATCAGCCCGTTGTAGAGGAGCACGAACACCGTGCCGAGCCCGAGCGCGATCCCCGCCGCCAGCGCCAGGAACGAGACCTGGATGTTGTTCGTGAACACCGCGCTCGAGAACGCGCCGGCCTCCTCGCCTGACAGGCCGCGGTTGCCGCCCGGCGACTCGACCGTGGGGAGGAAGTCCTGCGGCACGAGCCCGATCGCGGCGCCGGGATCCTCCGCGGCCCACAGCCCACCGAGCAGGCCGGGCACGATCAGAAGCAGCGCCGCGATGAGCAGCAGCCGCGGGCGCTCGTGCACGCGGCGCCAGTAGTCGGTGGTGAAGAAGCGGACGGGGGAGAGGCGGCGCGAGCGCTCGGCGTAGACCGCCTGACGCGCCGCCACCGTGAGCCGTTCGAGGCGCGCGATCAGCGGATCGCCGGGGAAGCGCCGGCGAGCGACCGCGAGGTCGGCCGCCGTGGAGCGGTAGAGGCGCCCGACGCGCCGCACGCCGGCCGGCCCGAGGCGCTCGGGCTTGCCGCCGGCCCTGCGCACGAGCTCCTCGAGCTCGGCCCAGCGGGCGCCGCGCGTGGACTGGAAGCGGTCTAGGTTCAAGTGGCCATGGAGCTGGAGGACCGTCTCACCATCACTACCCCGGAGGGCATCGAGCTGGACCTCCAGCTCGCCGGTCTCGGGTCCCGTTTCATAGCGCAGACGCTCGACCTGCTCATCAAGGGCGTGACAATCCTCCTCATCGCGCTGGCGCTCTCGATCGCCGGCCTCACCGGCCTGGCGATCATGCTGCCCGCCTTCATGCTCGTCCTCTACGCGTACGACGTGGTGTTCGAGACATTCGCGAACGGTCGCACGCCCGGCAAGATGGCGGCGCGGCTGCGCGTGGTGCGGGCGGGCGGGGAGCCGATCGACTTCATGTCGAGCGCGATCCGCAACGTGCTGCGCGTGATCGACGGGATCCCGTTCAGCTACGTCCCCGGGATGATCAGCATCCTCGTGACCCAGCGCAACCAGCGCCTGGGGGACCTGGCCGCCGGCACGATCGTGATCCACGAGGAGCGGGTTCCCGTGCCACCGCCGAGGCCGGGACCGGGCTGGGCGCCGCCCGGACCGGGCTGGGCGCCGCCGCCCCCGTGGCAGCCCGCGCCGGTCTGGGACGTGAGCGCCGTGAGCGCCGAGGAGCTGTCCGCCGTGCGCAGCTTCCTCGATCGCCGCTGGACAATCGACGTACGCGCGCGCGGGCAGCTCGCCCTCCAGCTCGCCGAGGTGCTCTGGCCGAAGGTGGCCGGCGCGCCCGCGGGCCTGCCGCCCGAGGCGTTCCTCGAGCAGCTCGCCCAGCAGAAGGCGCTGCGCGGCTAGGACGCCGGCGGGCGCAGGTGCGTGACCGCGAGCCCGTGCTCGGCGGCCAGCCGGCCGGCGACCAGCGAGCGGTGGCAGGCCTCGGGATCGCGCTCGACGCACATGAGCGCGACGAGGCCGTCGCGGGGGAG
>DASVPL010000219.1:0-15698 GCA_036382905.1 Thermoleophilaceae bacterium | reverse complement strand
AGCCCGGTGGGATGGCGAGCGCGAACAAGTTCCTCGAGGAGTGGGTCCCGAAGATCACCGGCTCGCCCGCTTTCAAGAAGGACGGCCTGCTGATCATCACGCTCGACGAGGCCGAGGGCGACGACACGAGCTCCTGCTGCGGCGAGAAGACCGGCCCGAACACGCCGAACAACGGCGGCCCGGAGCCGGGCAACGGCGGTGGGCGGATCGGGGCCGTATTGCTCTCGCCGTTCATCCGGGCCGGCACCGAGACCAAGCAGGAGTACAACCACTACTCGCTGCTGCGGAGCGTCGAGGACCTGTTCGCGGTCGAGCACCTCGGCTACGCCGGGCAGGAGGGCCTGGTGCCCTTCGGCGACGACGTCTACACGAACCCGGCGGGTACGCCGCAGGCACTCGCACGCCCGCACCTGAAGCTCTCCGGCGCGCCCAGGCACTGCCACCGCGGCGCCTTCACGGCCAAGCTCCGCGCGATCGGGCGCGGGGTGAGCACGCTCGCGGCCTCGCTCGACGGCAGGCGCCTGAAGAGCTCGGCGAAGGCGGCGTTCGGGGTAAGGGTGGAGTGCGGTGCGCTGAAGCCCGGCGTCCACCGGATCCGCGGCGACGCTACGGGCGCGGGCGGTCAGTCGCACCGGCTGTTCCACTTCCGCCGGACGCGCTAGCCGCGTGAGCGAGGTTCTCGCGGCGGGTGGAGTCGTGCGCCGCGACGGGCTCGTCGCAGTCGTGCACCGGCCGAAGTACGACGACTGGACCCTCCCCAAGGGGAAGCTCGACGAGGGCGAGTCGTTCGAGGAGGCGGCGCTGCGCGAGGTGGAGGAGGAGACCGGCCTGCGCTGCGAGCTCGGCGAGGAGCTCGAGTCGACGACCTACCGCGACCGCCACGGGCGCGAGAAGCTCGTCCGCTACTGGGCGATGACCCCGGCTTCCGGCGAGTTCGAGCCGAACCGCGAGGTGGACGAGCTGCGCTGGGTGACGCCGGACGAGGCGCGCGCCCTCCTGACGTACGAGCGTGACCGGGACGTGCTGTGAGGGAGCGCCGCAACCCGCCCGCCGAGGAGCTCTACGCCCGCAAGTGGAGGATCTGGACCGTCGCGATGGTCGGGATCTTCATGGCCCTGATCGACGTCACGATCGTGAACATCTCGATCCCCACCCTGGAGCGAGAGCTGGACGCCAAGGTCGACGCCGTCTCATGGGTGCTGAACGCGTACAACATCGTCTTCGCGGTCGTGCTCGTCTCGATGGGGCGGCTCGCCGACCAGTTCGGCCGCAAGCGCTTCTTCCTGATCGGGCTGGCGATCTTCACGGTCGGCTCGCTGCTCTGCGGGATCGCCGGGTCGGTCGAGCAGCTGATCGCCTTCCGCGCGCTCCAGGGGCTCGGCGCCGGCATCCTCGCGCCGCTGGCGCTCGCGCTCACCACGCTGATCTTCCCGCCGCACCAGCGCGGGCTCGGCCTCGCGGGCCTCGCGATCGTCGCGAACCTGGCGGCCACGATCGGGCCCCCGCTGGGCGGGGTGCTGCTCGAGGTGGCGAGCTGGCACTGGATCTTCCTGGTGAACGTCCCGATCGGCGTCATAGGCATCGTCGCGGCCACACGGGTGATGCCCGAGACCTATGACCTGAGCGCGGGGCGCCGCGTGGACCTGGTCGGGATGCTGCTGCTCGGGGCCACCGTGCTTGCGCTCACGTACGGGCTCGTCGACGCCAACGACGCGGGCTGGGGCTCCCCGGAGATCGTCGGGCTGCTGGGCGCCGCCGCGCTGCTGGGGGTTGCCTTCGGCCTGTCGCAGCGCTACGGCCGCCACCCGATGCTGACCGCGGGCCTCGTCCGCAACCGGCAGTTCGTGGGAGCGAGCGTCGCGTTCCTCCTGTTCGCGGTCGGCGTGGTCGGGCAGCTCTTCATCGCGATCCTGTTCCTCACGAACCTGTGGCACTACTCGGCGCTCGAGGCCGCGCTGGCCCTGACTCCGGTCGCGCTGGTGGGCCTCGTCGTGGCGCCGCTGGTCGGCCGGATCGCCGACCGCGTGACGCCGCGCGCGATCGGCATCCCGGCGCTCGTCACCATGGGGGTCGGCCTGCTGTGGCTGGGGGCCGCCCCGACCGACCCGAGCTACCTGGCCGTGCTGGGACCCCTGATCCTCACCGGGGGCGCGATGGGCGCGGCGTTCCCGGCCATGAACATCGGCGCCATGGGATCGGTGCGCGGGCCGGAGCTGGGGCTCGGCTCCGGGATCGTGAACATGGCGCGCCAGCTCGGCTTCGCCCTGGGCGTGGCGATCCTCGTGGCCGTGCTCGAGTCACACGGATCGCCCGGTTCGCCCGGCGAGGCGCGCGACGCCTTCGCCGACTCCTTCCGCGTGGCCGCCCTGTTCGTCCTGGCGGCGATCCCGTTCGCGCTCGCGATGCGCCGCGGGCCGTCGCACGCGTCGCCTCCGGCCGTGGGTTAGGCTCCGGCGCGATGAGCTCCTCCGACACCCGCGCGCTGATCGCCCAGGCCATCGAGGACTTCTCCGAGGAGGTTCCGTCGCTCAAGAACCTGAAGGTGGTCGTCCGGCTCGAGCTGCGCGCCAAGGGTCACGACGCGCCGGTGTGGCGGGTCGAGCTGCCCGGCCCGGCGATCTCGAAGGACCCGGCGGGCGACGCTCGCGTGGAGGTCTCGATCCCCCGCTCGCACTTCAACGAGCTGGCCAAGGACGGGCGCCTCAAGCACTGGGTCGACGCCTACGAGAAGGGCCACGTGAACGTGGCGGGCGACAGCGCCGTCGTGAAGCTCGTCGGCAACGTGATCCAGCGCCAGCTCCTGCGCGGCGACAGCGGTCTGCGCGGCGGCGGCGCCCGCCGCAACGTGTAGCTAGAGGCGCCGGTAGGCCACGCGCGCGGCCAGGCGCAGGGCCGGCAGCGGAGCGCGCTCGAGGCCACGGGCGACGAGGCTGTTGCTCTCGCGACCCTCGGCGACGCTCGCGATGCGCTCCACGTTCACCTCGTCGGGGTTCGCCCCGGGTACGTAGTCGTAGCGGAACTCCTGAACCTGCTCGGCGCCGAACTGCTCCTTCCACTGCGCGAGGCTCGAGCCGGGCCGCGCGTGACCGAGGTCCAGCTCGGCGTGCCCGGTCTCGGCAGCCCAGCGGATCGCGTGCCAGTAGAGGGCGTGGTTCGGGCGCCCCTCGAGGTGGCGATCGTCGCTGCCGTTGTAGAGGAGGTCGAGCGTGCCGCCGAACGAGTGCCACAGCGCGCCGGCGACGATCCGGCCGCCGTGCTCGGCCAGGTGCAGGCGGAAGACACCCTCGGGAAGCAGGCCGCGCGCCGCGGAGATCTGGCGGTACGGACGCGGGAGCACACGGCGCCGGCGCATCGTTCGCGCGTAGAGCGAGTAGAACGCGTCGAGGTCGGACTTCGCGGACCCCTCGCGGATCGTGACGCCGGCCTTCTCGGCCTTCTTGAGGCTGCGGAAGAGGTTGCTCGCGCTCTTCTTCCAGCCGCGGCGCATCTCGTCGGGATCGCTGTCGAGCGGCAGCACGAAGGTCGGGTGCTTGGGCACGAACCGCAGCGCCGGCTCCGCCGCCTCGAGGCCGCCTTGGCGCGTATGCAGGGTCCAGACGCGGGCGCGCGTGGCGTCGGCGCGGCGGCACGCGCCCTGGAGCAGCGCGCGCAGGTCCTCGTCGGAGTCGGCCAGCGGTCCCGCCGGCGGGAACACCGCCAGCGAGCGCAGCCGGCGGCCGGTCACGAGGCCGTTCGTGCACACCATCGGCATCCCGGCGAGCAGCGCGCCGTCCTCGGCCTCGAGACCCAGGTAGCAGGGGCGATCGCCGTAGGCCTGCTCGAGCACGCCCGCCCACGCCCCCAGGTGGTAGGCGCCGGCCGCGCGGTGGCGGCGGACGAGTGCGTCCCAGCGCCGGTCCCGCAGCGGATCGATGTCGATCAACCTCAGCCGGGAGCCCGAGCCGCTCCGCGCGATATCCGTTCTCGCCACGGTCACCGCTAACCTCGCGACCCCGTGGCCGAAGCCGACTCGCAATCGAGCGCGCGGCGTCCGGCGCATCCCATCGCTCCGCGCCCACGCCCGCCTGAGTCGGTCGAGCTGCTGGACTCGGCCGAGCGGATCCGCGCCGATTGGGACGACCTCGCCGACCGCGTCGAGGCCGCGCCATTCCTGCGGCCCGGATGGATAGAGCCGTGGCAGACGGCGTTCGGCTCGGGCGAGCCCGCGTACCTGGTGTGCAGGCGCGACGGGGCGCTCGCGGGCGTGCTCCCGCTGCAGCGCCGGCGCGGCACGCTCGTCTCGACGGCGAACTGGCACACGCCGCTGTACGGGCCGGTCGCGGCCGACGGCGACGCCGCCGCGGAGCTGGCCCGCGGGCTGCTCGCCCACGCGGGCAGCCGCGCCGACCTGTGGTTCCTCGATCCCGAGGCACCCGGCTTCCCGCAGATCGCGAGCGCCGCCGAGACGGGCGGGTACGGCACGATCGCGCGCACGATCGCGCAGTCGCCGTACATCGCGGTGGAGGGCTCGTTCGAGGACTTCATGGCGGGGCTTGATCGCAAGTTCCGTAAGGACATCGGTCGGCGATGGAGGCGGCTTGAGGAGCAGGGCGGGGCCGAGGCGGTCTTCGAGGACGGATCGGAAGGCCTCGAGGACCTCCTGACCGACGGCTTCCGGCTCGAGGGCTCGGGCTGGAAGTCCGAGCAGGGCAGCGCGATCGCGTCCGATCCGAAGCGCGAGAGCTTCTACCGCGAGGTCGCGCGCTGGGCGGCGGCGCGCGGCTGGCTGCGGCTGGCGTTCCTGCGCGTGGGCGGCCGCGCGATCGCCTTCGACTTCGGCATCGAGGCGCACGGCGTCTTCTACATCCCCAAGGGCGGTTTCGACGTCGAGTACCGCAAGGCCGGCCCGGGGCAGCTCCTCACGCACGCGGGCGTCGAGCGCGCCTTCGAGCTCGGCCTGCGCTCGTACGAGCTGCTCGGCCAGCAGGACGAGTACAAGCGCCAGTGGACGGCCTCCGTGCGCGAGCGCCTGCGCCTCCAGGTCTTCCCGCGCCGCCCGGTCGGCTCGGCGAACTACCTCGCCTGGCGCTACGGGCGGCCGCTCGTGCGCAAGGTACGCGGCCACGGACGGGCGGACCCCTTCTAGCCGTGGGCGGCCTGGGACTGCGCCTCGGGAAGCGCCAGCGCGCGCTCCTCGCTCAGCTGGATGTCGCGCGCTCGACCGGGGTGCGCTACGCGCGCCTGCGCCGCGCCGAGGCGGCCGAGCTGCGCGCGCAGGGCGGCGAGCCGCGCAACTCGACCTACCGGGAGATCTGGACCGAGGCCGCCGCGGCGGTGGGAGCCGAGTACGAGCAGCTCTCCGACGACTTCGCCGAGCTGCGCCGCGACGGCGCGCGCACGCGCGTGATGCGGCAGTCCACCGAGCTCGACGCCGAGGTCACGCTCGAGATCGCCTCTCACAAGGGCCTCGTGCACGGCTGGCTGACCGGTGCCGGGATCCCGGTGCCCGAGCACCACGCCTTCGACTACCGCGACCTCGACTCCGGCGCAGAGTTCCTCGCGCGCGCGGGGGCGGCCTGCGTGATCAAGCCGGGGAGCGGATCGGGCGGCGGCTGGGGACTCGCGGGCAACATCTGCACGCGCGAGCAGCTCGCCCGCGCGGTGCTGAACGCCTCGCGCTACAGCTCGCAGATGCTGATCGAGCGCCAGGTGGCCGGTGACCTGCACCGCGTGCTCGTGCTCGACGGCGAGGTGATCGACGTGGTCCGGCGCCGCTCGCCGAGCGTCGAGGGCGACGGGCGCTCGACCGTCCGCGAGCTGATCGCCGCCGAGAACCGCCGCCGGCTCGACGCCCGGGGCGCCGCCGGGCTCTGGCCGCTGCGCATCGACCTCGACTGCCTGTTCGCCCTCGAGGCCCGCGGCGAGAGCCTCGACGCCGTCCCGCCGTCCGGCGCGACCGTCACCGTGAAGCACGTGACGAACGAGAACCGGCTCGAGGACAACGTGACCGTGCCCGCCTCGGAGGTCGGCGAAGGAATTCGTGCAGAAGCGCGCAAGGCGGCCGAGCTGGTGGGGCTACGCTTGGCCGGGCTTGACGTCATAGCTACCGGTCTCGGCCGGTCGCTCGCCGATTCGGGCGGCGTGGTGCTGGAGGTGAACGGGGCCCCGGGCCTCAGTCACCACTACCACGTCGCGGACAGGGCTAAAGCCACCCGCGTCGCCGCGCCGATATTGGAGAAGCTGCTGTCCCGACCCAAGGAATAGACCCTTTCATGAAGATCTTCGCCTTTGACCCCGCGGACTACCGCGACCAGTACGAGAAGCACGGCTGGGTCCACATCCCCGGCGGCATCGACCCCGAGTTCCTCGCCCACCTCCAGGAGTACACCCGCAGCCGCTTCAGCGAGAAGCACGTCGAGGGCAAGGCCATCGGCGGCGCGAAGGAGCAGGCGCTGTTCGACTTCCCCGCCGAGACGGAGTTCCCGGGCGAGCTGTTCGACTCGATCGCCCACGTCGCGGGCCTCAACCGCGAGGGCATGACGCTGTCCGAGCGCCACATCAAGGCCTACGACTCGGACGCACCGGACTTCCCGGTCGCCCACAAGGACCGCTTCGCGTCCCAGGTCTCGGTCGGCCTCTCGATCGACATCCCGGAGGACTCGTACCTCGTGCTCTACCCGCACACGGACGTGTCGGTCAACCCGTACAACGTGAGCCCGCAGCTCCTCGCGAGCCTCGAGCCGCACGAGCGCCCCGAGGTCGTCCTCGCCGACGCTCCGGAGATCCGGATCGACGACAAGCCCGGCGACGTCGTGATGTTCCCGGGCTCCGCCGTGTGGCACCTCCGCCGGCACGCCGCGAACGCGACCAACCTCTACCTGAAGATGAACGACTTCAACTCCGACCCGCTCGGCGAGGATCCCTCGACCGAGGAGCGCACGCGCCGCACGCTGGAGCTGATCGCGTCGGCCAACGGCCACACGCCGCAGCTCGTGCCGGTGCTCTCGCGCCGGCTCGACGTGGTCGCGCGCCAGCGCAGCCGCGACGGCCAGGAGGTCCTCCAGGCGCACGTCTGGGAGGAGATGCCGGTCGTCCTCAACCAGGTCGAGTGGGACGTGCTTCACGCGATCGACGGCCAGCGCAGCGTCGCCGAGCTCGCCGGCTCCGACGAGGCCCGCGCCGCGGTGCAGCGCCTCGCCCAGCGCGGCGTGATCGAGCTGGTCGGCTAGACACCGAAATCGGCATCTGGTCGATCGAATGCACGGTATACGTGCATTAGGTCGACCAGTTCGCTGAATACGCTCCGGCCCATGGGTTATCGCGTCACGCTGATCTCCGGGGACGGGGTCGGTCCCGAGGTCGTGGGCGCTGCGCGGGCGGTGCTCGACGCCACCGGGGTCGGGATCGAGTGGGAGGAGCGTGGGCCGGAGGAGGCTGGCGCCTCGGTCCGCGAGTGCGGGGTGGCCCTGAAGGGGCCGACGTCCACGCCCGTCGCGGGTGCTCGGTCGTTCAACATCGCGCTGCGGCGCGAGCTCGACCTGCACACGAGCATCCGGCCGGTCCGGAGCCTCGCGCCCGCCGCGGCGCGCGGCATCGACCTGGTGGTCGCGCGCATGAACGGGGAGGACCTCTACGCGGGGATCGAGCTCGAGCCCGGCTCCGCCGCGGCGGCCGAGGTGCTCGCGCTCGCCGGGGCCGACCTCCCGGCCGATACCGGTCTCTCGTTGAAGCCGCTGTCCGAGACGGAGATACGGCGATCGACGAGGGCGGCGCTGGCGTGGTGCCGGGACGCGGGCCGCACGCGGGTGACAATCGCCCACAAGGCCACCGTGATGCGGCAGACCGACGGCGTCTTCCTGCGCGTCGCGCGCGAGGAGGCCGAGGCGGCCGGGCTCGAGGTGGGGGACATGCTGGTGGACACGATCTGCGGCGAGCTGGCGCGGCGCCCCGGGC
The DNA here is from genome assembly GCA_036382905.1 of Thermoleophilaceae bacterium. Classification (GTDB taxonomy): domain Bacteria; phylum Actinomycetota; class Thermoleophilia; order Solirubrobacterales; family Thermoleophilaceae; genus AC-37. The sequence continues at coordinate 7,766 of DASVPL010000219.1, read as the reverse complement.
GCTTCGATGTCTTGCTCGCGCCCGTGATGTACGGCGATCTGCTCTCGGACCTGGCGGCCGGCCTCGCCGGCGGTCCCGGCATCGCGCCGAACGCGAACCTGGGCGACACCGCAGCGGTGTTCGAGCCGGTACACGGCTCGGCGCCGCGCATCGCGGGCCGCGGCATCGCCAACCCGTTCGCCACGATCCTCTCCGGCGCGATGCTGCTGCGTCACCTGGGGGAGGACGCGGCTGCGCTGAACGTCGAGGGCGCGGTGGCCGCGGCCGCCGAGCAGGGGGTCGTGACCTACGACCTCACGGCTTCGGGCGACGACTCCGGCGGAGCCTCGACGGCGGAGGTGGCCGAGTTCGTGGCCGAGCTGGCCGCCGGCGCCTGACGCCTGAGCTTGCGCACCAGCCGCCCACCCTTGACCGACAGCGAATGCACGGTCGGCAGCGGGTCGTCGAGGCGGAAGAGCGGGAAGCGCTGGCGCCTGCGCAGGCTGCGCAGCCAGCCGCCGACGGTGAGGTCGCCGCGGGCGCGGTAGCGCAGCATCGCCCGGAAGTCCTCGATCGGGTGCCAGAGCGGCACGCCGACCTTGTACGAGCGCAGCTCCGGCCCGGGCGTGCCAGTCACGCGCGAGTAGGCGAGCAGCGCGATGTCGAGCCCCGCCAGCCGGACCTGCTCGTTGGCGGCGGTGAGCCGCGCGTTGCACTCGATCAGGCGCAGGGTGCCGTCGCGCGAGTCGCGCTTGAACTCGACGTTCGCGATCCCGCGCAGCCCGGCGCCCTGGAAGAACTTCAGCCCGGCGGCGGCCACGTCCGGGTCCCAGGTCGTGATCTGGTAGCAGCCGAGCCCGAACTCGGGCGGGTACTGGCGCTCCTTCTTCTTGGTGAAGTGGTAGAGCGGCCGGCCGTCCTCGTCGAGGTAGGAGTAGTACGAGCAGAGCGCCTCGTCGGGCCCCGGCACGATCTCGGTGACGAGCATCGAGACGCCGAGGTCGGCGGTCCGGTCGAACTCCCTGACGAGCTCCTCCGGCGAGCCGACCTGAACGGCCTTCGCCAGGATCCCGAAGTACTGCGCGAACACGTGCGACTCGCGCGGCTTGAGGGCGCACGGGTAGGCGAAGCGCTGGGCCACCGCCTCGGCCTCCTCGCGGGTGGAGACCGTCTCGGTGCGCGGGCAGTCAACGCCGATCTCGCGGCACAGCTCGTAGGTGCGGTCCTTGTCGAGCATGCCGAGCAGGGCCTCGTCGTTGCCCTCGATCGGCCGCAGCCCGAGCTCCACGAGCCGCTCGCGGCCGCGGGCGATCAGCTCGATGCCGTCGTCGTCGCACGGGATCACGACGGCGCCCTCCGGCGCGTGGTCGCGCAGCCACGCCATGTAGCGCTCCTGCACGCCCTTCTTCGCCCCGACCTCCACGAACTCGTGGCAGTGCCGCGAGCGGCTCACCGGGTCCGTCGCGTCCCCGAGGGCGTACACCCGCACCCCGGCGGGCGCCAGGCTTCGAGCGGCCGAGACCGCGATCGTCTCGCCGCCCAGCAGGACGGCTGGGGGCCTGCCCCCGGCGGACTGAGGCTCTGTCAACCCGCTAGCTGTCCGCGGTCTGCGGCTCGGCGGCGGGGGCCTTGTGGTTGCCGTTGCCGTTCACCAGCGGCACGCCGGCGTCGGTCAGGGTCTTGTCGACCCAGCTGTTGTTGAACTCGCCACGGGCGACGGCGGCGGTGTAGTCCGACTCGGCGGCCTGCTGGGCCGTGAGCCGGCGCACCATCTCCTCGACGATGTCCTGCGGCACGACCACGACGCCGTTGGAGTCGCCCACGATCGCGTCACCGGGCTGGACCACGATGCCGCCGGCCGAGATCGGGAAGTTGATCTCACCCGGGCCGCGGTGCAGCGGGCCGATCGGGGTGACGTCACGGGCGTAGACCGGGAAGTCGCCCAGCATGCGGATCCCCGCGATGTCGCGGACCAGGCCGTCGACCAGGAAGCCGGCCACTCCGCGGTGGCGCGCCTTGGTCGAGACGAGGTCGCCGAGCACGGCGGTGTTCTGCTGACCGCTCGTGTCCACGACGATCACGTCGCCCGGCTCGGCGATGTCGAGCGCCTTGTGGACCATCAGGTTGTCGCCCGGGTAGCACTTGACCGTGGTGGCCGGCCCGAGCAGCCTCAGGTTGGGATCGGTCAGGTTCTTGATGGCCGGCGTCATCGCGTAGAGCCGGTTCATGAGGTCGGAGATCGCGGGCGCGTCGAACGCGCCGAGCGCGGCGATCGTCTCGGGGCGCGGGCGGTTGATCTTCTCCCGGATGCGAAACCCGGGACCCGGGTGCATCTCAGCGGACTTGGGCTTGCCGGCCATGGTCTTCCTCTCGGTGCGGGGCCGTTCCAAACGGTAATCGACCCCGCGGCGGCCGCCCTTTAGGAGCGATCGATTGGAGCCTTACTCCGACATACGGTGCAAAAGGCTCCAATCGATGAGATCGGGTGCAAGGGCGCGTTCAGGCGCGGCTGCGCCGCGCGACCAGCGCCACCATGGAGCGCAGCTCGCCGAGCGAGACCTCGCGAGTGAGCACCACGACCGCCGTGAAGGCGAGCAGGGCGCCCGCGCCGCCCGCGACCCACTCCCAAACCGCCAGGTCGTCGGTCCCGAAGAGCACCAGCACGCCCGCCGCCGCCGCGGCGGCCAGCAGGCCGCGCACCAGCGCCAGCAGCAGAGGCCGCAGCGGCAGGTCCACGAGCCCGCGGATGATCCAGAAGTGGACCCCCACGTACAGGACGCTCACGATGTCGGCGGCGTAGGCCGCGCCGCTCAGCCCGATCGTGGCGAGCCCCCCGGCCGTCAGGCCCGCGGTGAGGAACACGTCGCCGATCGCGATCGGGAGCCGCCGCTTCGCCTCGCCGAGGTAGGTGAGGCCGCTGGCCAGGATCGCCGCTAGTCCGGAGGAGAAGATGTACGGCGTGAGCTGGCGCAGCAGGTCGGCCGACTCGGAGAACTCGGAGCCGAGCAGCAGGTCGACGATCGGGTCCGCCCAGGCCACGATCGGGACGAGCAGGAGCGCCTGGAGCACGATCAGGTAGCGGAACGCCGTCGTGAACAGGCGCGTCTCCGGCTCGTGGTCCTCGCCGCGCGCCATCCGCGGGCCGACGCCGTTCGCCAGCGCCAGCCCGGGGTACTGGAGCAGGATCATCAGCCGTGACGGAGCCGTGAACAGGCCCACCTCCCGGGCTCCGAGGAAGCCGCCGATCATCAGCGGCGCCATCTGCACGCTGGCCGAGAACGCCACGTCGATCGCGAACAGCGCGCCCGCGTAGCGCGCCAGTCTGCGCCGCGCGTCCGCCAGCCGGCGCGAGCGGCTGAACGCCGCGCGGCCGAGCAGCCGCGCCGCGAGCGAGCCGGCGAGGATCGCGCCGAACGTGTACCCGATCGCCCGGCCCGCGGCCGCCGACGCCGCGCCGCCGGCCAGCACCACGAGCCCGATGGTGGCCGCGGCCTCGACCGCGCTCTCGCCGGCCACGATGCGGAAGCCGGTCCCCGCGTCGCGCATCGAGAGGAACGCGTAGCGGAAGAAGCCGACCATGCTCTGGCCGAACACCGCGATGGCCATCCAGCGGATCGGCCACCCGAGCTCGGGCTCGCCGTACGCGTCGGCGATCAGACCCGCCGTGGCGAGGAGCGCGATGCTGACGATCGCCCCGATCGCGAGCTTCAGCCGCAGCGCGTCGGCCATGATCGCGGCGATTGCCGGGCGGTCCGGGAAGCGCTCGGCGATGAAGCGCGACGCCGAGCCCGAGATCCCGAAGTCCGACGGCAGGAGCAGCACCGTGCCGATCCCGATGGCGAGCGACAGGACTCCGAACTCGCGCGGCCCGAGCGCGCGCACGAGGTAGATCGTCAGGACCGCGGTGAACAGACCCGTGACGAGCTGCGTCATCAGCGCGAGCAGCGTGTTGCGCCCGGCGCCCGCGCCTTGAGCCTCCTCAGTCATGTGCCGATGGTCCAGGCGAAACCGGACGAGAAGGGCATGGAGGTAAGTTTTGGCGATGACAGGGGACTCGAACGAGACTCGCGCCTGCCCGGCGTGCGCGGCCGACGGCGCGACGCCGGCGGGTGAGGAGAACGGCTGGGCGCTCGCGCGCTGCGGGCGCTGCGGCGTGCGCTTCACGGTCGAGGCGCCGACCGACGAGCACCTCCAGGAGATCTACAACCGCATCTACTCCGAGGGCGACGCCTACCAGATGCACCTCGATCAAATTCGCGAGCTCGAGGCGAAGGGCAAGCGCAAGCCGGGCCTCTACCGCTCGCTGATCTTCCTCAACCGCTACAAGCCGAAGCCCGACGACCGCCTGCTCGAGGTTGGCTGCGGTGTCGGCCTGTTCCTCTCGGCCGCGAACCGGAAGGGCTGGCAGGTCGAGGGCATCGACCTCTCCGAGACGGCGCTCCAGGCCTCGCGCGACGTCCACCACCTGCCGGTCCGCCAGGGCCGCTTCGACGAGCTCGACTTCGACGAGGGCGCCTACAGCGTGATCGCGACCTTCGAGGTGCTCGAGCACCTCACCGACCCGCGCGGGTTCCTCGAGAAGGCCAAGCGGCTGCTGAAGCCCGGGGGCCTGCTGGTCTGCTCGGTGCCGAACGAGGGGGCCAAGGTGCCGTTCCCGCCGGTGCGCGGCCAGGCCTCGACGCCGCCGGTGCACCTGAACTTCTGGGATCGCGCCGCGCTGACGCGCTTCTTCGAGCTGAACGGCTACCGGGTCGAGCGGATGATCACGCAGCGGACGATGAACTCGGTCGTCCATCCGCGCGAGGACGCCAAGCGGTTCCTGCGCCTCCAGGCCGGGGCCGCGTTCGGGCGCTACGAGGGGATCCACCTCTTCGCGGCCGCCCGCCCGGCCGGCTGAGCTCAGCGTTCGAGCGCCGTGCCGTCGTAGAGCTTGCGGACGCGCAGCTTCCCGGCGGGCGCGGTCTTCACGCACAGCTCGCAGAGGATGCACTCGTCGAGGTTCTCCTCGACCACCTCGACCCGCCCGTCGCGCGCCGCGTAGATGTCCACCGGGCACGCGTCCTCGAGCTTCTTCGCCAGCTCGGCGTCGTCGCGGATCCCGTCGTCGAGTTCGACGTCGATGAAGACTCCCGCCATCAGGCCGCCACCTTCCCCAGCTTCTCCTTCATCAGGTCGGGGATCGAGGCGATGTCCTCGGCCACGGTGATTCCCGCGGCCTCGAGCCGCGCGATCTTCTCGGTCGCGGTGTCGGCCTTGCCCTCTACGATCGTGCCGGCGTGGCCGAAGCTCATGCCCGGCATCTCGTCCATGAAGCGGCCGGCCATGAAGGCCACGATCGGCAGGCGCGACTCGTTCTCGGTCACCCACGCCGCCAGCTCGGCCTCCATGCGCCCGCCGGGCTCGGTGTAGATCACGATGCCCTCGGTCTGCTCGTCGGCCTCGAACAGCGGCATCAGCTCGGCGTAGGTGGAGCCGATGATCGCGTCGCCGCCGATCGAGACGGCGGTGGAGACGCCGAGGCCGGCGGCGGTCAGGGTCGAGGAGATCTCGGTGGTCATGCCGCCGCTGCGCGACATCACGCCGATCGAGCCGGGCTGGTATGCCTTCTGCGCGTCCTTGGCGGGGCCGCCGATGCCGCCCATCTTCGCCACGCCCGGCCGGATGATCCCGAGGCAGTTGGGGCCGATGATCCGCGCGCCGCGCAGGTTGGCCAGCTCGACCATCTGCGCGACGTCATAGCGCGGGATGCGCTCGGTGACGATCACGATCAGCCGCACGCCGGCCTCGATCGCCTCGAACACCGCGTCGCGCGTGAAGGCGGGGGGGACGGTGACGACCGAGCCGTCCGGCACGCTGCCGATCGACTCGACGAGCTGCGCGACCGAGTCGAACACGGGCACGCCGTGCACCTCGCGGCCCTTGCGCCCCGGCGTGACGCCGCCGACGATCTTCGACCCGTAGTCGAGGCACTCGCGCGTGAGGTTCACGGCCTCGCGGCCGGTGATCCCCTGCACGATGAAGGTCGTGTCCTGGTCGATCAGGTGATTCATGCCGTGGCCCCGATCTTCTCGACCGCCCGCCTGGCGGCCTCGTGCATCGAGACCGTGCGGTCGAAGTACTCGACCCCGTACTTCTCGAGGATCTTGAAGCCCTCTTCCTCCCACGCGCCGGGGATCCGGAAGACGGCGATCTTCTCCGCCGGGTCGTGCCCCAGCTCCAGGCAGGCCGCGATCACGCCGCGCGCGACGATGTCCACGCGGGTGTTGGAGACGATCGACATCATCACGGCGATCTTCTCCACGCCCGGCTTCTCGAGCACGAGCTTCGCGAGGTTCTTGGCCTTCGACACGCTCGGGTTGCCGCCGATCTCGCAGTAGTTCGCGGGGCTGCCGCCGCTGTTGCGGACCGCGTCGAACAGCGTGAGCGAGCCGCCGCCGGCGCCGATCACAAGCCCGATGTTGCCGTCGAACTCGGTCACGTTCCCGGCCACGCCGCGGTGGTCCACCGCATCGATCTGCTCGCCCTTGATCTCGAAGTCCGTCGGCTCGCGGGCCTCGCGCGTCTCCTCGTCGCCGATCCCGAGCTCCTTGAGAATCGCCTTCTGGCGCGGGCGGGCCTCGTTCTCCATGTCCATGTGGGCGTCGACCGCCACGAACGTGCCGTCCTCGAGCTTCGCGAGCGGGTTGATCTCGGCCAGCGTCATGTCGTACTTCACGAAGAGCTGCGCGAGCTTGGAGAGGATGGGCGTGAGCCGGTTGAGGTCGGAACCGGTGATGCCGACCTGCGCGACCACGTCCTTCGCGCGGAAGTCCATGTTTGGCAGGATCGTGGAGAAGTGGCCGCGCCCGATGTGCTCGGGATGGCTCTCGGCGACCTCCTCGATGTCGATCCCGCCCATGTCGCTGAACACGAACGTGGGCAGCTTGCGCACCCCGTCGTAGATGACCCCGGCGTAGTACTCCTGCGCGATCGGCGCCTTCTCGGCGATCAGCACGCCCTTCGGCATGTGGCCGTTGATCTCGAGCGCGAGGATGTCGCGGGCGTGGCCCTCGGCCTCCTCGGGCGTGTCGGCGAACTGCACGCCGCCGGCCTTCATGCGCCCGCCGGTGAGCACCTGAGACTTGATCACGACCGGCTTTCCGATCTCCGCCGCGATCGTCTTGGCCTGCTCGGCATCGGTCGCGAAGCCGTGGCCGGCGAGCGGGATGCCCTCCTTGGCGAGGATCTGCCGGGATTCGAACTCGAAGAACCGCATGGGGCGGCGCGGAAGGGTATCGACCGGCCGCCCCGGCGGTGCGCCGGAGCGGTTTTGCGGTGTGAGCCGCCGGGTAGCCCGCGGCCGTACCCCTGATGGTGAGCCAAGCCCTTCAATCGCCCCGCAGCGTCGTCCGCCGCCTGAGCGGCTCCGACCGCGATGCGCGCTGCCTCGGCTGCGGCGAGCGTCTGCGCCCCGGCGACGAGCACGTCGTCCGGATTCACGGGACCGCCCTCCACGCGGGCTGCGCGCTGTACCGACCGAAGCCGCGGGGCTGACGAACGCCGACGCGCCCAGAACCAGGCGCGTAGCCCGGCCTACCTCAAACCGGTGATAGAAACCCCGCCGGCATGGGGGGTTTCGGCAGGGGCAGCCGCGCGATCGCGCTCGCGATCGCGCTGACATTCACGATGGCGGGCGCGGCTTCGGCCGACGTCAACCAGGTCGCGTTCGACGAGTACCCCGTCGGGACGCAGATCACCAACCAGTACGAGTCGAAGGGCGTGACGTTCGCCGACGGCGCGAACGGCAC
>DASVPL010000218.1:0-1994 GCA_036382905.1 Thermoleophilaceae bacterium | reverse complement strand
CCAGGCGCGCGAGCTCCTGTGGAACCAGAAGGTCATCGAGTCGAACCAGTTCGAGAGCTACTTCCGCGTCAACTCGCTGTTCTTCGACCCGAACATCTACGGGCGCTTTTTGATGGTGGTGATGATCGGACTGGCGGCGGTGCTGCTGTGGGCGCGCAGCGGCCGGGCCGTGGCGGTGTCCGGCGGCCTGCTCGCGCTGCTCTGGGGCGGGCTCGTGCTGACGTTCTCGCAGTCGAGCTTCGCGGCGCTGCTCGTCGGCCTCGCGTCGCTCGCGGCGCTGCGCTGGAGCTTCCGCCGCGTGGCCGCGGGCATCGGGCTCTGCGCGGCGGTGGCGTTGGTGGTCGCGTTCGGGCTGGGGATCGGATCGGATGAGATCGACGAGTCGTCCGGCAACCGCCTCGACCTGATCGGCGGCGGCCTGTCGATGGTGGCCGACCGGCCGCTGCACGGCTTCGGCTCGGGCTCCTTCGGGGAGCTGTACCGCGAGCGCGAGGAGGCCAGCTCGCAGCGCGCCGCGTCGGCCTCGCACACGATCCCGATCACGGTCTCAGCCGAGCAGGGTGCGATCGGCCTGATCGCCTACCTCGTGCTCGTCGTCGTGTCGCTGCGGCTGCTGTTCGCCGGCCTCGGGCCGCTCTCAGGTCGCGACCCGCCCGCCCGGCTCGTCACGCGCGCGTTCCTGGCGGCCGCCTACGCGGCGCTGCTCTTCCACACGCTGCTCTACGCCGCCTTCCTGGAGGACCCGATCGCGTGGACCCTGCTCGCGATCGGGATCGTGCTGCTGCGCCCGGTCGCCGAGAGCGGCGCGGCTACTTCCTCTTCGAGCGCTTCCTCGGCTCGAACCCGAACAGCGACGAGTACCCCGTGACGAATAGCCGCCGGCCGTCCGAGATCGCCGGGTTGAACGCCCCGCTCGACAGCTTGAAGACGCGCCTCCCGGTGCGCACGTCGAGCCCGCTCGTGGTCTTGTTCTCGAGCTCCGAGAAGTAGACGACGCGCCCGACCACCGTCGGCGCCCCCGAGATGCGCCCCTTGGCGTTGAACTTCCAGCGCACCTTGCCGGAGCGGGCGTCCAGCGCGTAGAAGTGCTTGTCGTAGGAGCCGATGTAGACCGTCGGCGGAGTGCCCTCGACGCGCGCCACGGCCGGAGCCGCGTAGACGAACGCGCCGGTGCGGTGGCGCCATGCGAGCTGGCCGTTGCGCGCGGCGAAGGAGTAGACGAAGCCGTCCGTGTTCCCGATGTAGACGCGCCCGTACTTCACCGCCGGGGTCGAGTAGAAGTTGCCGGAGCGGCCGAAGCTGCGCCCCTCGGTGCCGGTCCGCCAGATGCGCGAGCCGTCCTTGGCCCGCAGCGCCGTGACCTGCCCGTTGTAGTCGCCGAAGAACAGGCGCCCCTCCGAGTAGGCGAGGCCCGCCTTCACGGCGCCGCGCGCCTTGTAGGTCCAGAGGATGCGGCCCGTCTTCGCCTTCAGCGCGTAGACCCGGCCGTCCTCGGAGCCCAGGTACACGACTCCCCCGATCACGACCGGCGACGACTCGGTGCGGCTCGGCAGGTTGCGCTTCCAGCGCTGGCGACCGTCCTTCGCGCGCAGCGCGGTGATCCGCTTCGACAGCGTCGCGATGAAGAGGTCGCCCTTGTAGTAGGCCGGGGAGGAGGCGTTCAGGGTGCCCACGCGCGTGGACCACTTCACCTTGCCGGTCTCGGCGTCCACCGCCCGGGCCACGCCGTCGTTCGGCACCACGTACAGCACGCCGGCGGCGAGCACCGGCTGGAACTCGATCAGGTGGCCGATGCGCAGCCGCCAGAGCTTCTTGAACGGCGGGTCGACCTCGGGCGCGTTCAGGTAGCGGGTGCGCTCGGGCGTCAGGCCGTAGACCGGCCAGGTGAGGTCCTTGGGCTCCTCCGCCTTCGGAGCGTCCTCGGTCTCGGTGAACTCGACGTCCGGGTGCGAGACGTCCCCCGGCTCGTCGCCGAGGGTCAGGTAGACGGCCGC
>DASVPL010000217.1:0-10872 GCA_036382905.1 Thermoleophilaceae bacterium | reverse complement strand
CGCTTCGCGCCGATCCGCACCGCCAGCCAGCCGCTCGGCAGCGAGCCGAGCAGGGTGCCCGCCGGGTACGCCGCCGCGAGCACGCCGGCCTCGGCCTTCGACAGGCCGAGCTCGTCCGAGTAGTGGGGCAGCAGCGGCGTGATCGCCGCGTAGAACATCGTGTCCACGAGGACGATCGCGCACACCAGGAGCAGCAGGCGGCGCATCGGGGGATGATGTGTATATGACCGCTGTCGCAGTCGAGGCTTCGACCCGCCCGCTCACCGAGCGCTCGGGCCTCGAGCTGGCGGCTGCGATCCGCGCGGGTGAGGTGAGCTCGCGCGACGCGGTCGAGGCGCACATCGAGCAGATCGAGCGCGTGAATCCGCGGATCAACGCCGTCGTGGTCGAGCGCTTCGCCGAGGCGCGCGCCGAGGCCGCTGCGGCCGACGAGCGGATCGCCGCCGCGGGGCCGGACGAGGAGCTGCCGCCGCTGCTCGGAGTGCCGTGCACGATCAAGGAGTCGCTCAGCCTGGCCGGCCTGCCGCAGTCCGCGGGGGTGGTGGCGCGAGCCGATCGTCCCTGCGAGCGGTCCTCGACCGTCGTCGAACGCATCCTCGCCGCCGGGGCCATCCCGCTCGGGCTCACCAACACCTCCGAGCTGACCCTCTGGGTGGAGACGGAGAACCGCCTCTACGGACGCACCCGCAACCCATACGACTCCAGCCGAACCGCCGGCGGCTCGTCGGGCGGCGAGGGCGCCGCGATCGGCTCGGGGGCATCGCCGCTCGGGCTCGGCACCGACTTCGCCGGCTCGATCCGCCTGCCGGCGTTCTTCAACGGGGTCTTCGGCCACAAGCCGTCCGTGGGGCTCGTGCCGATGACCGGCCACTACCCCGCGGCGGGGGGAGCGAGCGCGCCGTTCGCGGTGGCCGGGCCGCTCGCGCGGCGCGCCGAGGATCTGATCGTCGTGCTCCGGGCGATCGCCGGACCCGACGGCGAGGACGAGCTGGCCGAGGACATGGAGCTGGGCGATCCGGCGGACGTGAGCCTCGACGGCCTGCGAGTGGTGGTGAGCGAGTCGGGCACGCTCGGCCCGACCGGGCCGGAGCTGGCCCAGGCGCGTGAGCGCGCCGCCGGGGCGCTGGCGGCCGCGGGCGCGCGCCTCGAGCGCGTCTCCACCAAGAGCATGCGGCGCGCGCTCGAGGTCTACATGGCCACGGTGGCCACCACCGGGATCACACTGGCCTCCCTGCTCGAGGACGCCGGCGCCGAGCCCCTGACGGTGCGCAGCGCGCTGCGGCGGGGCGGGCCGCACACCGTCGCGACCAGGCTCACGGCGTTCCTGGAGCGCGCCACTGCCCGCGTGCCTGACCGGCGCACCCAGAAGGCGGTCGCGGCGCGCGACGCCTTCGTCCGCGAGCTGTGCGACACGATCGGCGACGGCGTGCTGCTCCACCCGCCGGCTCCGAAGGTCGCGCCGCGCCACGGCGGCACGATCGGGCGGGTGTGGTGGATCCATCCGACGCTGGTGTTCAACCTCGCCGGCCTCCCGGTCACCCAGGTGCCGCTCGGCCTCGGCAACCGCGGCCTGCCGCTCGGAGTACAGGTGGTCGCCGGCCCGGGCCGCGACCACGTGGCGATCGCGGCCGCCCTGGAGCTCGAGCGAGTGTTCGGCGGCTGGACGCCGCCGCCCGCCTGATCCCGCCGATCGACCCCTTCGCCATGCGCCGGTAGCAGCGCCAGCCGGCGGTATCGTCGCCGCGACTTGGATCCGGTCGGCCTCTTCGCTCTCGGAGCCGGTGTGCTCATGATCTCGGCGCTCCTCGCGGGCGTCATCGAGCGCGCGCCGGTCTCGTTCCCGATGATCTTCCTGACCCTCGGGCTGGCGCTCGGCGGCGGGTCGCTGGGCGTGATCGAGCCCGACCTCGAGGGCGACGCGCTGCGCACCGTGGCGTTCGCGACCCTCGCGCTGGTCCTGTTCCTCGAGGCGATGTCGCTCGACCTGCGCCACCTGCGCCGCTACTGGGTGGTGCCCGCGCTCACCCTCGGCCCCGGGTCGCTGATCGTCGTCGTGCTGGTGGCCGTGACGGCGATGCTGGTGGCCGGCCTCGACCCGGTGCTCGCGTTCATCGTCGGCGCGATCCTCGCCTCCACCGACCCGGTGGTCCTGCGCGACGTCGTCCACGACGAGCGGATCCCCTCCTCCGTCCGGCGGGCGCTGAGCCTCGAGGCCGGGATGAACGACGTGATCGTGCTGCCCACGATCCTCATCCTCACCGCCGTCGCGGCGAGCGACGTGGGCGGCACGCTCGACTGGGCGCGCTTCCTCGCCGAGCTGCTGGTCGTCGGGCCGGCGCTCGGTGCGCTCGTGGGCTGGGCGGGCGCCGCGCTGATGGCGGAGGTGGACCAGCGGCGCCCGGTGCGCAGCGAGTGGCAGGCGCTCTACGGGGTGGGGCTCGTGCTGTGCGCGTTCGCCGTCGGGGAGACCGGGGGCGAGGACGGGTTCCTCGCGGCGTTCGCGGCGGGCGCGGCCGTGTCGGTCTCGAACCGGCGGATGTGCGACTGCTTCCTCGACTTCGGCGAGGTGATCGCCGAGCTGCTGATGCTGCTCTCGTTCGTGCTGTTCGGCGCCGTGCTCTCGACCGAGATCGGAAACGTGCCGCTCGCCGACGGGCTGCTGCTCGCGGCGGTCGCCCTGCTCGTGATCCGCCCGCTCGCGGTCGGCGGTCTGCTCACGCTGCGCACGGCCACGCTGAGCAACCACGGCCGCGCGTTCATCGCGTGGTTCGGGCCGCGCGGGCTCAACTCGCTGCTGCTCGCGCTGATCGTGATCGAGGCCGGGGTGCCCGAGGGGCGCGAGGTGTTCGCGCTGGTCGGGATCGTCGTGCTCGCATCGACCTTCCTGCACGGGATCACCGCCACGCCGATGGCGGCGTGGTACGGCCGCCGGGTGGACGCCGCCACGCATCCCGAGGAGCGCGAGAGCTCGATGGACGGCCTGCTCGGGCCGCTGTCGGCCGACGACGTGCCGCGCATCGAGGCCGAGGAGCTGGCCAAGCTGCTCGAATCGGCCGAGCCGCCGGTCGTGCTCGACGTGCGCTCCCGCTCCGGATACGCGAACGACCCGTTCCAGATCCCGGGCGCCGCGCGCGTGCGGCCCGACGAGGTCTCCGTCTGGGCGGAGGAGAACGAGCGCGACAAGCTGGTCGTCCTCTACTGCACGTGACTCAACGAGGGAACCAGCGCCCGGGCGGCGCGGCAGCTGATCAACGAGGGGTTCAGGGCGGCGGCGCTGCGCGGCGGGCTCGATGCCTGGCGCGAGGAGCACGAGGTCGAGCGCGCGGGCGTGGAGGCGGGGGCGGCGGCGTAGGCGCGCCGCCGGCCGGCGGGGATGCGCGGCGGGGGCGTGGGACTCGGGCCGCGGCTCGCGCGGCCCGCGGCGCCTTACGCCGCCGCGGGCGGCAGCCGCCGCCGCAGCAGCGCGGGCGCTTCGGCCACGCTCGCGGCGTAGGCGTCGGCGCCCACCCGCTGAGCGTCGTCCTCTCCGCCGTAGGCCTGCCCGCCGACGATCACGAGCGGCGGCTCCTCGAGCGCCTGTACGGCGCGGATCGTCTCGGCCACCGCGTCGAGGTGGTTGGTCATCGTCGTGGAGAGCGCGATCACGTCGGCGGCCTCCTCGTCGGCCAGCGCGACGAGGTCCTCGCCGGGCAGCGACGCGCCCATGTAGAGCACCTCCCAGCCGGCCGCCTCCAGGAGCCCCGCGAGCATCTGCCCGCCGATGCAGTGACGCTCCCCGGGCGAGCAGCAGATCAGCGCGAGGCGTCCGGTCTCGGGCTCTGCCCTGATCCGGCCCGCGAGCTCCGAGACCAGCGACCCGGTCACCTCCGACGCGAGGTGCTCGTGCGCGACGCTGATCTCACCGGCCTCCCAGCGGCGCCCGACCTCGCTCATCGCGGCCCCGAGCACGCCGCCGTACGCGTCCTCGACCGCGAGCCCGCCGCGGACGGCCTCGCGCACCACCTCGCGCGCCGCGGCGGGGTCCGGCTCGAGGATCGCCGCGAGGTAGCGCTCGCGTACTTGTTCGGTTGACTCCGGCACCGGCGCTGCGGAAGCTACCCGCTCTCGGGGGTTGAATGCAGCGGCTCCCGGCGCGAGACTCGGCGCCGTGGCTCGCGTCAGGAGAACCGGCATCGGCGCGATCCGGTCCGCGGAGGTCGATCGCGCCCTGAAGCTCTGCGGCGGCGGCATCGAGGCCGGGCACGGGGCGATCGTGTTCTTGGCGGGGCCGCCGGCGAGCGGGCGGTCCGGATTGCTCGCGCAGCTCGACCTCGAGCTGCGCTACGAGGCGGCGCGGCTGCGCACCGTGCGCGGGACGGTCGCGGACGGGCGCTACCTGCCGGAGCAGGAGACGCGTGACGGCCAGCAGGCGCTCGCACTCGCCCAGGGGGCGCTCGGGCTTGCCGGCGCGGCGCTGCCGATCCTCGGTCTCGTCGGGCAGGTGATGAGCGTCTCGCGCACCGCGCTCGCGCTCGTGGAGGAGGGCCGGCTGGGCTCCGGGGAGCCGACGTTCGATGCCCTGTTCCAGCTCCTGCGTGTGGCGGCGCGCGAGAAGCCGATCGTCTGCCTCGTGGACGACTGCGACGAGGCCGACGGGCGCTGGTGGTCTGAGCTGCTGCTCGGGCTGGCCGCTGAGATCGAGCGCGACCTCCCGCTGTTCCTGTTCCTGGCGGTGGAGGGCGGCGCGGAGCCGGGGGCGAACAGCGACGACGAGCCCGACGCCATGTTCGCCGCGCGCCACCTCACCGGCCGCGGGCTCGCGCAATGGTGGCCGCTCGGCGACGCCACCCCGGACGACCTGCGCGTGCTCACCGGTGCCGCCGAGCCCGACACGACCGCGCGGCTGGGGGAGCTGACCGACGGTCGCGTGGGCTGGGCGGCCGAGCTGTGGGCGGAGTGGCGCACGCTTGGCGTGGTCGAGCGCGACACCGACCTCGGCCCGTGGCGGTTCGCGCCCGGCCAGCCCGACCGCACGGCGAGCTCGATCGCGGCGGTCGTGCGCCGTCGGCTCGGGCAGGAGTTCGGCGACGACTCGGACGGCGCGCGGCTCGCGTGGGACGTGCTCGCCTGCGCGGCGCTCGAGGGCCGCTACTTCACCGGCCAGGTGGTGGCCGCCGCGCTCGGGCTCGACTCGGACGCGGTGGTCGACCTGATCGACGACCGCCTCCTGCGCGACGAGCACCGCCCGCACGGGCTGGTCGAGGAGGCCGGCTGGTTGACGGTGGAGGACGCGCCGGGGGAGGAGCGGCACCTCGCGCGCTACCGGTTCGCGTCCGGCCTGCTGCGCTCGGCCCTGGTGCGCTACGGCCTCGGTCAGAGCGAGCGCGAGGCGCGCGCCCGCGGGGTGGCGGACGCGATCGAGCGGGTGCTCGGCTCGGCCGCGACGGCGCTGTCGGGCCGGATGGCGGCGCTCATGTCGATCGCGGGCGACGCCGAGCTCGCCGCGGAGTGGAGGCGCCGGGCGGACGGGCACATGCCGGCCGACGCGATCGCCGAGCAGGCGCGCGCGCTGTTCGAGCTCGAGCCCGAGAGCACGGATCGCGCTACCTGCCGCCGCGCCTGCCACATCCTGCTCCAGGCGAGCTTCAGCTACTGGGCCGCGGGAGCGCTGAACGACGTGCGAACCGCAGGGCAGCGCGCCGCGATCCTGGCGCGCCACGAGGGCGACGAGCACGCTGAGGCCGCCGCGCTCGACACGCAGGGCGCCGCCGAGTCCTACATGGGCATGCCGGACGAGGCGAGGACGCACCTGGACGCCGCCGCCGCGCTCTTTCGTGCACACGGCGACCGGCGGGGGATCGCGGCGGTGGCGCTGAACCAGGCCTACCTCGAGGGCAACACCGGTGCGCTCGACCAGGCGCGCGCGCACTTCGACGAGGCGATCGCCCTGTTCCACGGCCTCGGCGACGCGCATGGCGAGATGAACGCACGGATGGTCAAGGCGAACCTGCTCATTCAGCATCGCGACCCGGACGGGGCGGCCGCGGCCCTGGCGCCCGCGATCCCGCTGGTCGAGGCGTATGGCGACCTGAGCGATCAGGCCAAGCTGCGCGAGGCGCTCGGCGGCGCGGCCTACCACGCGCGCCGGTTCGACCAGGCGATCGCGTACTACCGGGAGGCGAACCAGCTCTACCAGGAGGGCGGTTACCCGCGCGGCATGGCCACGTCGCTGCGCAGCTACGGCATCTCCCTGGCGTCCGACGGTCAGTGGGAGGAGGCCGAGAGCGTGCTGCGCGAGGTGATCGTCGAGGCGCAGGCCATGGAGAACGCGTCCGGCGAGACGGAGGCGCGGGCCGGCCTGGCGCACGTACTCGGCGCGACCGGGCGAGCGGAGGCTGCCATCGAGGAGCAGCGGCTGGTGCTCGAGCTGCTGCGCGGAAGCGGGATGGAGCACCTGCGCGCGGACCGCCGCGTGGACCTGGCGAAGCTCATGCTCGCCGGGGGCGACGTGGACGGCGCGCGAGCCGAGCTCGAGGGTGCTCTCGAGGACGCGCGGCGCGCCGGCGCTGAACCCGTCGTCGCCACCGCCACGGAGCTGCTCGACTCCCTCCCCTGAACGCAAGCCCGCGCCCGCCTGCCGCCGCTACCGGCCCCGCTCCGGGAGAATGCCTGGCGGGGGAAACTTGGACAGCGTCTGGCTGCACTTCATAACGATCCCGATCTTCTCGGGGATCATCGGCTACGTCACGAACTGGAGCGGCGTGATCATGCTCTTCTATCCGATCCGCTTCAGGGGGATCCGGCTGCCCGGGCTCGCCCCGCTCGTGCACCTGATGCCGCGCAAGATCCAGCAGATCCCCGGCTTCATGGTCGGCGGGCTCGGCTGGCAGGGCATCATCCCCTCGCGTGCGGCGAAGATGGGCAGCATCGCGGTCGACAAGGGGATCGCGAAGCTCGGCAGCGCCGCCGACTTCTACAAGCAGCTCGACCCGGAGAAGATGGCCGACCACGTGCTGGTCAGCGCGCGCCGCGACATGCGCGACACCGTCGAGCGGATCATCCAGCGCGAGAACCCCGACCTCTGGCGCGACCTCCCGCCCGGCTTCCGCGAGCGCCTCCACGAGCGCGTGCAGGAGCAGCTCCCGGAGATCGTCCACGAGGTCGTGACCGAGGAGATCGCGGAGAACATCGACCAGCTCCTCGACGTCAAGCTCATGGTCATCCGGCGCATGGAGGAGAACCCGGCGCTGGCGAACAAGGTCTACACGGAGGTCGGCTCGCGCGAGCTGCGGCTGATCATCAACTTCGGGTTCCTGTTCGGCTTCCTGCTGGGCTTCCCGGTGGCCGCGATCAGCGAGCTTCTGATCCACGGCTGGTGGGTCCTGCCGATCCTCGGGATCTTCGTCGGCTACATCACCAACCTGATCGCCATCCACATGATCTTCGAGCCGGTCGAGCCCAAGACGTACCTCGGCGTGATCCCATTCCAGGGCCTGTTCCTGCGGCGCCAGCAGGAGGCCGGCGACATCTACGCCAGGGTCATCGCCGAGGACATCGTCACGCTGAGGAACATCGGCGAGGAGCTGATGCACGGGCCGCGGGCGGACCGGACGCGCCAGATGATCGAGGACGCCCTGCGACCCGCCGTCGACCGCGCCGTGGGCCGCGCCCGGCCGGCGGTCCGCGTGGCCGTGGGCGCGCGCGAGTACGACGCGATCCGCGACTCGGTCGCCGCCGAGGGCGCCGAGTACACGATGACCCCGCTGGTCGACGAGGAGTTCGGACGCGAGCAGGGCGAGCGCGTGCGCGAGCTGATCTCGGAGCGCATCCGCGAGATGCCGCCGGCGGACTTCTCTGAGATGCTTCGCAGTGCGATGAGGGAGGACGAGTGGCTGCTGTACCTGCACGGCGCGGTGCTCGGCTTCGCGGGCGGGCTCGCGCATCTGGCGGTGTTCGGGTGATCGCGTGACCGAGGCCGGCGGCGAGTTCACGCGCTACAGCGAGCCGGCTTACACGGACGCCGAGCCCGAGCAGCCCCACGACCCCGGGGTCCTCGACGTCGTGCCCGGGCTGGCGCGGATCGCCGGCGTGGCGTGGTGGCGGACCACGCAGTGGAGCGTCGAGACCTCCGTGCGCGTGGGCGCGCGGGTGGTTCGCTTCGCCGCGTCCGGGCAGGCGCCCGCCGACCTGTTCCGCGAGAGCGGCACCGATCTGCGCGTCTGGCTGCGGCGCTTCGTGGACGTGGTGGACGAGAGCGCTCACGCGGCCGCCGGGACGAGCTCGAACGGGACCGACCCGTCCCACCGCGCGAACGGGAGCGCGAACGGCGACGTGCCGCTGCGCGAGCGCGGCGCCGAGCTTCTGCGCCGCTCGGCCGACGTGCACCTCGACGACGACTGCCACCCCGCGTACGAGCGCATCCTCGAGGAGATGGCACCCGACGAGGCGCGCATCCTCCGGCACATGTGCAGCGAGGGGCCGCAGGCGGCGGTGGACGTGCGCACCGGCGGCCCGATCGGGATGCTCAACTCCCAGCTCGTCGCGCCGGGGCTCACCATGGTCGCCCGCGAGGCGGGCTGCCGGCGGCCCGAGCGTGTCGCGGCCTACCTGAACAACCTGCACCGGCTCGGCCTGCTCTGGTTCTCCCGCGAGACCCTCGAGGACCAGGCCACCTACCAGGTGCTCGAGGCCCAGCCCGAGGTCGCCGACGCGATGACCCGCGCGGGCCGCGCCCGGACCGTCCGGCGCAGCATCCACCTGACGCCTTTCGGCGAGGACTTCTGCAAGGCCGTCCTGCCACTCAACACCTCCGAGATCGACGCGCTCCCGCGGCCCCCGTCCGACGACGAGCCGATCGACGCCGAGCTGGCCTAGCGAAACGGCGCGTTTCCCGCCCGCCACGCGGGGAATGGTTGAGGCGATGCGCTTTTGGATCTGCGTGGCCGTGCTCTGCACGCTCGCGTTCGGGGGGTACGCCGCCACCGCCGGCGGTTCCTCCCATCCCGCGAACGTGCACTGGGAGTCCTTCCTCCCCGCGCTGCCGAGCTCGTCGAGCGCCCAGCCGGGGCCGGTGCCGCACTGCCGCAAGGCCACCTCGCGCTGCATCGACGAGCAGGTCAAGCGGATGAAGCGCCTTCAGCGGGAGATGGGCTGCGACCACCGCGGCGTGTTCGCGACCACCTACCTCGAGCTGACGCGCCAGTACCGCGACGACCTGAAGGCCGGCATGAAGAACCAGCTCCAGGACCTCAAGTACCTGTATCGCGAGGTCGCCGTCTTCGCGAACGTGTACTTCGAGACGTTCAAGCGCTTCAAGCGCGGCGAGGACGTCCCGGAGGCCTGGCGGATCGCTTTCGAGACCGCGCGCAGCGGCGAGGTCAACGGCGCGCAGGACATGCTGCTCGGGATCAACGCGCACGTGCAGAACGACATGCCGTTCGTGATCGCGGCCCTCGGAATCCGCGCGAGGGACGGCTCGTCGCGCAAGCCCGACCACGACGTGGTGAACGACGTGCTCGACCGCGCGTACGAGCGCGTAGTCGCCGAGGTGTCGGCGCGCTACGACCCGTTCGTATCGACCACGAACGCACCCTGGAACCCCGGCGACGACGTGGCCGGGCTCGAGATGGTGAGGGTCTGGCGCGAGAACGTGTGGCGCAACGCCGAGCGGCTCGTGAACGCCGCCTCGGACGAGGAGCGCCAGCGAATCTCCGAGGACATCAAGGCGCGCGCGTCGGACTGGGCACGCGGCATCGCGACGTTCCAGACGCCCGGCGACCGCCAGCGCCGCGATATGTACTGCGCCGCGCACCTCGCGGGGTGATGGGCGACCTGGGCCAAGTTGGCCCCGGTACGCGGGGCAAACATGGCCCAGTAGGCGCGGCGGTCCGGTCCGCCGCCCTGATTGCCGCCGTTCTGGCGGCGCTGAGCCTGCCCGCCACCGCGAGCGCCGACCACAGCGACGCGAACCTCCCCTGGCCCGCCGCGCTCCCGCCGCAGGAGGTCAGCGCGGCGGTGCAGCCGCGACCGGTCGACAACTGCCGCAGGGCGACGATCCGCTGCGTCGACGACCTGCTCCGCCGCCTGCGCGCGCAGTGGAAGCCGCTCGACCGCGCCTGCGACCACCGGGCGCTGTGGCCGTTCGCGTACATCCAGATCACGAAGCTGATCCGCGCCGACCTCGCCCGCGACGTGCCGCGCTGGTTCCCGCACCGCAAGTGGTTCACGTACGTCGTCACGGACTTCTCGAACCGCTACTTCCGCGCGTACGCGGACTACCACCGCGGGCGCGCCGACCGCGTGCCGTACTCGTGGCGGGTGACCTTCCAGGCGACGGCCGCGGGCGACTACCACGCCGGCCAGGACATCCTGCTCGCGAGCAACGCCCACACGCAGTGGGACCTCCCGCACGCGTACGCGAAGCTGGGCATGCGCACCCCGTCCGGCGAGACGCGCAAGCCGGACCACGACGGCGTGA
Organism: Thermoleophilaceae bacterium; assembly: GCA_036382905.1. Lineage (GTDB taxonomy): Bacteria > Actinomycetota > Thermoleophilia > Solirubrobacterales > Thermoleophilaceae > AC-37. Next base: position 416 of record DASVPL010000217.1, on the reverse strand, counting down.
ACGAGGTGAACACGCGCGTGTTCGACGACATCGAGGACGAGTACGCGCGCCGCTACGACCCGACGTTCGCGTGGGTCGACATGAAGCCCTCGCCGATCGACGAGCTGGGCAGTCAGGAGATGGTCAAGGGCTGGCGCGAGGGCGCCTGGCGCAACGCCGAGCGCCTGATGAACGCGCGCACGCCCGAGGAGCGCAGCGAGGTGGATCGCTCGATCGCGACCACCGCGAACGCCTGGGCCGACTTCATCGCAGCCGGCACGCTGCCGGGCCACCGCGCCACGCGCGACGCGCACTGCCGCGCCTTCCACGCGGGCTAGGGCCCGCGCCCGGCGTGCCCTGCGGCTGGCGCCCACGGCCGCTGCGGCTCCGCGGCGGGCGGCCGTCGGCGGCCGGGGAGTGGGGCGGTTCGAGGCGTC
>DASVPL010000216.1:0-8963 GCA_036382905.1 Thermoleophilaceae bacterium | reverse complement strand
GCTGGCGTTGGCCGGCGTGAAGCGGGTGCGCAGGTCGTCGTCCACCTCGCGGGTGGTGGCTCCCTCCGGCAGCTCCGCGGGGGTGTCGGCGGAGGTCGTGCGCATGCCGAGCACCGGGGCGGCCAGCGCCAGCATGAGCGCCGCCGCGGCAAGCGCGACCGGCAGCGGCCTGCGCGCGACGAGCTGCGCGGTCCGGTACCAGAAGCCGGCCTCGGCGGGGCGCGCCTCGCGCTCGGCGGCGCGCTGCAGGCGGCGCGGCGCGAGGGCGTTCACGCGTGGCCCGAGCAGCGCCAGGCAGGCCGGCACGACAACCAGCGCCAGCGTGGCGGTCATCAGCGCCGCAAGCAGGCCGGCCACCCCGAGCGAGTACAGGAGCCGCTGCGGGAAGACGAGCAGCGACGCCAGCGCCGCCGCGATCGTGAGGCTGCTGAAGAGGACCGTGCGGCCCGCCGTGGCGAGCGTGCGCTGGAGGGCGACCGCGCGCTCGTCGCCGCCCGCGCGTTCGAGCTCCTCGCGGAAGCGCGAGACGAGCAGGAGGCTGAAGTCGATCGAGAGGCCGAGCGCCAGCGACGTGACGAGGTTGAGCGCGAAGACCGACACGTCGGTGGCCTCGCCGAGCACGCGCAGCAGCGCGAGCGTCCAGAGCACCGACAGGAAGCCGACGAAAAGGGGCAGCATCGCCGCGACGCCGCCGCGGAAGATCAGGAACGCCGCGGCGAGGAGCAGCGGGAACACGAGCTGCTCGGCGCGCGCGAGATCCTCCTCCGCGATCTCGGAGCCCTCCACGTAGCCGGCGCCGACGCCGCCGATGCGTACGTCGCGGCGGCCCTCGAAGCGCTCCTCGATGCGCTCGGCGGCGTCGCGGTGCGCGGCGGCCTGGCCCGGGCGCAGGAACGCGACGAGGTAGGTCGCACGCCCGTCCCGCGAGGCCAGCGGCGTGCCGCCGGGGGTGGTGGGGGACACGACGCGGCCCACGGTTCGCTCCGCCTCGAGCTCCGCGCGCACGCGCGCGACCGCGGCGCGCCCGCTCGGTGAGCGCGCCCCGCCGCCCGGCTCGACTAGCGCGACGATGCCGCCGCGCGGGTCCACGCCGGTGGCCTCGCGGATCTGGTCCGCGGCCGCCGCGCTCTCGGCGCCCGGATCGGGATCGCCGTTGTAGGGCTGGAGCACGTCGGCGACGCCCACTCCGAGTGCACCGGCCACGAGCGTCAGGACGAGTGCGACGACCAGGAAGCGCCACGGCCGGCGCGCGATCGGACCCCCCACGGCGCGGCATCTTAGAGCGCGCGTGCGGCCCTCGAATAGGATCCGCCGCGCCGGGCCCACCCCGCGTGCGCCCCCGAGCCATGACCACCGAAGCAGCCGAGAGCAAGCCGGTCCCGCTCGCGACGACGACCGTCGCGATGCTTCCCGAGGCCCAGCTCGAGCCGGCGCTGAAGCCCGCGGGCGGCGCCGGCGACGCGGCGCTGCCCGACGCACGCAACGTCCTCGTGACCGGCGGCACGGGCTTTCTCGGTGCCTTCATGGTCCACGGTCTGCTGCGCGACACCGCCGCCACGATCCACTGCCTCGTCCGGGCCGACGACGCGGACGCGGCCCGCCGCCGCGTGATCGACAACCTCGGCCGGTTCGGTCTCCCGACGCCGGATGACCCGAGCCGCATCGAGCCGGTGGTGGGCGACGTGACCCAGCCGCGGCTCGGCATCGCCGACGCCGACCACGAGCGCCTCCAGGGCGAGCTCGACGGCATCTACCACGGCGCGGCCTCGCTGAACTGGAAGAAGCCCTACGACGACATCAAGAGGACGAACGTCGCCGGCATCCGCAGCGTCCTCGAGCTCTCAGCGGGCGGTGAGCGCTCGCTGCCGGTCCACCACATCTCGACGGTCGCCGTCCTGCCGTTCTGGGGCCTGCCCGAGGCCGGGGAGGACTTCTCGCTCGAGCACGACGGCTGGCTGCTCGGCGGCTACACGCAGTCGAAGTGGGTCGCGGAGCGCACCGCTCAGGCCGCGGCCGAGCGCGGCTTCCCGGTGCGCGTGTACCGGCCCGGCGGGGTCACCGGCAGCTCGCGGACGGGCCACTTCGCGCAGGGCGCCTACCTCGAGGCCTTCCTGAAGGGCTGCATCCAGCTCCGCAGCGGCCCGGACTCGGACATGCCCTTCGACATGGTCCCGGTCGACTACGTCGCCGACGCGCTGCTGCACATATCGCGCACGCCGAACGCGGAGCGCACGTTCCACCTCACCAACCCCACGAACGACGGCATCCAGGAGATCTTCGACGCGATCGAGACGTACGGCTACCCGCTCGAGCGCCGGCCGTTCGAGGAGTGGAAGCAGGGCCTTCTGTCGAGCCCGGACTTGGCCCAGAACGCGCTGAAGCCGTTCGACTGGTTCCTCGGGAACGTCGGCGAGCAGCAGATCACGCCGCCGCGCTACCTGTCGACGCGCACGCAGGCAGCGGTCGAGGACAGCGATTTGCGTTGCCCGCCGATCGCCGAGCTGATCCCGACGTACCTCGACCACTGGGTCGAGATCGGGTTCCTCGACCCGCCCCCGAGGTAGGCGCGCGCGCCCGGCGGGGCGCCGAAAGCGGGGCCTGGGACGCGACGATCGGCGCTTCGCGCTAAGGGGAGCTTTGCGGATCTCCGCGAACTTCCGCAGGATGGGGGAAGAAATGAGCGACCCCATGCCCAGATCTCCCAACAAGTTCTCCCGACATCAGGAGAACTCGGCCTTCCCGAACGGCGCCGGCGCCCCTGACGCGGCCGCGCCGAAGGGCGGCGGAACGCTGACGGTCACCCCGCCCACACCCGCGCATCTGGAGCCGCACACGCCGCTCGAGCGCCTCGAGATGCTCTGCGACCCGGGGTCGGTCCACGTGATCCGCTCGGTGGTGCGGTCGTACTCGCTGGGCGACAAGGCGCGCGAGGGCGACGGCGTCGTGGGCGCCTCGGGCACGATCGCCGGGCGGCCGATCTTCTGTTACGCCGAGGACGGGCGCTTCGCGGGCGGCTCGCTCGGCAAGGCGCACGCGGAGACGATCGTGCGCGTGCTCGAGCTGGCCGGCGACGCGCGGGCGCCGGTGGTGGGGTTCATCGAGTCCGCGGGCGCTCGGATGCAGGAGGGATCGTCGGCGCTCGGCGCGTACGGGAAGGTCTTCAAGGCCAACGTCCGCCTGTCGGGCTGCGTGCCGCAGATCTCGATCGTCACCGGAAGCTCGGCCGGCGGCGGCTGCTACTCGCCCGCGCTCACCGACTTCGTCGTGATGACCAAGGGGACGAGCATGTTCCTGACCGGTCCCGGCGTGGTGCGCGAGGTCACCGGCGAGGTGGTCACGCCCGGCGACCTCGGCGGTCACAAGGTGCACTCGCGCAACGGCGTCTGCCAGTTCGTGGCCGACACCGACCTCGACGCCGCGGTGCTCGCACGGGTCCTGCTCTCCTACCTCCCGCAGAGCGCCTGGGAGCGCCCGCCGGAGCTCGAGCCCTCGCCGCCGGCCGCCGGCGACCCGGGCGCGTACATCCCGCGCGAGAGCTCGCAGATCTACGACGTGCGCGAGGTGGCGAACCGGATCGTCGACGGCGGGAGCCTGCTCGAGGTCTCGCCGCGCTGGGCGCGGAACATGGTCACCGCGTTCGCGCGCCTCGGCGGTATGTCGGTCGGCATCGTCGCGAACCAGCCGCGCTACCTCGGCGGCGTGATCGACGCCGCCGCCTCCGAGAAGGGCGCGCGCTTCGTCAGGACCTGCAACGCCTACGGGATCCCGCTGGTGGTGCTGGTCGACACGCCGGGCTTCATGCCCGGCACCAAGCAGGAGTCGGCCGGTGTCATCCGGCGCGGCGCGAAGCTGCTCTACGCGTTCATCGAGGCGGAGGTGCCGAAGGTGACCGTCGTGGTCCGCCAGGCCTACGGCGGCGGCTTCATCACGATGAACTCGAAGGAGCTCGGCGCCGACTTCTCGTTCGCGTGGCCGCGGGCGACCATCGGCATCATGGGCGCGCGCCAGGCGGTCGGCATCACGCACCGCCGCGAGATCGCCGCGGCCGACGATCCGCGTGAGGAGCTGCGGGTGCTGGCCGAGCGCTACGTGACCGAGCACCAGAGCGCGCAGGCCGCGGCACGCGACGGCGTGGTGGACGAGCTGCTCGCGCCGTCGGAGACGCGCGAGCGCCTGATCGCCGCGCTCGGTGCGATGCGCTCGAAGCCGGGCGGCCAGGGCCGCTCCGGGAACATCCCGCTCTAGCCGGAGGAGGCGCTAGGCCACGCGCAGCGGCGCCGGCGCCGCCGGCTCGTCCGCGATGCGACAGCCGCACTGCGGGCAGCGCACGTCGGGCGCAGCGGCTGCCGCTGCCACACCACCGTGCTCCACCCCGCTGCTCTCCGCGGGACCGTCCGGCGCGGCCGCGTCGGCACCTGCCGCGATCGCCGCCGGCTCCGCGGCGGGCTCCGGCGCCTGCCCGGCCTCGAGCCGGCGCTCACGCCGGAGTTCCTCGCGCAGGCAGCGCACCGACAGGCGCTCGCGCTCGGCCTGGTCGAGCCAGCGATCGCGCTCCCCGGCGGGCAGGGCCGCCAGCTCGGCGTGGTGGCTCCACGAGAGGCTGCCGCGTCGCTGCGTGTCGTCGTAGGCCGTAGCGACGTAGACCATGTTCATCAGGGTCTGGACGTCGTAGCCCGTGATCCGCGAGGCGCGCACGTAGCGCTCGCCGAACTTCATGTTTCCGTAGCGGAGCCAGTCGCCGATCCACCAGCCGACGCCGCGGCCGATGACCCCGAGACGGCGCCCGTGCTCGATCCATTCGCTGAGCCGCAGCTCGTCGCCCGGGAGCCATGACGTCTTGGTCAGCGCTCGGGCCAGGTCCTGCGCGGTGCGCTTCTCCGGTGCCTCGCTGGGTCGGCGCTTGCGCTGTGCCGTGTCAGGCGCCTTGGTCGGCGCCGCGTTGCCCTCCATTTTCACCTTCCCCCCCCGGATGGTGATGCTCAGCTCCTGAGTGGCGGACTCGATGGCGAGCCATCCACCGCGTTCCGGTTATCCCCGGTTCGGGGGATCCTACCGCTAAGGCAGCACTAATTGGTAGGCGCCCCCAAAACGGCGCGGCGACACTCTTTGGGGGACCGCGGAAGGTCGCCCCCGGCTCGCGGTCGGCCCGCCCCGCGCCCGCCCCGCGCGGCCTCAGCCGGCGCCGGCGCCGCCCGCCCCGACGAGGCCCAGCCGCTCGGCCACGGCCTGGCCGACGGCCTGCAAGCCCGACTGCGGACGCACCATCACGGTGACCTCGGAGAGCAGCCCGTCGGGGCCGGCGCGCAGCAGGTCGAGCCCCTCGAGCTCCCGGTCGCCCACACGCGCCCGGAAGATCAGGGCGTGCGTGCCGTCGCCGGCGAGCTCGTCGGTGTAGCGGAAGTCCTCGAACACCTCGAAGAGCGCACGGAACAGGGCCCGAACGGCCTCGCGGCCCTCGAACGGCTGGAACTTCACCGGCGAGTGGAGGACCACGTCGGGCGCGAGCAGCGCGACCATTCCGTCGACGTCGCGCGCCTCGACCGCGGCGCGGAACGGGTGGCTGGCTGTCATCGGCTCTCCTTTGGCTCGGCGATCGTCAGAGTGTGGTCCGCGGTGCGGCGACCCGCAACCAGCACCGAGGTGGGCGCAACCGGCACCGGTGCTGTGGGCGACCGTTGCCCCATTGGCCCCCCAAACGTCTGTAATCTACCCCCCGAAGCTCCGTAACCGCACTTTGCGGATTATTCTCGGAACGAGACCGCGGGCGACCCACCGGCCGCCCTGCGAGGGGACGCAACGAGGGGGGTCATGGGTCAGCTTTCCGCTACGCAGCAGGGCTTGGAGAAGGGCGCTGCGAGCGAGTGTGCCGCCCGGGCGTCCCTGACGCCGGTCTCCTGGCGCCCCCGCGAGGACCTCTCGTCCGCGGACTGGACGGAGCAGGGACGCAAGCTCGGGCTCATCGGCCGCAACGTCGGCTGGTGGATCGGCGATTGGCTGCGCTACGGGAACGCGGCCTACGGCGAGCGCTACACGCGCGCGGCCCGGGTGACCGGCTACGACGTCCAGACGCTCATGAACATGGTCTACGTGGCATCGCGCGTCGACACCTCGCGGCGTCGCGAGAAGCTCTCGTGGAGCCACCACGCCGAGCTGGCAGCGCTCGACCCGGACGCACAGGAGCGCTGGCTGGCGCGCGCGGAGGCCGAGCGCCTCTCGGTTCGCTGCCTGCGCGAGGAGGTGCGCCGCGAGGCGCGCGCGCTGGCGGCCGGCGAGGCCGCCGGCGAGACCTTCGTGTGCAAGTCCTGCGGTCACTCGTTCAGCTAGCAGCCGCGACGGGCGAGGCCGGCGCGTGAGCCTCTTCGACGTGCTCGACGACCCGCGGCCGGGGCGGGAGCACCTATCGGTCTGGAACGGCTCGGGCTTCACGACCCTGACGTGGGACGACTGGCGCACACGCGGGGCCGAGGTCGCCGGGGCGCTCCGCCGGCTCGGCGTCCAGCCGGGCGATCGCGTCGGCTGCCTGCTCACTAACCGGCCGGAGGTCTGCGCCGCCGTGCTGGGTGTCTGGATGGCGGGGGGGACGGTCGTCTCGATCCCGATCATCGCGCGCGGGATGTCGCCGGAGGCGTACATGCAGCAGATCCGCACGGTCCGCGCGGAGGTGGGCGCCGACCTCGTGCTCATGGAGGCGCAGTACGGCGCGCTGCTCGACCCCGACGCGCTCGGCGGCCGCTCGGTCGCCTACGAGGACCTGTCCGGCGCGCCGCTGCGCGAGCTGACACCGCCGGCCGACGGCGAGGTCGCCTTCGTCCAGTACTCGTCGGGCAGCACCAGCGACGCGAAGGGCTGCATGCTCACAGGACGGGCGATCCGCCGGCAGCTGGTGGCGCTGGGCGAGGCGCTGGAGCTCGACCCGGAGGTCGACCGCGGCGCGTCCTGGCTGCCGCTCTCGCACGACATGGGTTTCTTCGGCGCCCTGATGCAGAGCCTCTGGAACGGGATCCACGTCGCGATCGGGCCGCCCGAGCGGTTCCTGCGCTCGCCCGGAAGCTGGGCGCGCGACTGGGTCGACTTCGATGCGAACCTCACCGCCACGCCGAACTTCGCGCTCGACCTGCTGGCGCGCAGGCGACAGGGCGCCGCCGCCGGACCGCTGCCGATGCGCAAGCTCGTGATCGGCGGCGAGCGCGTGGAGCCCTCCACCCTCGCGCGCGTGACCCTCGCCCTCGCCCGCGACGGTTTCGACGCAACGTCGCTGACCCCGGCCTACGGGCTGGCCGAATGCGTGCTCGCGGTGACGATGAAGCCGATCGGCACGGACCCGCGCGTGCTGACTGTGGCGCGCGAGGCACTGGCCGACGGGCGGCTCGAGCTGGTCGACGGCGAGGCGGCCGGGCCGCAGACCACGACGCTCGTCTCGTCGGGCCGGCCGGTGGGCGACGCCGAGCTGCGGATCGCCGGCGACGGCGAGGTGGGGGAGATCTGCGTGCGCTCCTCCAACCTCACCTGCGGTTACGTGAACCGGCCGGACCTGAACGCCGCGCGGCTCGCGGACGGCGAGCTGCGGACTGGCGACGCCGGCTTCCTCCACGACGGCGAGCTGTACGTGACGGGCCGGCTCGACGACATGCTGAGCATCCACGGCCGCAACATCTACGCGCGCGACGTCGAGGTCGCGCTGAGCGACGCCGAGGAGGGCATCCGGCGGGGCACCTGCGTGCTGCTCGACGTCGCCGACGGCGGGCTCTCGCGCGTGCTGCTGCTGACCGAGCCGGCCTCGGACGTGGCCGCCGTCGGCGAGCTCGATCTGCTCGCGCAGCGGATCGCCGATGCCGCGCTGCGCGAGACGGGGATCCACCTGGACGAGTGCGCGTTCGTCGCGCGCGGCAAGCTGCCGAAGACGCCGAGCGGCAAGGTCAAGCGCTTCCGCTGCCGCGAGCTGATCGAGGGGGACGGCGAGGGGATCCTCGCGCGCGTGCGCGTGTAGAAGCGGCCGGAGAGGCGCCGGTCAGCGCCGGACGACGTGAACGGCCACGCGCGCGGGGCGGGTGGGAGCGTCGAGCGAGAGGAAGTCGCGCGTGGGGGCGGCGTGGTCGCAGTACGGGCAGGCGAGCGGATCGGCCGGGGTGAGCACGCGGGCGCCGGGGGCGACCGGCGCGTCGCAGGCCGGACACGCGAGCGTGCCGCCGGTCATCCGCGTCGTGCGGAGGCTGCGCCGCTCCTCCTGCACCTCGACCGGCGGGCCGAGCACGTCCCGGTGCACGGGCTCGGACCCCTCGATGCCACGCTGGATGGCCACGCCCTCAGTCTAGGTCCGGCATGATTGGGGGGTGCGCCAGCTCGAGATCACGGGGGTGCGCTCGGTCGAGTGGCGCGAGGCGCCCGAACCGGCGCTCGGTGGGGACGGGGAGGCGATCGTGCGGCCGCTGGCCGTCGCGCTGTGCGACCTCGACTCCGCGTTCCTGACCGGAGCGGTGCCGGTCGGCGACGGGTTCCCGTTCGGGCACGAATGCGTGGCGGAGGTCGTGGAGGTCGGCGACGGGGTCGAATCGGTGCGGCCGGGGGACGTGGTCGTGGTCCCGTTCCAGATCTCGTGTGGCGCGTGCGAGGCGTGCGAGGCGGGGCACACGGGGAGCTGCCGGACGGTTCCGCGCGGGTCGGCGTACGGGATGAAGCCGCTCGGCGGCGACTGGGGCGGGGCGCTCGCCGACCGGCTGCGGGTGCCGTTCGCCGACGCGATGCTGGTGCCGCTGCCCGACGGGCTCGAGCCGGCCGCGGTCGCCAGCGTGGCCGACAACGTGCCGGACGGCTTTCGCACCGTGGCGGCGCCGCTCGCGGCCACGCCGGGCGCCGAGGTGCTCGTCGTCGGCGGCTTCGCGCGCAGCGTCGGGCTCTACGCGACCGCCGCGGCCGTCGCGCTCGGCGCCTCCCGCGTGGTCTACGCGGACACCGACGAGGGACGG
>DASVPL010000215.1:0-12868 GCA_036382905.1 Thermoleophilaceae bacterium | reverse complement strand
TGGAACAGCACGATCGGCAGTCCGAATAGCGCGAGGCTCGTCGCGTGCCCCATGCCCCACGCGAGGCCGAGCCACCCGGCGCGGCGCACGCCGCCCTCGGGCTCGGACGCGATCAGCGTCGAGACCGCTGCCAGGTGGTCGGGATCGGAGGCGTGGCGCAGCCCCAGGAGCAGCGCGCCCAGCAGCACGAGTCCAAGCGCCTGGCCGTGGGCCAGCTCCGCGAACCACTCCTCGAGCCCGAACATTCCCACTGACCGTAGGCGATGCGGCCGGGTCCCGCTCGTAACATGCCCGCCGTGCGTGCTGGCCCGCGGACACTGGTCGTTCCCTGCCTCGTCGCACTGGCGTCCACGGCTGCCGCGTGCGGAGAGACCAGGAAGACCGGCTCGGTCGGTGACAAGCTCGAGGCCAAGCGGATCGAGGTGACCGTCGAGAAGGTGGACCGCCGGACGCCGGTCCCGCGCAGCGACATAACCGGCCTGTCGCTGCCGAGCAGCGGCCACCGGCTCGTCGGGGTGCTGGTGAACGTGTGCAACGACTACGGCGCCGTCGTGGGCCAGTTCGACTTCGAGCTCGAGACGAGCACGGGCGAGGCCACGCCGAAGTACACCGCGCGCAACTACCGCGAGTCGTTCCAGTCCGTGCGCGACGACTGCGAGCGCGGCTGGATCGTCTTCGAGATCCCCGAGGAGAGCCGCCCGACCAAGGTCGAGTTCGCCTTCGACGAGTCGGGAACGAACCGCAACACCCAGGACAACCTGACCGCGCGGTTCGAGTGGAAGGTGGAGTGAGAGCGCTCGAAGGATGTGATGTCATGCCTCCGAGCGACGGACGGAGGGATTGATGGCAGACCAGACCGAGAACGGCGAGGAGAGGCTGGACTGGACCGAGGCGGAGATGCACCCTATGACCGCGAGCGGGTTCATGCTCGTGGTGCGCGGCGTGGCCAAGCACCCGATGAAGGTGCGGCTGCGCCCGACCCCGATCGGGATCGTGCCGGACGAGGACGGGTATCGCGGGGTCGTCGTGCTTGGCAAGAGCGAGGAGTTCACGACTCAGGTCGAGACGCCATGGACAGCCCAGATCGACACGAAAGAGGTCGGCGACAAGATCGAGCTGATCGGGGCCACGAAGAAGGAGTACTTCCCGCCGAAGGACGGCTAGCGAGCCGCCGGCAGCGCTGCGTGGGCCGTACGCAGCGCTTAGAGGGATCTAATCGGGGCGCCCGGATTTGAACCGGGGACCTCACCGACCCGAACGGTGCGCGCTACCAGGCTGCGCCACGCCCCGAAGTGGGCGTCAGTCTAGCCGCACGGTTTGGGCCTTCGCCGTGGGGCGCCGAGCGCGGGCGAGCCGATGCGTGGGCTTATCGGCGGAAGCGACGGCCGCGGCCGCGAGGGCGGTTGGCCGGCTCCGCGACGGCCTGCGCGGCGATCCCGTCGCGCAGCTCGCCGACGCGGCGCTCTAGCCAGGCGAGCCGCTCGGTCCCGCGGTCGGCCTCCTCGAAAGCACGGTCGATCAGCTCCTGCTGCGGGCCCGCGATGGCGGGGGCGGCGGGGGCGTGGCCGTTCGACCCGGCTGCGGGCAGCCGTCCCGCCTCGTCGCGCATCCGCACGAGGCGATCCTCGAGCGCGGTCAGCTGCGCGATGCCGCGGTCGGCGACGGTCCGCGCTGTCTCGAGCAGGCCCTCCTGGCGCTCGAGCTGGCGCTCCAGCTCGCCGATGCGCTCGCGCGCCTCGACGAGCCGCCGCTGCGACCGCGCCGAGGCCTCCACCTCACGCCGCACGCGCGCCAGCTCGGCCTCGACGGGCCCGAGCCGCTCGATGGCCTCGTCGCGCTCGCGCTCGGCCTCGTCCTGGAGCCGGCGCGTCTCCTTGTGCAGCAGCCGCTCCCAGCTCAGCTCCTTCTCGAGCTCCGCGCGGCGCATCTCGTAGCCCTCGAGCCGGCCCATGAAGTCGGCGGTCTCGGCGACCATCACGCGCAGCTGCTCGCGCAGGCCCGCCTCGGTGCGCTCGTGCCGCGCCCGCTCGGCGTGGAGGGCGCGCTCGGCGGCCTCGAGGGCGCGCGCGTCGTGCGCGGTTTCGCGTCCGCTTTCCTGACTTATGGGCGCAGTGGACCCATAAGTCAGGAAACCTCCACGGTCCGCCGCGTCCAGGTGGTCCTCGGCGGGCGAGGACCCGTTGCGCGAGGGCTCGGCGTAGGGCTCCGGCTCCGCGTGGACCGCGTGCTCGGGCTCCGGCTCCGCGTAGGGCTCCGCCTCCGGCTCGGCCGCGGCCTCCGGCTCGGCCGCCGCCTCCGGGTCGGCCGCGGCCGCACCCACGCCGCGCTCCACCGGCGCCGGCAGCTCGACCACCCGCCCGTCGGCCGCCTCCAGCCTGAACGCGGTTCGCCCGTCCAGCACCTCCGCGCCGGCCGAGAACGCGGCGCGCCAGACGCCGGCGCCGTCGTCGGGCGGCTCGGGCAGGGCGGCGAGCTCCTCCTCCGCGCGGCCGCGGACCGTGAGCAGCCGCACGCCCTCCGGCGCGCTCGCCCGCCACACGCCGGCCAGCCGCAGGAGCGCCAGCCCCGCCCCCACCTCGACGTACTCGAAGCTCTCGACCCTCAGGTCCGCGCGCCGGAACCTCATCGTCGCGGGCTCAGCCGGCCCGGCGGGTGAACAGCCGCCGCCGGTGCGCCGGGCGCTGGGAGTCGACGCGGTCGAACACGTCGTCCACGAGCTCGTCCGCATCCTCGACGTCGAGAGCGTGGAGTTGGTCGCGCGCGAACTCACGCGTCTCGCCCGCCAGGGCCATCTGGAGCACCATCGGGTGCAGTGTCTCCGGCGTGGCCCCGTTCTGGTGCCCGCCGTCCGCCTCGTCCTCGTCACGGTCGAGCGGCTCGTGTGCCGCCACCGCGCTGATGCCGGCGAGCGCGTCGCGCAGCTCCTCGTGCTGGCGCCTCAGCGCCCGCGTGTGCTCGAGCAGCTCGTCGGCGACCCGAGCGAGATCCTCGCTCGTCGCCGGCCCTGCCGTGCCCGGATACGACTCCATTCGACGTCCCCCTCGGACCGTCTCGATGACTGTCGGGTCAATATGCCCGAAGAGCCGCCCGCGTAAGCCGGAACCGGCGCGCTACAGCGACGCTCAGGACGCCGCGAGCCCCACCGGGCAGCTCACGCCGGTCCCGCCGAGGCCGCAGTAGCCGTTCGGGACCTTGTGCAGGTACTGCTGGTGGTAGGCCTCGGCGTAGTAGAAGTCGCCCGCCGGAGCGATCTCGGTGGTGATGTCGTCGAACCCCGACGTGCGCAGCCGCTCGGCGAACATGTCCCGCGAGCGCTCGGCGGCGTCGCGCTGGCCATCTCCGTGCCAGTGGATCAGCGACCGGTACTGCGTGCCGACGTCGTTGCCCTGTCGCATCCCCTGGGTCGGATCGTGCCCCTCCCAGAAGATCCGCAGCAGCTCGTCGTAGCTAGTGAGCTTCGGGTCGAAGACCGCGAGCACCACCTCCGTGTGGCCGGTGCTCCCCGAGCAGACCTCCTCGTAGGTGGGGTTGGGCGTGTAGCCGCCGGCGTATCCGACCGCCGTGGTCCAGACGCCGTCGGCCTGCCAGAACATGCGCTCAGCGCCCCAGAAGCAGCCCATGCCGAACACCGCCCGCTCGAGCCCCTCCGGGAACGGCGGGAGCATCGGGTTGCCGAGCACCTCGTGCACCGGCGGCACCGGCATCTGCTGCGAGCGCCCCGGCAGCGCGCTCTCGGGGTCGATCATCTTGGTCTTTTCGCGGAAGAAGAGCATCGGGTCCATCATAGGTCGCGCGTGAAGGCGATCCCCAACAGCCTCATACGCACGAGCTACCGGATCGGATACCACGGGCTGCACGCCTACTGGCGCGTCGCGAACCCGCACAAGCGCGGCGTGAAGTGCGTGGTCACCCGCGGCGGCGAGGTTCTGCTCGTGCGCCACACCTACGGGCCGACCGCGCGCTGGGAGCTGCCCGGCGGCGGCGTCAAGCGCGGTGAGGAGCCCGCCGCGGCCGCCCGCCGCGAGGCGCACGAGGAGCTCGGCGTGGACACCCCCGACTGGCGCCCGCTCGGCGACCTGTTCGAGCGCATCGACGGCAAGCGCGACACGCTCTGGTGCTTCACCACCGAGCTGCCCGGCTCGCAGGAGGTGATCACCGACGACGTCGAGATCGCCGAGGCCCGCTGGTTCGGGCGCGACGCGCTACCGGCCGACGCGCACCGCTACGTGAGGCGGATACTCGCGCTCGGCTAGGCGCGGACGACGGTGGTCGGCCTGCCCTTGTTGCACCCCTTGTACTGGCGGGTGCTGATGGTGCGCTTGCCGCTCGCGTGCTGCGCCACGATCCGCAGCGTGTGGGTGCCCTTCGGGAACTTCGCGATGGTCATCCGCGTGACCCGCTTCCCGCGCACCGTGAGGATCTTCTTGCCGTCGAGGTAGGCCGTCGCGCGCACGATCCGGCCTCCGCGCGGCTGCTTGATGCGGAAGAGGAACTTGCGCTTGTCCACGCACTCGCCCGCGCCGGTCTGCTCGACCGGCGTGCAGGCGCGCATCGCCTCGGGCGTGGGGAAGCTCGCGAGGGTGTTCGCGGCGATCAGGTCGGCCGGGAGCTGGAACGGCTCGGTGCGCGCATAGTTCGTGAGGCGCACCGACGTCTCGCCGGGCAGCGTCGCGGTGCGCTGGCAGGTGAGGAACGGGAGCGAGAGCTGAGCGCTCTTGACCGTGACCTCCTGGCCGGTCGGCACGTGCGTCCACCAGCCCTGGTTCGAGCCCGTGACCATCACGCCGATGCGGTGCCCGGCGGGCATCTTCCAGTCCTGGTCGTAGAGGTTGAAGCTCACCTTGCCGGAGCCGGGCAGCAGGTAGGCCTGGCGCGAGATGATGATCGCCTCGCCGTCCTTGTCGACGTCGTAGAGATCGACCACCAGGTTCGCGCTCGGCGCCACCGTCTCGGCGTCCACCGTCACCCGCGGCGTGCCCGCCAGCTCGACATCGTGCGCGAACTGCGGCGAGAAGGTCCAGATGTTCTGGCCGGTGCCGTCGTTGTAGCCGCCCTCGGTGCCGTCGTCGAGGTAGGTCCCGGCCTTCAGCGGCGCGTTCAGCGCGACCGCGTCCTTCGGCGGCCAGTTCTGCTCCGCGCGCCACTTGGCGTCGTTGGTCTGGAGCACCACGGGCGGGTCCTTCGACACCGGCGCCTCGCTGTCGGGCTTGCCCGCGACGAAGCGGTCGTAGAAGCGCATCGCCTCCTCGACGAACGAGCTGCGGCCCATCACGAACTTGCCCTGCGACGTCTTGTCCGTGCCGCGCACGTGGTCCCACATGCCGAACCAGGCGCGCTTGGGACCGTCGAGGGCGTTGAAGTAGTCGGCCGCGCCGTCCGGCTTCGTGTTGTTCTCGAGCAGGCCCTGGGTGAGGAAGAACGGCGTCTGCTTGCCGTCGGCCGAGGCGATCAGGTTGCGCGCCTTCCAGTAGGCCGAGTCGTGGTTCGGGTCCTGCTGGTCGGCGAAGTTGAAGGCCGGGCAGCCGGGCCGCTGGAGGTCGTTGAGGGCCGACTCCTGGTAGGCGAGCGAGTCCGACGCCGCGCCCGGGCTCGCCGCGATGCCGTTGTAGAGGTTGGGCGTGGCGCTGGCGTTGAGGTAGCGGACGCGGTTCGAGTACAGGTAGCGGTACATGTCGTAGACCGGCTCCTGCGCTACTACGCCCGCGAGGCCCTTGGGCTGGGTGAGCACGCCGAGCATTCCGGTGACCGCGTCGTAGGACTTGCCGTACATGCCGACCTTGCCGGTCGACCACTCCTGGCTCGCCGCCCACTCGACGGCCGACTTCACGTCGGCCTGCTCGCCGGGGCCGGCCCAGTCGAGGCAGCCGTTGCTCGCGCCGAACCCGCGCAGGTCCACCTGCACCCAGGTGTAGCCCTTCTCGAAGACCTTGGCGGCCTTGATGAAGTCGTAGAAGCGGTCGGACGGGCCGCCGGTGATCGGGTCGTACGGTGCGTCCTGCGCGAGGCCGAGCGGGCCGAGCTGGCCGGAGTGGTTGAAGTACGGGCCGATCGAGAGGATGACCGGCGTCTTCGCGTTGGCGGGCAGGCCCTTCGGGCGCAGCACGTCGGCGTAGAGGGTCACCCCGTCGGTCGAGGGGATCGCGGCCTGCTTCCACTCGGCGCCCTCGGGCGGGTCGGCGGCCTGGGCGGCCGCGGGCGCGAGCAGCGCGACGCACGCCACAGTGGGCGCGAGAAGCCGGCGGAGCCCCTGCCAGAGCACGCGGCGATGTTAGCGGCGCGCGTTCACGCGCCGGGACTCAGCGCTTGGCGGCGCCGTTGTCCGAGTCGCCGATCGTCAGCACCGACAGGAACGCCTCCTGCGGCACCTCGATCCGGCCGACCTGCTTCATGCGCTTCTTGCCGGCCTTCTGCTTCTCGAGCAGCTTGCGCTTGCGGGTGATGTCGCCGCCGTAGCACTTGGCGATCACGTCCTTGCGCATGGGCTTCACGGACTCGCGCGCGATGATCTTCGCCCCGATCGCCGCCTGGATCGCGACCTCGAACTGCTGGCGCGGGATCTGCTTGAAGAGGCGCTCGGTGAGCCCGCGGCCGGCGGCGTAGGCCTTGTCCTTGTGGACGATCATCGAGAGCGCGTCGACCATGTCGCCCGCGAGCAGGATGTCGAGCTTCACGAGGTCGGCGGGGCGCAGGCCGATCAGCTCGTAGTCGAGCGACGCGTAGCCCTTGGTGCGCGACTTGAGCTGGTCGAAGAAGTCGAGCACGATCTCGGCCAGCGGGAGGTCGTAGCGGAGCTGGACCCGCGCCTCGGACAGGAAGCTCATGTCCACGTGGATGCCGCGGCGCTCCTGGCAGAGGTCCATCACCGCGCCGACGTGCTCCTTCGGGCAGAGGATCGTCGCTCGGATGTTCGGCTCCCGGATCTCGTCGACGCGCGCGCGGTCCGGCATGTCGCTCGGCGAGTGCACGGTGGTCACGCTGCCGTCGGTGAGCGTGACCTCGTACTCGACGTTCGGGGTCGTGGCCAGCAGTTCGAGGCCATACTCGCGCTCGAGCCGCTCGCGCACGATGTCCATGTGCAGCAGGCCGAGGAAGCCGCAGCGGAAGCCGAAGCCGAGCGCCTGGCTGGTCTCGGGCTCCCACGACAGCGCGGCGTCGTTGAGCGAGAGCTTCTCGAGCGCGTCGCGCAGGTCGGAGAACTGGTCGGTCTCCACCGGGAACAGGCCGCAGAACACCATCGGCTTGACCTCGCGGTAGCCGGGCAGCGCCTCGGTGGCCGGGTTCGCGCGCGTGGTGAGCGTGTCGCCGACGCGCAGCTGCGAGACGTCCTTCACGCCCGTGATCACGTACCCCACCTCGCCGGCGCTGAGGCTGGCGACCGGCGTCAGATCCGGGCCGAAGTAGCCGATGTCGTCGATGTCCGCCTGGGTTCCGGTCTGCATCGCCTTGATGGCGTCGCCCTTGTTCAGGGAGCCGTCGACCACGCGGACGTAGGCGATCACGCCGCGGTACTGGTCGAACTCGGAGTCGAAGATGAGCGCGCGCGGCGGGGCGTCGAGGTCGCCCGCGGGGGACTGGATGCGCTCCACGATCGCCTCGAGCACGTCCGTGACGCCCTCGCCGGTCTTCGCGGAGATGCGGATCACGTCGTCGGCGGGCTCGCCGAGCAGCTCCGAGATCTCGCCGGCCACCCGCTCGGGCTCGGCGCCGGGGAGGTCGAGCTTGTTGAGCGCCGGGATCAGCTCGAGGCCGGCGTCCACCGCGAGGTAGGTGTTGGCGAGGGTCTGGGCCTCGACGCCCTGCGAGGCGTCCACCAGCAGAAGCGCGCCGTCGCACGCGGCGAGGCTGCGGCTCACCTCGTAGGTGAAGTCCACGTGGCCGGGCGTGTCGATCAGATGCAGGCGGTAGGTCTCGCCGTCGCGCGCGGTGTACTCCACGCGCACGGCCTGCGCCTTGATCGTGATCCCGCGCTCGCGCTCGAGCTCCATCTTGTCGAGCAGCTGCGGACGGTGCTTGCGCGCGTCGACGGCCCCGGTGACCTCGAGGATGCGGTCGGCCAGGGTCGACTTCCCGTGGTCGATGTGGGCGATGATCGAGAAGTTCCGGATGTTCGCTGCGGGTGCGGCCACGTGCGAGAGGTTAGGAGCGCCCGAGCCGACCAGCGAGGAGCCGGACGATCTGCTTCGCCTCCTCCACCCGCAGCAGCCAGACGGCGGCCGCGTAGGCCGCGGTGCCGGTGACGATCGCGGCGGCGACCGCGGCCGCCTGCGACCAGATCGCGCGCCCGATCGTCTCGTCGAGCGCCCGCCAGGTCAGGTAGGCGACGGCGGCGAGGATGCCCGCCGCCAGCAGCATGCGGACCACCGCGCGCAGGGTCTGGGCCCCCTCCACCCCGCCGAGGTCCGGCCGCAGGTACCAGGCCTGCGCCAGCGCCATCCCCACGGTGCCGACGACCGTGCCGATCACGATCCCCCCCACCCCGAGCGGCTCGTACAGCGCCAGGGCGACGATCGCGTTTACGACCATGTTCCCCCCGGCCAGCGCAGTGGTCATCCACGGTCGCTGGAGGGAGAAGTACGTGCGGCTGAGGAGGAGGCTGACGCCCTGGGCCGGGAGGCTGAACGCCCACCAGAACATCGCCTCGGCCACGAGGTCGGTGGCGGCCGGGTCGAACTCGCCGCGCTCGTAGACCACGCGCGTGATCGGCTCCGCGAGGACGGCCATGAACGCAGCTGACGGGATCAGCAGCAGGCAGATCAGGCGCACGCCGTTGGCCATGGTCGAGCGCAGGTCGTCGAACTCCCTGCGGGCTGCGAAGCGCGCGAGGGTGGGGAACACGACGGTCGCGATCGCCACGCTGAAGATCCCCTGCGGGAGCATGTAGATGCGGAACGCCTTGTCGATCGCCGCCGGAGCCTCCTCCGATACGAGCGTGCCGAAGAACGAGTTGATCAGCAGGCTGAAGTTGATGAGGCCGAGCGCGATCGTGACCGGCAGCATCAGCTTGAGGACGCGGATCACGTGCGGGTTGCGCCAGTCGAGGCTGAACGTGAAGCGACCGCCCGTGCCGCGCAGCCACGGGAGCGGCAGGACGAGCTGGATCACCGTGCCCGCGAGGACGCCGATCGCGTACGCGTAGATGTCGTCGTCGCCGTGGAAGACCGGCGTGAGGCCGACGAGGCACGCGATGATCGCGAGGTTCCAGAAGACGGGCGCGACCGCGGCGGCGCCGAAGCGGTCGAACGAGTTGAGCATCCCGACGGTCACGCCCGCGAGCGCGAGCAGCAGGACGATCGGGAACATGAGCTGGCTCAGCCCGGTGGTGAGGTCCCTGAGCACGGGCTCGTCGTCGAACCCGGGGGTGACGAGCTCGATGAGCGGCGGCGCGGCGATCAGGAAGATCAGCGTGAGGGCGCCGAGTACCATCGCGATCAGGGTCAGGAGGCCCGAGGCGACCTTGAAGGCCTCCCTCCGCTTGCCCTTCTCGAGCAGCTCGGTGAAGACGGGGACGAAGGCGCCCTGGAGCGCGGCGTCGGCCACCAGGGCGCGGACGAGGTTCGGCACCTGGAAGGCGATCGTGAAGGCCGACATCGGCCCCTTCACGCCGAACATGCTGGCCGCGACGACCTCGCGCACGAGGCCCATGACGCGCGATAGGGCGGTGGCGAACGAGAAGAAGAGCGTGGAGACGGCGAGGCGGCGGCCGCCGCTGCCGGGCTCGGGCTCGGGGTCGGCGGCCGCGCGGGTGGGCTCCGGCTCGCTGTCCTCGCCCGCGCGGGTGGGCTCCGGCTCGGCGTCCGGCTTCCGCTCGTCCTCGCTAGGCTCTCCGCCCGTGGCAAACATCGCCTCACAAGAAAAGCGGATCCAGCGGTCGGCGCGCGAGCGCCTCGAGAACCGTCGCTACACGTCGACGATCAAGACTTACTTCCGCCGCCTCGAGGACGCCGTCGCGAGCGGCGACGACGACCGGGTGGCCACCGAGCACCGCGAGCTCGTCTCGACGATCGACCGCGCGGTCAAGCGCGGGGCGCTGCACCGCAACACCGGCGCCCGCAAGAAGGCCCGCGCGGCGAAGCTGCGCGCCGGCTCCTCGAGCTAGAGAAACCTCCGCGGCCGCCTCAGCGGACGCCGCCCGCACGCCAGGAGGACGCCGGCCCGCGCAGGCGCCCCGGCTACGCGGCCGACCGCGCGAGCGCGAGCGTGAGCCCGCTCTCGTCGTCCACGCATTCGCCGCAGCGCATCTTCACCTCGAGGTCGGCGAACGCGCAGAGGGCGCGCTCGAGCGCGTCGCGGTCGGCGCGCCGGGCCTGGGCCGCGACCCGCTTCGCCAGCCACGGCGGCATCCGCAGCTCGGACGCGAGCTGCGACTCCGACACGCCCGCATCGATCAGCTCCGCCGCGCGCAGCGCGCGTCGCAGGCCGCTGAGGATCGGGTAGACCAGGCGGCCGGGACGGTCGCCCTGCCCCACGAGACGCTCCGCGAGCCGCAACGTCTGCTCGAGGTCGCCGGCCACGAGCGCGTCGGCGAGGTCGTAGCCCTGACCGCTCGTCTCGCCCGACGCGAAGCGCCGCACCTGCTCGGCGCTCAGCCGGTCCTTCGGGTGCGCGAGCAGCGCGAGCTTCTCGACCTCGCGGGAGAGCCGCTGCTGGCTGCTGCCGACCACGCTGACGAGGGTGCGCGAGGCGTCGGCGTCGAGCGTCAGCCCCTCCTCGGCCGCCCGCTCGGCGACCCAGCGCGGCAGCGCCCGCGGCTTGGGCGCCTCGTACTCGCGCAGCTCGCCGCCCGCCTGCTCGACCGCCTTGCGCAGTTTCTCCGGGGCCTTGCCGCGGGCGACCAGCACGAGCACGGTGTCGGGCGCAGGCGCGGCCAGCTCGCGCTCGAGCGGCTCGAGCACGCCGGGCTTCCAGGACTCGACGCCGTCGACCATCACGTAGCGCGTGCCCCCGCCGAAGGTGAGGGCGCAGAGTGACGCGGCCACGGCCTCCGGCGACTCGGAGCGGGCGTCGAAGGTCTCGAGCGCGCCTGGGCCGTTCTCGGTCTCGGCGCGCCGGCGGACCCGAGCGCGCCAGGCGTCGATCTTCGTGTCGTCCTCGCCGCAGACGAGGTAGGCGGGCTTCAGGGCGGCCACCCGGCCGAGTCTAAGCCCGGGGGCGGCGGCCAGGCTCAGAGCCCGCGCGGGCTGCGCCTCCGCCGACACCGCTTCTCTCCGGCATTCCTGACTTGACCACCGTATGGGGGGGCGAAGTCAGGAATGTCGACGTTTTCCGCCGGTGGACCTCACTCGCGCACCCGCGCGAACTCCGCGATCAGCCGGGCCATTCGCTCCGGCTCCTCGACCATCGGGCTGTGCCCGCGGCCGGGGAGGACCGCGACGCGGACGCCCGGGACGTCCCACTCCTCGGCCGCCTTCGGGTCGACGAGCTCGTCCTCGCTGCCGAAGATCACGTGCAGGCGGATGCCGGAGCCGGCGAGGCGCTCGTCGAGCGGCTTTTCGTCGCGGTACTCCCGGCTGCCGTCGCGCGAGCCGGTGAACGAGTTGAAGGTCGCGCGCTTGGGGTCGTCGTAGATGACGTCGGGCACGTCGGTGCCGTCGGCGAACGCGAGGTCCACCTGCTTGCGGATGGCGGAGTCGGGCGTCACCCGGCTGATCGCGTGGCCGAGCACGGGGAACGCGGCGATCGCCTGGGTGCGTCGGTTGCGGCTGAAGCGGTTCTCCGGGGCCGTGTCGATGACCATGAGGCGGTCGACGAGGTTGCGGTGGCGCTCGGCGAGCGCGGTCACGACCTGGCCGCCCATCGAGTGGCCCACGACCGCGGCGCGGCGGATCCCCAGCCGCTCCATGACCTGAGCGACGAGATCGCCCTGCTCCGGCATCGAGTAGCCGTCGCGCGGCTTCTCGGAGCCGCCGTGACCGAGCAGGTCGATGCGGACCACGTGGTGGTCGCGGGCGAGCTTCGGGGTGACGCGGTCCCACCAGCGCAGTGACGCCTGGAAGCCGTGCACGAGGATCAGCGGCGGATCGTCCGGATCGCCGTCCTCGCGGACCTGGACGTCGCCGCCCGGCAGCTCGAGGATGCGGCCGATGTCGGGGTCGGCGGGGTCGGTGTCGCGCTCGACCAGGACCGTGTTGACTGCGAGCAGGACGGCGACCGCGGCCAGGACGAGCAGCGCGATCCGGCGGCGTCTGCCCTGCCTCAGCACGGGGCGTCGCGGGTCACGCGACGCGTCGACGCCGGGTTGGCGGCAAGCGCCGCCGGGGGCCTGATCGGGCGCCGCTCGAAGTTGCCGCCGCAGTTGGGGCACCTGCCGCCGAGGCGGTGCTCCACGCAGGCCGCGCAGAAGGTGCACTCGAAGGTGCAGATCCGGGCGTCCGGGGAATCCGGCGGGAGGTCGCGATCGCAGCACTCGCAGTTGGGGCGGATCTCGAGCATTGCGCGAGACTAATCGACCCTCCGTCAGGGGGTGAGGCGCACGGTGCCGTCGCGGTCGGTGCGATAGACGCGCGGCACCGCGTGCGCGAGCGCGGCGAGTGTGGACGGCGTCGGATGGCCGTAGGAGTTGTCCGCGCCGACCTCGATCGCAGCGACCTGCGGGCGCAGGCGGCGCAGCAGCTCGGGCAGGCCGGGGTCGGCGCTCCCGTGGTGGGAGACCTTCATCGCCTCGACGCGCGGGAGCGGGTAGCCGAGCAGCGCCGGGCTCTCGGCGTCGCCGGAGAGGAAGAGGTCGAACGAGCCCGCGCTGACGACCGTCGCGAGCGCGCGCGGGTTCGGGTCCTCCGGCGGTGGTCCGGGCGCACGCGGCGGGGGGCCGAGGACGCGGATGCGCAGGCGGCCGGCGCGAAGGGTCTGACCCGCGTACGGAGCGATGTGG
>DASVPL010000214.1:0-3104 GCA_036382905.1 Thermoleophilaceae bacterium | reverse complement strand
CCACGGCCCGGAAGTAGCGCCCGCGGCGCCGCGGCCCGGAAGTAGCGCCCGCGGGCACCACGGCGGGCCGCTGCAGCGGCTCCACTCAGCGCGATTGGAGCCTTTTACACGCTTACGCGTGTCCAACCCGCCAATCGATGGCGCGGGGCCTGACTAGTCGTCGCCGCCGCGACCCCGGCCGCTGCCGGAATCGTCGCTGCCCGAGCCCGAGCCGCTGCTGCCGGAGCCGCTGCTGCCCGAGCCGCTGCTGCCCGAGCCGCTGTTGTCGTCGCCGCCGCCGCCACCGCCGCCGTGGTCATCTCCGCCCGACGGCGTGACCGGGGCGGGAGCGGGGGCCGCGGGCGTGGCGGCCGCCGGCGCGTCCTCGCGGCGCTCGGCGGCGTCCCTGCGGCGCTCGCGACGGCGCTTCGCGGCACGCGCGCGGCGCTTCTCCCGGGCGCGGCGCTCGGCGCGGTCGGCGTCCTCGCGGGAGCGGGAAGCCTCGGCGGGCGCCAGGTCCTCGCCGGCCGCGAGCGGCTCGGCCGAGAGCCCGACGGAGTCACCGGTGATCTCGTTGGCGGCGATGCCGATGCCCGCCGCGGCCAGGAAACCGGCCACTCCCAGCGCGCATGTGAGGGCCACTGATCTCATCGCCTGCGAGCGTAGCCCTGGGCTTCCAAGCCGTCGGGAAGCGAAGGGTCAGGAGTTGGTAAAGCCGGCAGCTCCACCTCCGCCCGCGCGCCGCCCTCGGGCCGGTTCGCGATCCGCGCACTCCCGCCCCAGCGGCGGGCCAGCGTCTCCACGATCGCCAGGCCGAGGCCGGTGCCGGGTGCGCCGCCGCGGCTCGCCTCGCCTCGGTAGAAGCGCTCGAACAGGCGCCCGTCCTCGTCCGGCGCCACGCCCGGCCCCTCGTCGAGCACGGCGAGCCGGGCACGGTCCTCGGTCGCGCTCCACTCGATGGCGACGGCCGAGCCCGGCGGCGAGTAGTTGAGGGCGTTCTCGACGAGGTTGTCGAGCACGATCGCGATGTCGTGTGCCGAGGCGAGCACGTGCAGGTCGGGACCGTCGCCGAGCTCCAGCGCGTGGTCGCCCTGCGCGGCGGGACCGGCCCAGCGTTCGTGCGCGGCCTCGGCGGCCTCGCGCAACGCGACGGGGGTTCCGCTCGCCGGGCGGTCGGCCTCGCGCGCGAGCGTGAGCAGCTCGTCCAGCAGTCGTGCCAGGCGGTCGGCCTCGCGCTCGGCGGCGATCAGGTCGCGCTCGAGCTCCGGGTCGTCGGCCCGGATCCCCGCCGCCTCGAGACGCAGCTTCAGGCCGGTCAGCGGCGTGCGGAGCTGGTGCGAGGCGTTCGCAACGAACTCGCGCTGAGACGCGAGCGCCTGGGACAGCCGCTCGGTCATGTCGTTGAACGCCGCCGCCACCTCGCGCTGCTCGGCCGGTCCGGTCACCTCGGCCCGGGCGTCGAGGTCGCCGCGGCCGACCCGGCGGGCGGTGGCCGCGAGAGCGCGCAGCGGTCGCGACAGCGAGCCCGCGAGCAGGGCGGCCACGCCGAGCCCGAGCAGCAGCGCGATCGCCCCCACGCCGACGAGCGCGAGCGTGTCGTTGCGCACCTCGCGATTCACCGCGTCGACGCTCTGCGTGATCCGCACCGCGCCGGTTGTCCTGCCCTCGCTGACCACCGGCACCGCGGTGAACAGCAGGTCCTGGTCGAGGTCGTCGCTGTGGCGCTCACCCTGCGAGGTCTCGCCGCGCAGCGCGGTCGCTATCTCCGGGCGGGTCGCGTAGTCCTCGTCCTCCAGCCCCTCCCCCGCCGAGTCGGCCAGCAGCCGGCCGCGCGCGTTGACGATCACCACGCGCCCGCCCAGGCTCTCGGTGGTGCGGTTGGCGAGGCGATCGAGCTCGTCGGCGTCGTCCATGCGGCCGCCCGCGCTGGCGGCCACGAGCTGCGCCTGCCCGGCGGCCTCCGCGCGCACCTCCGCGTCCACGCGCTTCGAGAGGTTCAGCGACAGGGGGACCGCCAGGGCGACGATCACGAGGATCAGGACGTAGGCGAAGGCTGCGATCAGGCGGGTGCGCAGCCTGACCGGCGCCCGCAGCCTCATTTGATCTCGTCCGGGCCCGTGAAGCGGAAGCCGACGCCGCGCACGGTGTGCAGGTAGCGCGGCGCGGCGGGGTCGTCGCCGAGCTTCTTGCGCACGGCGCTGACGTGGACGTCGAGGGTCTTGGTGGAGCCGAACCAGTTCATGTCCCAGACCTCCTCGAGGAGGCGGTCGCGGGTGACCACGCGGCCGGCGTTCTCCATCAGGTACTGGAGCAGCTCGAACTCCTTGCGGGCGAGGTCGACGTCGCCGCCTCCGCGCGTGACCGTCCGGCGGGCCGGATCGAGTCGCACGTCGCCGATCTGGATGGCGTCGTCGGTGCCGGTGGGAGCCTCCGCGGGCACCGATTGCGCGCGCCTGAGGACGGCTCGGATCCGGGCCGCCACCTCGCGGGCGCTGAACGGCTTGACGACGTAGTCGTCGGCGCCGAGCTCGAGGCCGACCACGCGGTCGGCCTCGTCGCCGCGCGCGGTGAGCATCACGATCGGGACCGATGAGCGCGAGCGGAGCTCGCGGCAGACGTCGTAGCCGGAGCCATCGGGGAGCATCAGGTCGAGCAGGACGAGATCGGGGTCGACCTCGCCGGCCTTCTGGAGCGCCTCAGCGACGGTGCCGGCGAGCTCGGTGTGGAATCCCTCGCGCTCGAGCGCCGCGGCGAGCGGCTCGACGATCGACCGCTCGTCCTCGACGAGCAGGATGGTCCGCTTGCGCTCAGCCATCGGCTCGGATGCTAGGGGCCCGGGCGGGCGACCGCCCCGGCTGGGAGGCGGCCGGGGCAGTCGGGGAAGCAGGTGGGACGGGGCGGTGACTGGAGCCGCCCCGCCCCGTGTCCGAGCGGGATCTCCCGCTCAGTTGTCGTCGCTGCCGCGGCCGCGGTGCGAGCCGCTGCCGTCGTCGTCGGAGCTGCCGCTCGAGCCGCTGCCCGAGGTCGAGCCGCTGCCGCTCGAGCCGCTGCCGGAGGCCGAGCCGCTGCCGCTGCCCGAGTTCGAGCCGGAGCCGGAGCCGCTCGACCCGGAGCCGCTCGAGCCG
>DASVPL010000213.1:0-38562 GCA_036382905.1 Thermoleophilaceae bacterium | reverse complement strand
TCGTCGTGCATCGTCGCGGACCGTACCTCAGACGACCGTCGCCGCGTGGCGATTCTCGGACTAGGCTTCGGCCCGTGCGGAGGGGGGGACTGCTGCTCGTGCTGGCGCTGCTGCTTGCGGTGCCCGGCAGCGCGTTCGCCGCGCCGGCGAAGTCGGTGCGCGGCGACGCGGCGACGGGCAGCCAGCGCTCGATGCTGAAGGCGAGGAGCGTGAAGGTGCTTGCGAAGTCGCGCCACAGCGGCTACGTGCGGCTGTTCGCCACGTTCCGCCCGTACGCGCGCAAGGGCCCGTGGCAGGTCATCACGGGGATCAAGGAGGTCGAGCTGCGCAAGGGGAGCGAGCGGCGCGTGACGCTGCGGCTCAACCGCATCGGGCGCAGCGTGATGAAGGGCTGCACCGGCGGTCGGATCGTGGTGAGCGCGGCGCGGATCGAGGGGCGCGCGGGGGCGCCCATCGGCAAGACGATCCGGACGTTCAAGAAGCTGCGCCGCGATGCCGCGAGCTGCCGCGGGGCGGCGGGCGGCGGCGGGGGTGCGGGCGGCGGCACCGGCGGTGGTGGGTCCGGGGGCGGCTCCGGCGGTGGCGGTGGCTCGGGCGGCGGAGGTTCCGGCGGCGGCTCGGGTGGCGGTTCGGGCGGTGGCGGCTCAGGCGGCAGCGGCGGCTCGAGCGTCCCCGCCGGCGAACCGGTCGACTTCAACCCCGCAGACCCCGATCGCTGCGACTGGCTCGACGAGGCCGACTGCCTCTTCCCGTTCCCCAACGACCACTTCACCGTCGCCGACTCGACCACCGACACGAAGCGGCGCCTCAACCTGAACATCCTGTCGATGCCGAAGAACAAGGCCGGCAAGCCGTTCGACCCGGAGCCGCTCAACCGCAACGACGGCTTCGGCCCGGGCCTGCCGATCGAGACCAAGGTTTCCGGGCTCGATACCAAGGAGGCGTTCCAACGCAGCAAGATCGTGCCGGTCGACGACATGGCCGACGCCCTGCGCCCGACGCAGCCGGTGGTCGTCATCGACACGCGCACGCGGGCGCGTCACCTCGTGTGGGCGGAGCTCGACGCCAACCCCACGAACCCGGCCGAGCGCGCGCTCGTCATCAGGCCCGGGCGCCACTTCGTCGAGGGCCGCCGCTACATAGTGGCGCTGCGCAACCTGAAGGACGCGGCCGGCAAGACGCTCACGCCGTCGCTCGGGTTCCGCGTCTACCGCGACGGGCACCCGACCACCAACGCCGCCGTCGAGGCGCGGCGCAAGAGCTTCGAGGGGATGTTCACGACGCTCGCCGAGGCCGGAATCGCGCGCGACGACCTCTACCGCGTCTGGGACTTCACCGTCGCCAGCGAGCGCAACATGACCGAGCGGATCCTCGCGATGCGCGACGATGCGTTCGCGCAGCTCGGCGACACCAAGCTCGACGACCTCACGGTCCAGGGCACGGCGCCGAAGTACCGGATCACCAAGGTCACCGACGACCCCGATGGCGACGTGGCCCGCCGCGTCGAGGGCACCTACACCGTGCCGTGCTACCTGCACCTTCCCGCTTGTCCCGCCGGGGCGCGGTTCGTCTTCGACCCCACGAAGACCAACGGGCCGCCGACCCGCCTGCCCGGCAACACGATGGAGGCGCGCTTCACCTGCAACATCCCGAAGGTCGCGAAGGACGGCCCTCCGGCGCGGCCGTCGCTCTACGGGCACGGGCTGTTCGGCAGCCGCAGCGAGGTGGGCTCCGGCAACGTGCGCGCCATGGGCAACGAGCACAACATGGTCTTCTGCGCGACCGACTGGATCGGGATGTCGTGCACCGACACTCCGACGAGCCCCGACGACCTACAGAGCATCGTCCAGAGCGCGCTCGCCGGCACGCCCGACAACCCGCCGGACTGCGACGTGCCGAACGCGCTCACGATCGAGACCGACCTGTCGCGCTTCCCCGAGCTCGTGGATCGAGTGCAGCAGGGGATACTGAACTTCCTCTACCTCGGCCGGCTGATGGTTCACAACAGCGGCTTCAACGCCGACCCGGCGTTCCGGATCGGAGCCGGCGGCGCGGGCGTGCTCGACACGCGGCGCCTCTTCTACGACGGCAACAGCCAGGGCGGGATCATCGGCGGCGCGCTGATGGCGGTGATGGTCGACGGCGACCGGGGCGTGCTCGGCGTGCCCGGCATGGCGTACAGCACGCTGCTCCAGCGCAGCGTCGACTTCGGCACCGGCGAGCCTCCTCAGCCCGACCCGACCGACCCCGAGAGCCTCCTGCCGCAGTACGCGTACCCGCTCTACGAGTCGTACCCGAACCAGATCCAGCGCCAGCTCGTGCTCGCGCTGATGCAGACGCTGTGGGACCGCGGGGAGGCGAACGGCTACGCGAACCACATCACCACCGACCCGCTGCGCAACACGCCGGCGCACACCGTGCTGATGCACGTCGCGCTCGGCGACCATCAGGTCGCGCAGCTCACGGCGGAGAGCGAGGCGCGCACGATCGGCGCGTCCATGCGCGTGCCCTGGGCGGACCCGGGTCGCGACCTCGACCGCGGGGATCCGGTCTACGGGGTGCCCAAGATCCCGAGCTATCCGTTCGGCGGATCGGCCATCGTCCTGTGGGACACGGGGCCGTTCCGGCAGATACCGGGCGGCACGGCCGGCACGCCGCCGCCGCCGAACGAGAACGTCCCGCCCGAGGCGGGGCACGACCCGCACAGCGCGCCGCGCGGGTCGCCGATCGGGCGCATTCAGAAGTCGGAGTTCCTGCGCATCGACGGGAAGGTCATCGACGTGTGCGGTGCGCGGCCGTGCTACGCGGGCGGCTGGGCCGGGCCGTGAGCGGGCCGCTCCGCGCCTGACGCCCGCTCCCGCGGCTGACGCCGAGTTGTAACTCGCCCGTCACCAACTTGTAACGCGCGCGTCCCCACGCGTAACCCGCCGTGCCGCAGACTCACGGCATGGCAAATCAGGTGACACGACGCGAGGATGCGGAGCTGCGGTTCAGGGAGATAGCGGCGCAGGCGGGGCTGCCCGAGCCCGACGAGGTGGTCTACCACGAGGACGACGAGGAGCTCGAGTTCCTCTGGCACGAGCAGAAGCTCGCGGTGGTGGTCGAGCTGGACGAGAATTCCGGCGGAGCTGTCGATTCCGCCGGTCCCCGTTCGTCCCAGTAGGGAAACCGACCCTCACAGAGGAGGAAACACCATGAAGTACATGATGCTGATCTGGTCGAATTCGACCGACTGGGACCAGCTCTCCGAGGAGGAGCAGAACGCGGCGCTCGCCGAGTACGGGGCGATCGGCGAGCTTCCCGGCAAGGTCAGCGGCGAGCAGCTGCGGCCCGGCTCGACGGCGACCACGGTGCGCGTGCGGGACGGCGAGACGCTGACCACGGACGGGCCGTTCGTGGAGACGAAGGAGCAGCTCGGCGGCTACTACCTGTTCGAGGCCGACGACCTCGACGCCGCGATCGAGATCGCAGCACGCATCCCGGCCGCCCGGCAGAGCGGTGCCGTCGAGGTGCGCCCGGTGGTGGAGCGCTGATCGAGAGCGTCTTCCGCGACGAGTGGGGGCGGGTGCTCGCCACGCTGATCGGCCTCCTCGGGGACTTCGAGCTCGCCGAGGACGCCGCCCAGGAGGCGTTCGCGACCGCCGCCGCGCGCTGGCCGCGCGAGGGGGTCCCCCGCAACCCCCGCGCGTGGCTGGTCGCGACCGCACGCAACCGCGCGATCGACCGCATCCGCCGCGAGCGGACCCTCGCGGAGAAGATGCGCCTGCTCGATGTGCCGTCGCGGACCGCCGAGGATCCGATGGACGAGGACACCGCAATACCGGACGAGCGTCTCGAGCTCGTGTTCACGTGCTGCCACCCCGCGCTGGCGACCGAGGCGCAGGTGGCGCTCACGCTGCGAACGCTCGGCGGGCTCACGACCGAGGAGATCGCGCGCGCGTTCCTGGTGCCGGACGCGACGATGGCGCAGCGCCTCGTGCGGGCCAAGCGCAAGATCAGGCACGCCGGCATCCCGTTCCGGGTACCCCCCGACCACCTGCTGCCCGACCGGCTCGCGGCGGTGCTGGCGGTCGTGTACCTGATCTTCAACGAGGGCTACGGCGGACGCCACGACCTTGCGTCGGAGGCGATCCGGCTCGGCCGCGCCCTGGCCGAGCTGATGCCGGACGAGCCGGAGGTGCACGCGCTCCTCGCGCTGATGCTGCTGCACGACGCGCGCCGCGCGGCACGCTTCCGGGATGGAGAGCTCGTGCTGCTCGGCGACCAGGACCGCTCGCTCTGGGACGGCGGGCGCGTGGCCGAGGGCCGGATGCTGCTGGAGCGAGCGCTGGCGCTGCGCGGGAGCGGCCCGTACGTGGTGCAGGCCGCGATCGCCTCGCTGCACGCCGACGAGCAAGCGACTGGCACGAGATTGCGGCGCTCTACGGGAAGCTCTTGCGGCTGACGCGATCGCCGGTGGTGGAGCTGAACCGCGCGGTCGCCGTGGCCGAGGCGGACGGCCCCGCAGCGGGGCTCGCCCTGGTCGACGCGATCGAGGGGCTGGACGGCTACCGCTACCTCCACGCCACGCGCGCCGACCTGCTGCGCCGGCTCGGCCGTCGCGACGAGGCGCGAGCGGCGTACGAGCGGGCGCTGGCGCTGGCCACCGACGATGCGGAGCGGCGGTTCCTGGAGGGACGGCTACGGGAGCTGGCCGGCTATTAGCTCTGCCGCGCGCCCGAGGTCGTCGGCATACCCTTGTGGCGTGACCAGGGCCGAACGGGATACACGCCTCGCCGATCTCGCGGCTGACGCGCGCGCGGCCGAGAGGCGAGGCGACGGCTGGGCGGCGGGCGAGGTATGGCGGCAATACGAGCTCGTGCGCGACGGAGGCCGCGACCCGGACGAGCTGCTCGCCGAGGGCATGGCGCTGAGCCAAGTTGCCCTCGAGCTCGCCGAACTGGCAGAGCGATCCGAGGTGTGACCGGCTTCGGGCGCTTGCTCGAGGATCTGAACCGCGCGGGCGTCCGCTACGTCATCGTCGGTGGTATCGCTGTCATCCGTCATGGCGTCGTGCGTGCGACGAAGGACCTCGACGTGGTGGTCGCGTGCGACGAGGACACGGCCAAGCGCTTGGCCGACCTCCGCGTCGAGTGGGAGGCGACGCGGCCCGACGGCTCACCGGAGGAGCGGCGGTTGCCCTCTGCCGGGTGGCCCCTCCACCTGCGTACGTCGCATGGCCTCATCGACCTGCTTGCCGAACAAGCCCCGCCGCTCGATTTGAGCGGGCTGCTGTCGCGTGCCGACACGCGTCGAGTGGAAAGCGTCCCGGCAGCGATCTGCTCGCTCGCCGACCTCGTGGCGCTCAAGCGGCAGGGCGGCCGCGCAACCGACCTGGAGGACATCAGGCGCTTGGAGACGGCCCATGGGGAGCTTCCCGAGCCACCCAAGGACCCGGGCGTATCTGGCGGCGCGACGTAGAGCCGAAGCCAGCCCCCTCTAGGCCCTCGCCCGGGCTCGGCGACGTGCCTTCAACACGGCCGCCAATACGTCTGAATCGGCGAGTGGAGGCTCGTAGCGAGGATCCACGTTCAACGCTGGGCCACAGATCTCGGTGAGCGCCTTGATCACGCCTCACTCCCAGACGGGCCCGAGTTTGGAGGGATGACAATCGCTCGTCAGAACAGTTGCTCGCGTCTTGCGAAACGTCCGCCGCCGGAGAGCGGCCGCAACGTGAAGCAGGCTCCAATCGCCCTCCCGGCCTATGTCGAGGTCGTCGAGTACAAGCAGGTCGGGGGCAGCGACGAACTGGTCCGTCGCGCGCGCGTCCTCCGATGCCGTGCTAGTGATCTCCTGCTTCACCATCTCGAGCAACCGGACCATCGGCATAAAGACGACGAGGTGACCTTTCTCATAGGCCTCCCTTGCAATGGATGCTGCTGCCGCCGATCGGGCTAGACCGGCGTCGCCATACAGCCCAATCCGTTCCCGGCACTGACGCGGCGAGCGATGTCGCGGCGGTACGCGCTCTTCCCAAGCGCGTGCGCGAGGAGACCGGATGGCAGCCCGAGACCGAAGCGGGCGGATCAACCGCGCGCACGGCCTGAGCGAAATCTCCCGAGCAATGGAGGTCGCGGGATGCTTTCGAACTCCAAGTTCCTCCGCGATTCGCGTGCTCTCGCACGACGCAAGCCGCTAAGGACCGATCGTCGATGCTCAGTCGAGATCGAGGGCGGTGCGAATCGCGTCGGAGAGAGCCTGCTCCTGGCCATCGAGCAAGACTCCGATCTGCGACGAAAGCGCAGCGTTCGGGATCGTGGTCACGTGATCGCAGGCCACGACGGAGCGGTGCTCGAGGCCGTTGGCGGGACCGACCTCGACTTCGGTCGAGAGGCCGCGAATGGTGGTCGTGATGGGAGCAACCGTCACCGTATTCATGTGTGGGCGCACGACCTCACGGGTGAGCACGAGTACCGGGCGGACCTTGTCCAAGTGAGCGACGTGGATCGGCCGCACTAGAGGTCGCGATCCAGGCGCGCGATGTGCTCGGCGAGGGCGATCAACTCCGGATCGGGCTCGCCCCCCGACAAGATCGCGGCATCGCGTTCAGCCATCACCCTCCGCCGTTCTCTCTGCAACGCCCGGGTGACAACAGCCGCCCTGCTCCGCTCGCGACCACTGCTCACGATCGCATCGACGAACTTCACCACCTCGTCCGGGAGGCGAACCGCGATCTGCCTGTTGCTCATACCAGAATGGTATCGCGACGGGATTCAGCGCCGTACCCCGGCCAGCCCGCGCCGTGCAGCCGCAGAAGCGGGGGCCGACAACGCACCGCAGGCCGGTCTGGATCAAAGGCGGATCCGCGAGAAGCCCGTCGGCAAGCACCGAAGTAAGCCAGGCAATGGAGGCGGGGGGAATCGAACCCCCAACTGAGCCTTGCAAAGGCCCCGTGTTCCCGTTAGCACCACGCCCCCGGGCGGACTGAGCGTAGCCGGAGCGCGGCCCTACAAGCGCCTGCGCCCGCACTGATCTGGGCGGCCCTTCGCCCGGGTCAGCACGTTGGTGTCCGGGATCCGGAAGCAGACGAAGAAGTAGTCGGTGCGGGGGCGGTGGCTCGGCACCCGGCGGGTGCCGACCGCGCTGTAGCTCGTCGGCTTCCGCCGCTTGATCTTGAGTGAGCCGATCCGGGTGTACGTGCCCCGCCGCGTACGCCCGCGGTAGATGTACAGCGGCTTCCCGTTCAGCGCGAGGTGATCGGGCGCGGCGATCGTCGCGGCTATCCGCACCGCCCCCACCCGGCTGCGGCCGAAGCGCCACCGCAGCTTCGGGTACACCCACGCCTGGAAGGTCTTCGACACCACGGCGGGCGACGTGGAGATGTCCACCACGCGGTAGCGCGTGTTGCGGTCGGGCCGGTGGTCGAGCGAGTAGTCATAGGTCGGCTGCGTCGCCGCGCTGTCGACCGCCTGCCACACGCCGTCGTAGGGATACGCGTCGGCCTGGAGTTCGAGCTGGTGCGGTTGCGCCTGCGAGTCGGAGCTCTTCAGCTGCCCGGTCACCTTCACCTTCGCCCCGAACTCGAGCTCGCGCGGCTTCATGGCCGCGCTCAGCTGCGTCTGGCCTGCCGGGATCTTGTCGAGCTCGTCGATGCCCGGGGTATCCGATCCGGGGCCGAGCGCCACCAGCCGGTTCACGTACGGCACGACCAGGCCGTTCGCATCCGCCGCCATGCCGGAGTGAGGCGGCGACGCACTGGAGTCGTGGTCCGACGTCGTCAGCTGGTGCGCCAGCAAGACGGTGCGGAACAGCTCCCCGCCGTCGCTGCGACGCAGCGCCACCAGCTCGCCACTCCCGGTGGTGGTCCAGACCGCGTCGCGCACCGCCAGCGCCGAGCCACGCAGCTGCGTGGCGGGCGACGCCGTCCACGCGATCACGCCGCTCGCCTGATTGCGCGCCTGGATCCCAGCCGGGTTGCGCAGGAACGCGAGCTCGCCGGCGAGCGCGAGGGCGCCCTCGGAGTTGAACTGCTCGGTGCCTAGGCTCGTGAGCGCGTCGACCACGAGGCCGGTCTGACCGTTCGAGTCGCGCGCCCACAGCCGCTCGTTCGGCGGCGTCGTGTTCAGCGTGTGGTACGCCGCCGGCACCGGCGCCGACGACGAGCACGGACCCGCGCGCGACCACACCTGCTGCGCGAGCCCGCGCGAGTAGAGCGCGATCGTCTTGCAGCCCGACTGCGTCACGTACACCCGGTCGCCGACCACGGTGAAGCCGCTGTTGGGCAGCGACTCGCTCTGCACCGTCAGGCCGGTGTCCGAGGAGACCGCGTGCGCCCCGCGCGCATCCGACGCGTAGACGAACGGGCCGTCGGCGACCGGCGCCGCGCCCCCGGTGTCGCGCATCTCCGCACGCCAGAGGCGCTCGCCGTTCGAGGCCGAGACCGCGTCGAGCGCCTCGCGTCCAAGGACGTAGACCCGCCCGTCCCCGTAGGCCGGCAGCCCGCCGGTGGCGACCTGGCGCACCCACACGGTCGCGCCGGTGCCGCGGTCGAGCGCGTGCAGGAACGTCGGTCCGGTGGGGCTCGAGCTCCCGTAGCTCGAGTTGCTCGCGTCGGCGGCGTACGCGGTCACGAAGACCTTGCCCTCGGCGATCACCGGGTAGGAGACCTGCACGCCCAGGTCGCGCCTCACCCACTTGCGCCCCAGCGGCGGGTTGGGACCGTCCGGCACGAAGCCCGAGTGCGCGGCATCCGCCTGGTAGGCGATCGCGGCGCCGTGCGCCGGAGCGGCCACGACCGCAGGCACGAGCGCGGCTGCGGCCAGCGCCGCGATGACCCCCCGTTGCCCCCCTCTCACGCCGCTCAGGATATCTGGCGCAATGGCATTGGTGAGTCACCCCGACGCCCGGGGGTGAGAACATCCGCCGCCCCGGGCAGGAGAACGGAATGAGCGAGGAGACCACCACCAGCACCGAGCAGGAGGCGCGCGAGTCCGACGACGCCCCCGAGACCAAGGAGCAGCTCCACGAGAGCTCTGACGGCGACGGCAGCGACAAGTCGCCGCGTGCCGCCAACGAGGCCGAGACGACCACGCGCGCCGAGATCTCGAACTACGAGATCGTCAGCCACTACTTCGACGACGCCGCCGAGCGGCTCGGCATCGGCGACGACATCGCGACCGTCCTCAAGACCTCCTACCGCGAGGTGCAGGTCCAGATCCCGATCCGGCGCGCCGACGGAAAGGTCCACGTCTACTCGGGCTTTCGCGTGCAGCACAACGGCGCGCGCGGCCCGTACAAGGGCGGCGTGCGCTTCCACCCCGAGGTGGACCTCGACGAGGTGCGCGCGCTCGCCTCGCTCATGACCTGGAAGACCGCTATCGCGGGCATCCCGTACGGCGGCGCCAAGGGCGGCGTGAACTGCCCGGCGCGCGAGCTCGAGCAGGACGAGCTCGAGAAGGTCGCGCGGTCGTTCATCAGCAAGATCGGCAAGCTGCTCGGCCCGCAGCGCGACATTCCGGCGCCGGACGTCGGCACCGACGCGCAGGCGATGGCCTGGATGATGGACGAGTACGGGAAGATCTACGGGCACACGCCCGCCTGCGTCACCGGCAAGCCGATCGCCCTCGAGGGCTCCTACGGCCGCGAGGCCGCCACCGGCCGCGGCGTGGTCCACATGTACGAGGAGGCGGCCAAGGAGCTCGACCTGAAGCCGGAGGACACGCGCTTCGTCGTGCAGGGCTACGGCAACGTCGGCTCGTGGGCGGCGCGGATCCTCCAGGACCTGGGCGCGAAGCTCGTCGCGGCCTCGGACGTCGAGGGCGCGATCCGCTCCGACGAGGGCCTCGACGCCCACGCCCTCGCCGAGCACGTGAAGGAGGGGGGCAAGGTCTGCGAGTTCGACGGCGGGGAGGCCATCTCGGCGGAGGAGCTCATCGAGACCGAGTGCGAGGTCTTCATCCCGGCCGCGCTCGGCGGGATGATCCACAAGCACAACGCCGACAAGCTCAACTGCAAGCTGATCGTCGAGGGGGCGAACAGCCCGACCACGCCGACCGCTGACGACATGCTCGCCGACAAGGGCGTGATGGTCGTGCCGGATCTGATGGCGAACGCGGGCGGCGTGATCGTCTCCTACTTCGAGTGGGTGCAGAACCTCCAGCACTTCCGCTGGGAGGAGGACGAGGTCAACGAACGGCTGGCGAAGATCATGCGCCGCGCCTACGGAGAGGTGTCCGAGCGCGCCAAGGAGAAGGACCTGGCGCTGCGTCCGGCCGCCTACGAGCTGGGCATCGAGCGCGTGTTCGAGGCCGCCACCACGCGCGGGTACGTGCACGCCGACTGACCCCAGAAAGGCGGAAAGGGGGCCGGCTGCCGTGCCGACCCCCTGACCAAGCGGCTTGATACGCCGCACCGAACGACGGAACCCTCCATGCCGTCGTGCTCACTTCATCGTCGCGGCGCGGCTCAACGCGAGCCGGTGGGCCTCAGGCTCGGACACCTGTCCAGGCGGGCGTCAGTTATCGAGGTCGAAGTCGCGCGGCGGCTTCTGCTCGAACCAGAGCCGGTCGTGCTCGGGGGTCTCGCGCAGGAACTCCGGAGTCTCCTCGAGGACGTCCTCGTCGGTGGGGTCGGCGAGATCGTCGTCGTCGCGGCGCGCGGAGAGCGTGTCGAACTCGACGGTGGCGCCGGGGGCGGCCTTCGTGACCGGCGGCGGAGGCTCCAGCGGGTCGCGGTCCACGTCGTGGACGGGCGGGAGGTCGGCCTCGATCGGGTCCGCCGGGGCTGGGTCGAGGGCCGCCGGCGGCTCGGGCTCGGACGGCACGTCGATGGTCGGCTCGACCGGCGTGGCCAGCGGCTCCTCGTCGGCGCCTACGGGCTCGGTTTCGGCGAGCGGGGCTACCGGCTCCTGCGGCTCGACCGGCTCCGGCTCGGCGGCGTCGGGCTCGGCGAGCTCCACCGCCTCGGGCTCGACGAGCCCGTCCGGATCCACCGCCTCGGGCGGCAGATCCTCCGGAGATCCCGGCGCGGGCTCCATGGCGGGCTCGGCCGCGGGCCCGCGGCGCGCCGGGCCGAGCGCCTCGGCCTCCTTGCGCGCGATCTCCTCCTCCGTCGCACCGTGACGCCGCTTGAGCTCCAGGTGCTCGCGGATCGCGTCGTCGAGCGCTCCCATCGGCCAGCAGGTTAAAGGAGCCGGCGGCGCCTAGCCCTCAGCGGTGACCGGCTCGCCGCGCTCGGTCCGGTTCTTGCCCGCCCGCTTGGCGCGATAGAGCGCGGCGTCGGCCTCGGCGATCAGGCTCTCCTTGTCGCTGGCGCACACCGGCAGCGACGCGACGCCGAAGCTCGCGGTGACCTTCAGCGTGCCCTTGCCGTCGAGCCGCTTGATCTCGAGCGCCTCGATCGCGGCGCGCATGCGTTCGGCGAGCAGCTCGGCGCCGTGCAGGTCGGTCTGGGGCAGGATCACCGCCATCTCCTCCCCGCCGTAGCGCGCCGGCTCGTCGATGTCGCGCGAGAGCGAGCGCAGCACGCGCGCGACCTCGAGCAGCACCAGGTCGCCCTGCGGGTGGCCGAAGGTGTCGTTGATCTTCTTGAAGTCGTCGATGTCGAGCATCGCGAGGCCGACATCGGTACCGAAGCGCCGGCTCCGCTCGATCTCGCCGCTGAGCGTGTCGTGGAAGTGGCGCAGGTTGAAGAGGCCGGTCAGCTCGTCCGTCAGTGCCTGGAGCTGGACTATCTCGTGGAGGTCGACGTTCTCGATCGAGACCGCGGCCTGGCCGGTGAGGTAGGAGAAGAGCTCGTACTCGGTGTCGTCGAAGCCGCCGCCGTGGCGCGCGATCGAGACCACACCCACCTGCTCCTGGGCGCCGCCGCGGCCCAGCCGCGCGACGAGCTGTGCGGCCAGCGAGTGCACGCCGCCGACCTCCGCGCGCACGGGGCGGTGGTGGTGGATGTCCTCCTTGCCCTCGAGCGAGGCGAGCCAGTCCGAGCCGAGGTCGTCGTCCACGGCAAACGCGCTGCGCTCGGCGGCCTCGAGCGCAGCCACGAGCTCGGGTGACGGCTCGCCCACCTCGGCGCGGTGCATGCGACGAGCGTCGATCGGCAGCGCCCGGCCGATCTCGGCCTCGCACGCCTCGACGGCGGTGCGCACGACCAGGTTCACGATCGCCTCGCGGTCGAGGCCGGTCGCGAAGGCGTCGCCTACGCGGCGGATCGTCTCCTCGAGCTCCGAGCGCTTGCGCTCGACCTCGTCGATCTTGCCCGCGAGCTGCGCGGACATGGCGTTGAACTCGCCGGCCAGCTCGGCGAACTCGTCGGCACCCTCGACCGGCACGGGCCGGCTGAAGTCGCCGCGGGCGAGCCGGCGCGCCGCCTCGAGGAACTGCGCGATCTGAGTCTGGAGCGCGCGCACGACCACGATCGACGAGAACAGCGCGAGCAGCAGGAAGGCGACCAGGATCGCGCCGATCAGGAGGCGCTGGTCGCCGATCGCGTCGCGGAGCTCCGCGCCCTCGACGAACAGGCCGAGCTGCACGTTCGGGCCGGCGGGGTCCCGGGCCACGGCGAAGCGGCCGCGGTACTTGCGCTCCGCCACGTCGACGTCGCCGGACTCCACGACCGCGCGACCGCGCTCATTCAGGCTGGAGGCGAGGACGCGGCCCTGGCTGATCACCCGCACCTCGAGCGCGGTCATCCGCCGCACCTGCTGCATGAAGTCAGACGCGCGCGTGACGGAGACACCGACGAAGCCGAGCCGCTCGCCCGAGCGCACCGAGGGGCTGGCGACGGCGAACGCCACCGCGTCGGCGGCGCCGTCGCGCGCGAGCCGCTTCCGGGCCGTGTCGTAAATCGTGATCGCGACGATGCTCGCGTGCTTGTCGCGCAGCTGCCCCAGCCGGCGCTCGATCGCCTTCTGGTCGCGCTCCGACAGCGCTCCCGCGAGCTCGGGGTCGCGCGCCACGTCGTCGAGCAGCGAGCGCGCGTCGTCCCGGGCGTCGTCGTAGAGGAAGAACGCCGCCCGCAGACCCTGGGCGATCTCGGCGTCGGCCTTCCCGGTCTCGCTGTCCTCGGTGATGCTGAACAGGACCAGCGCCACCGCGACCATCGGGATGACCACGATGATCGTGAAGAACAGCAGTAGGCGGCTACGAAAGCTCATGCAGGTGGAACCCGTAGGGGTACGACAAAGTGTGCCCGTTACGCCACTCGGCCAACTTCGTCTATTCGCCGAGTGGCGCGCGGAGCCTGCGCGGGGGGCGCGGGCGCGGCGCGCGGGGCATCCCGCCGGGGGGCCTCCGCGCCGCTACCATCCCCGGCGCGGGGCTATAGCTCAGCTGGAAGAGCGCCTGGATCGCACCCAGGAGGTCGCCGGTTCGAGTCCGGCTAGCTCCATCCTCGCGGCTGCCGCGAGCTTCACCACCCCCGAGGGGCTCTCTACCAAGAGGAACGCACGGACCGGCACCGAATTCCGGCGCATGCTGATGGTCCTCTTCGTCGTGACCCTCCTGAGCGCCTTGGGGATCTGGGTGATCGCAAAGGTCACCATGCGGGTGATGGATCAGCTCGGACTCGATCTGATGCCGACATTGCAGTGGCTGGGCCTGGCCGAGCCGACCAGCCCGCCGCCGCCGCGACTACGCGACCTGGCGTTGACTCCGCCACCTTCCCCCGGTACGCGCGTCGCCCGCTAGGTCGCGGCGGGTTTCCGCGGGCCGAACGCCGCCGCTAAGGAACTGGCCGAGTAAGCGCGGGTCGGAGACGCGCTCGCAGCCGACGGTAGTGGTCGAGTAGATACGGCTCAGTCGAGCATCGCCTCGACGGCGGCCTCGGCGTGCAGCCGCGCCACGTCGAGGTAGACGAGGTCGTCGTAGCGCGTTTCGGGCAGGAGGAGCGGGAGCTCGGTACCGGCCAGGAGGATGCCGTCGACGCCGCTCTCGTCACGTAGCCGAACCGCGATTGCGCGCAGAGCGTCGCGCGACTCGGGTCTGAACCGGCCGCCCACGAGCTCGTCGAAGTACACACGGTCGATGGCCTCCTGCTCCTGCGGTGAGGGCGCCACCGTCGCGATCCCCTCGGCCGCGAGCGCCGGGCCGAACAGGTCGGCGCGCATTGTGAATCGCGTCCCGAAGATGCCCACCCGACTGCACCCCACCGCTCCTGCCGCAGTCGCCTCGACGATCCCGACCAGCGGGAGCGGCGAGGCGGACCGCACCTCGTCATACGCCGTGTGAGCGGATGCAGATGCGAGCAGAGCGAGATCCGCACCCGCGCGAGCGAGCTGGTCGAGAGCGCCGACGAGCATCGTCGTGACCGCGTGGCGATCGCCCGCGGCCAGATGCTCCACGAGCTCGTCGCCGTCGATGCTGTCGATGACCACGCGCGGGGGACGGCCGCAGCGACCGCGATGGAGGTCGACGATCGTGCGGTAGTACGCGACGGTCGAGGGGGGACCGATGCCGCCGACGATCCCGAGCGTGCTCACGCGGGCAGCCTACGTGCAGCGCGCTTGCCGTTTCCGGGCCGCTCGATTCCTCCGGTCGGGGGAGGGTGAACCGAACGGGCTGGGGTAGGGGCGTGACGTAGGCGGTATCGACACATCATGGAGGAATGAGAATGGTCAGAGGAACTCGTGCGCTCGCCGTCAGCTCGACGCTGTTCGTGGCGGCGCTGGTCGGACCTGGCTCGGCGTCCGGTCAGAGTCAGCCTCAGCCGCCGCCGAACCCCTGTCCCGACTCCTTCATACTGACGCCGGTGCAGGCGGTGCCGCCTGCGGACGCCGACACGGACCGAAACGGCAACGGGTTCGTCTGCGCCAAGATCAACCAGAACCCTCACGCGGGGCTCGTCGTCGTCGACGACGCGCGGGCGCGCCACCTCCCACCCATCTAGGATCATCGGATGGGTCGCTGGCCGCCCATCCACGACCCGCAGGCGCTGCGGTGGATCTCGCTGGACGACGAGACCTGGCTGGCGGAGCTCGAGAAGCGCGTCCGTGCGTTCGGCAGCCGCGCCTACGATGCGGCCGCCCTCGAGCATGCGCTCGGGTACCCGTGGGAGCGGCCCTCCGGCTCCTACGTGCTGCGCGGCGGCCAGGTCAGCCTGA
Source organism: Thermoleophilaceae bacterium (assembly GCA_036382905.1). Lineage (GTDB taxonomy): Bacteria > Actinomycetota > Thermoleophilia > Solirubrobacterales > Thermoleophilaceae > AC-37. The sequence continues at coordinate 23,486 of DASVPL010000213.1, read as the reverse complement.
TCGAGGACATCGAGCCGGCCGAGCGGCGCGCCGCCGTGGCCGAACACGCCCGCGACCGCTATCCGCTCGTGGCATTCGGGGCCAACGGCGCCCCGTCGCGCCTCCAGGACCGGTTCGCGTCGTTCGAGGACCCACGGGACCGGGACGCGCTCGTCCTGACAGGCGAGCTGCACGGAGTGGATGTCGGCGCGCAGGCGTCCCCGACCGCGTTCGGGTCGATGCCAGGCGTGCTCTTCGCGAGCCCGGGGACCGCCGTGCGGGCAGCGGTGCTCTGGCTCACGCCGGCACAACTCGGCGAGCTGACGAAGGCCGAGCTCGGCTATCGCCTCGGTCGCCTCGACCGCGCCCGGTTCACCATGGACGAGGCGGGCGTGAGCGTCGATGACGTCTTCGCCTACGTCTCGCGGATCGGCACGTTGCGCCTCGACGGCGAGCCGGTGGCCCTCGGCGCGGTCCCCGCGCGCGGCAGGTCCGCGCGTGCGATGACCCAGGAGCAGCTCCTGGAGGCTGTGGGGACGCTCGCGCTCGGCCGCCCGGTGGGTGCCGCCGACGTCGTGCGCATGTGCTTCGAGGACATGGCCGCGCTCATGTCGAAGCTCATCCCCCTCACCTGGCCGACGGCGCTGCGCCTACCGGACGACGAGTGGAGTCCGTATCCCGTCGACGACGGGGTGGGGACCCGGCCTCCCGGCTAGCCCCATTCTCAGGCTCCGGAGCGCCGGACCACCCGCACCCGCGGCTTGCCCTTCGTGCAGCCGCTCCAGCTCCGCGTGCTCACGACCTTCGAGCCCGTGTTGTGCGTCGCCACGATGCGGACCCTCAGCGTTCCGGTCCGGGCCAGCTTGCGCAGCTCGATGCGCCTGATGTCGCGGCCGCGGCTCACTAGCGTCCGCCTGCCGTTCACGAACGCCTCCACCCGGACCACGCGCGTGCCCTCCACCCGGTGCAGCCTGAAGGGGATCGAGGCCGGGCGCAGGCACGGGCCGCTGCCGTCGATGCGCTCGTAGTCGTTCAGCTGCACGCTGGCGACGTCGGTGAGCGACGCGAAGTTCGGCATGTTCACCGCCCGGGTGGGCCCGCCGCCGCGCGACCTGATCTCGACGGCGGTCCGTCCGGTCGGCGGGATCGCGGCGGGGGCGAAGAGGTCCACCCCGGTGACGAACGGCAGCGCGCTGTAGACGGGGTCCGGCTGGCTCAGGTCACTCTGGCCGTCCATCCTCCGGTCGGAGAAGAACAGCGCGTTCACCCGCTTGCTCACCGGACACACCACCTCCGGGCAGACGTTGGTCCCGTTGATCGAGAGCGCGTCGTTCTGGCCCGGCTGGTCGCCCCACAGCTCCTTGTAGCGGAGGATCACGCCGGCGGCGTGGCGCGGCCCGCGCTCCCCGCCGTTGGCCAGCGCGTCCGACTCGAGCAGGCGAACCAGGTGGTCGCTGCGGACGAACGGCTCGTAGTAGTGGTGGTGCACGGGAGCGCCCGGGCGGGTGACCTCGAACTCGTAGTGCCTGCCCGCCGTCACCTCGACCGGACCCCAGTCCCCGGACTCGCCGATGGACGTGGTGGCGAGGGGTGCGCTCCCCGTGCGCTGGCCGGTGGCGCCGTCCACCTCCCAGATCGCGAGGGTCGCCCCCGCCACGCCTCTGTTGAGCGGGAAGTGGAGGACCCGGCCGGCGATCGTGATCTGCCCAGCCTGCGGGACGATGTCGTGCGCGGGCGCCCTGCCGGTGAAGAACTTGTGGTACTCGACGAACGCCTCGGCCGACGTGGCCGACTGGACGTGCGTCTGGTTCGGCAGGGTGACGTTGGTCGCGCCGACGATCCTCCGGCCCGGCTCCCCGCGCCCGGCCCAGATCGCCAGGGTCGGCACGCCGCCGGGAAGCGCGTCCGCCTGCGAGCCGTCGATGTTCACGTAATGGGCCACGTTCGCCGCCCGCTCCGCCGAGGAGCCCAGGTACTCCTGGAGGACCGAGGTGCCGAGCGAGTGCCCGAGGAGGTCCACCTTCGGGCGCCCGGTCCGCTTCTTCAGCTCGGCGATGAGCGCGTCGATGCGCGCGTGCACCTGCGCCCGGCTCTCGGTCGCGAAGGTCGAGTCGTAGTCGATCGCCTCGACCCAGCGCTCCGGGTAGCCGTTGCTCGTGAACCGGAGCTTCTGCGACTCGAACTGCCCTCCGGTCCCCACGAACCCGTGCACGAACAGCACGCCGTTCTGGTCGAACGAGGACTGGGCCTGGGCGCCCGAGGCGGCTAGCAGCAGCGCGGCGACCGCGCAGACCAGCGCGAGAGACCTCATGGTCGAAGCGTACGTCGCGGCGGAGTTACTTGCGGCGGCCGATGGTCAGCGTGACCCTGGTCCCGGCCGGCAGGACCGTGCCCGCCTTCGGCTTGACCGAGACGACCTTGCTCCACTGCTTCGACTTCGTGACCTTCTTGAACTTCACGACGTTCCCGCAGCCGGCCGCCTTGAGCTTTGCCTTCGCGGACGCCGACGACTTGCCGATCAGGCCGCCCGGGACCACGCAGGCCGGCCTGTCCGGCTTCAACGAGATCTCGTCGGTCGTCGTCTTCTCCTGACGCGGGACGCTGTCCCACTTGACGCGCGCGTCGCCGCGCGGGTTGTCGTGCGCCACGGCCGTGAGCGTGCCCTTGAGGATCTTCGCCTTCTGGATCGCGAGCACGCTCGCCTCGGAGATCGGGATCTCGATCGTGTTCTTGACGCCGGGCGCGATCGAGAAGTCCACCTGGCCGAGCGTGCGGGAGGCGCCGTCGATCACCGCGCTGAGCGTGAGCTCGCCGAAGCAGCCGCCGTAGTTCTCGCCGTTGCACTCGCCCTTCAGCCGCACCCTGCGGGTCTTGGTCTTGACGGTCGGCTGGGTCGGCGCCGGGAACGCGAGCCCACGGAAGATGTGCTGGCGGTAGCCGCCGGGGCAGAAGTCCGACGCGTCCGGCCCGGTGGAGAGCACCGCCTGGAGCAGCAGCTCGGTGTTGTTGAGGGCGACCTGCCGCGGGAAGACGGCGCCGTTGTTCGTGCCGCCGCCCGACTCGTACCAGTTGACGGTGGAGCCTGGCGTGCGCGAGAAGACCTGTAGCGCCGAGCCGGCGTCGCCGCCCGCGGCGAACTCGGCGCCGCCGATCGTGTTCAGGTCGATGAAGTCGCCCTTGTTGACGCAGATGTTGACGAGCTCCGGCTCCTCGTAGGTCGTCACGACCTGCTGGTCGTTCGTGCGCGGCAGGTAGAAGTCGGCCGAGCTGACCCTGACCTTGGGGCCGTCGGCGGTCGGGTCCAGCACCTGGAAGTGGATCTGCCGCGCGAGCTTGTTGTCGCCCGTGCGGGTGAGCACCCCGCCCTTCACCTTGATCGCCGTGATGTGGCCCTCGGCCGGCGCGGTCACCGCGCCGCCGTTCGCCAGCGCGACGTTCCAGAAGGCGGTGTCCTCGCCGTGCGACTGGTCGACGTCGGCCGCGCCGGACAGGTCGCTGCCGAAGGGGATGACGTCGGCCTGAGCGGCCGCCGGGAGGGCGAAGAGGGCGGCGAGGATCAGAAGGAGAGGACGCATAAGCGGGCACCGGGGTGCCTCAACGACCCTAAGTGCACCTTGGCCCAGGCGCAAGTGATGCGTTCACGCCAGGACAGGGCACGCCACTGATACTCTCGCGCGCCTCTCGATGCGACTGAGCAAGGTCCCGACGGTCCCGCTGTCCCTTCTGCGCGAGTACTCGACGCGGTCGGTCGAGGCCCGCGTGCCCGAGCCGATGGTGATGGACGACGCGGACTCGGTCGCCGAGTACCACGAGGTCGGCAAGAAGACTCAGGCCGCGATCTACCAGCTCTCGGCGCTGGCCACGAGCCACCTCGCCCCCGAGGGCGCCCACGTGCTCGACCTCGGCAGCGGGTCGGGCCAGAACCTCGCTCACCTCGCGCGCAGGCGGCCCGACCTGAGGATCACCGGCGTCGACCTCTCCGATCTGATGATCGAGACCGCCGAGGCGATGTTCGCCGAGGAGGGCCTCGACGACCGCGTGAAGATGGTCCAGGGCGACATCACGGACCTCGCCGACCTGGTGCCCGACGACCTCGGGGTGGTGAGCAGCGTGCAGTCGCTGCACCACCTGCCGTCGTTCGACCACCTCCAGCGCTGCCTGGAGCAGATGGCGGCCGCGCGCGAGCGGACCGGGTGCGCCGTCTGGATCTTCGACGAGGCCCGCCTGCGTCACGGCAAGTCGTACGGCGGGTTCATGGAGACCGCCTTCAACTTCCCCCTGCCGCCCAAGCTCAAGCACGACGCGCTGGCGAGCGAGCGCGCCGCGTTCACCCCCGCCGAGATGGTGGAGTACCTGGGCCGCGCCGGGCTCGGGGACCTGCACGGCTCGGCGATGTACGTGCTGCCCGCGTTCCACCTCTACTGGCCGCGGCGCCGCGACGGCGCTCCGAGCGGACACGAGCGCTGCTGGCGCGCCGTGCCGCCGCTGCCCGGCACGGCGATCGACACGTTCATGTTCGGCTGGATGTTCCCGGACGTGCCGCACCGGGAGGGGTCGTCCCTCGCGGCGGTGGCGCGGCGGGGACCGCGCTCGGTCTAGCCGCCCGCCGCGACCATCGGCGGCGTCTCCCGGTCGCGGCGCTTGAGCCACGAGGGCGCCCACCAGTTCGCGTCGCCCATCAGCACGACCGCCGCGGGGACCAGCACAAGACGGACGATCGTCGCGTCGAGCAGCACCGCGACCGCGAGGCCGAGCCCGATCATCTTGATAGTCGCGAGGCTCACGGCCACGAACGCGAGGAAGACCACGATCATGATCACCGCCGCGCTGCTGATCGCGCCGGCGCTGGTGCGAAGCGCGTGCTGGACGGCGGAGCGCGTGTCCCCCGAGCGGCGGTACTCCTCCTGCACCCTGGCGAGCAGGAACACCTCGTAGTCCATCGACAGGCCGAACATGATCGCGAGCACGAACGGCAGCGCGAGGGTGGAGACGGCGCCCGGCGACTCGAACCCGAGGAACCCGTCGAACCAGCCCCACTGGAAGACCGCCACTAGGACGCCGAACGCCGCGCCCACGGTCAGCACGTTCATCACGATCGCCTTCAGCGGCAGGAGGACCGAGCGCAGCAGGACGAACATCACGGCGGCGCTCGCGAGCAGGACGAACAGGACGACCTTCCACAACGACCCCGTGATCTGCTCGTCGAACTGCGCCTCGTGCGCCGCCGTCCCGCCCACGGCGATCGAGACGCCGGGCACGCGAGCGGCGACGCTCGCGAGCTTGCCCTCGAGCCGCTCGGCCAGCCGGCGAGTGTCCGCGGTCTCGGCGGGGCTGCGCGGCACGATGCTGAACAGCGCGTGGCGGCCGTCGCCGCTCACCGCCGGCGGGGCGACGTGGGTGACGGCTGGATCGGCCGCCACCACGGCCCCGATGTGACGGTTGGTCGCGTTGTCGACCCTGCGCGGGTACGTCACCAGCACGTAGGTCTCGCCCGACGCGGCGGGGCCGAACCGCTCGATCGCCGCCTCGGCTCCGGTGCGCACGTCGGAGCTCGCGGGCAGCTCCGGCAGCGCCTGGGTGACCGTCTTCATCCGCAGCGCGGGGGCGGCGAGCACCAGCAGGACCGCGAGCGCGGCGGCCAGCGAGAGCCATGGGCGCCGGGTCACGCGATCCGACCAGCGCGCCCAGAACTCGTCCGGCGTCGAGCGCCGGCGCACGAGGCCGCTCAGCGCGGAGCGCACCCTCGCGATCCGCGCCGAGGGACGGTGCAGGCGCTCCCCCATCGTCAGGATCACCGCGGGGGTGAGCGTGAGCGCGGCCACGACCGCCACCGCGACGACCACCATCGCGCCCAGCGCGATCGAGCGCAGCGCGAGCGAGTCGATCAGGAACAGGCCGGCGAGCGCGGTCTCGACGGCGACGCCCGAGAAGAGCACCACGCGCCCGGAGGTCCGCATCGTGATCTGCAGCGCCTCCCTCTGGTCGCGCCCCGCGGCCAGCTCGCGCCGGTAGCGCGCGAGGATGAAAAGCGAGTAGTCCACGCCGACCGCGATGCCGATCAGCGAGGCGACATTCGACACGAACAGCGACATCGGGGTCAGCTCGGCCAGGCCGTAGATCAGCGCCCCGCAGACGACGATGCTGACGAAGCCGAGCGCGAGCGGGAGCATGGCGGCGGCGAGCGAGCCGAAGACCGCCACGAGGATCAGCAGCGTCAGCGGGAAGCCGACGACCTCGGCGGACGCGAGGCTCTCCTTGCTCACCTCGTCGTGGCCGGCCCACACCGCCGGCTGGCCGACCAGGTAGAGGCGGTTCTCGCCGGCCTCCTCGGCGATGTGCTCGCGCAGCTCGACGGCGGCGTCGATCGCGCTGTTCTCGTCCTGCGGGCCGCGCAGCGGGATCACCGCCGCGGTCTCCCCCGGGGCGAGGAGCGTGGTCGACGGCGCACCGAGCGAGAGGCTCGGCACCTTCTCGATCGCGGGCGCGATCTCGGCTCGTGATCGCGTCACGTCGGCGGCCGCGATGCGGCGGCCGTCCGGCGGATCGACGAGGACGCCGATCGCGTTCGGCCTGAGCTGCGGGAAGCGGTGCGCGGCCTGCTCGACGGCGTGCGATCCCGAGCCCGGGACCTCGTAGCCGCCGGCGGTCAGATGGTCGGCCTGCTTGGCGGCGGGGACGAGCGCGACCACGAACACGATCCCCCAGAGCACGAGCATGAGGCGCCGGCGCGACTCAACGACCGCCATCCAGCGCGCCATTCCCACCTCCCGAGATCGTGGCGGGCGGGGCCGGCGGGCGCCTGCGGCGCGACCACGCCTCGCGAGCGGCGCCGACGAAGCCCGCGCTCGTGATCGCGAACGAACCGGTGATCGCCGCGCGGTACACCATGTTCTCGGTGAGGTCGGGCTTGACCATCAGGACGCCGAACGACATGGCGTTCGTCCAGCACCCCACGGCGAGCGGAACCGAGACGCGCCGCGGCAGCGACGGCAGCGCGGTGCCGACGAGCACCGACAGACCGCCCAGCGCGATCAGGTCGAGGTGCCACTGGCGGACCCGGTCCACCGACTTGATCCCGATGGCACGCGCCCTGTCGGGCTCCTCGAGCGCGAGCGCGTAGATCCATCCGGTCATGGCGCCGAAGCCCAGCTCCGTGAAGCCCGAGAGCATCAGGCCGTTGACCTCCAGCCGCGCTGGGGGCGGTGTGCTCATGCGCGCGAGCCCGCGGTCGCCCTGCCCTCGGCCCCGGCGCGGCGCCTGGCCGCGGACCGCGCCTTGCGCAGCCGGCGGAGGTAGGCCGGAGTCTCCCCGACCATCCACTGCGCGGTGTCCCCCGAGTAGCGGCGCCGGCGCCGGCGTTCCTGCGCGATCTCGCGGCGCTTGACCCGCTCCGGCGGCGGCTCGCCCGCCCCGCCGATCAGTTCCGCCACGAGGGCCGCCTGCGCCTCGGCCAGCGGCGGGATCGCGCCGAAGGCGACCATCGTCCCGACGACGTACAGGTCCTCCACCTCGGGCGGGCTGACGTTCAACCAGAGGCCGTCGAGCGTGAGCCCGCGCCCGGCCAGGTAGTCCTCGAGGAGCGGCACCTCGATGCGGTACCCGGTCCCGCAGATAACAGCGTCCGCCTCGACCGAGCTCCCGTCGGCGAACTCGACCCGGTCGCCGCGCAGCGCGACCGCCGCGGCCGCGGGCGTCACCTGGCCCGCGCCGATGCGATGGATCAGCTCGTCGCTGACCGTGAGCGGCCGCGTACCCGGCTTGGCGTCCGGGGCGGGCAGCCCGTAGGCCTCCATGTTGCCGTGGATCGCCCACAGGAGCGCGCGGTAGATCGGCCAGCGCAGCGCCATCGGAACGCGCGTCACGATTGGGCCGCTGGCCTTGTCGAGCGGACGCCCGGCGAAGTAGCGCGGCACCACCCACGTGCCGGTGCGGATCGCCAGGTGAGTGGTGCTCGCGTAGCGCGCGACGTCGCACGCCACGTCGACCGCGGAGTTGCCGAAGCCGATCACGACCACGCGCTTGCCCTCGAACTCGGAGCCGTCGCGGTAGTCGCCCGAGTGGAGGAAGCGGCCGTCGAAGCTGCCCTCGAGCTCCGGCCAGGCGGGCTCGCCGATGCGGCCCGTGGCCAGGATCACCGCGCGGTGCAGCGTGCTGGTGCCGTCGGAGTGGACGGCGCGCCAGCGGCCGTCCGGCTCGCGGTCGAGGCTCGCTATCGACACGCCGTGCACGATCCGGTCGCGCAGCTCGAACGCGTCGGCGTAGTCCTCCATGTAGCGGATGATGTGGTCCCCGGTCGGGAAGTCCGGCGTGCCGGGAGGCATCGGGAGCGCCTCCAGCTCCATGGCGTCGCGGCAGGTCACGGTGACCACGTCGCGGTACCGGCGCCAGACGCCGCCGAGCCCCTCGCCCTTCTCGAAGCAGACGTACGGGATCCCGCGGCGCTCGAGCTCGCCGCACGCGACGAGGCCGGAGACGCCGGCGCCGATCACCGCGACCGGGTCGCGCCCGGCCCCGTCCTCAGGCGGCCCGGGACGCGCGCTGATGTCCGGTCCACCGGTCACTGAGCCTGTGGACATGGCTCACGACCTCGCTCTCTCGGTTGTTCAACAGGGTCGAAGTCAGGTAGTACGGCGCGGCGACGGGCAGCTCGCTCGTGACGCGCGTCCAGAGGCCCGTGAACCCAAGGCGCCCCTCGCCCTCGATGTGCACCGGGGGCGCGAGCGCCGCGAGCTGGAAGCCCGACGCCACGAGCTGGCGCTGGACCGGGAGGAAGGCGGGGTCCTCGACCGGCACCTCGACGGTCGTGCACGCGTTCCGCGGTGTGGCGGCCACCGTGGACAGCGCGGCGTCGAGCGTCGATCCGTCGCGGCGCCGTGTCGGCCGCACCACCGCCCTGTGCCAGGGCATCAGCAGCGGCCCGGGCAGGTGCACCTCCCAGCGGATCGGTCCCGCTTGCGCCTTCGTTCCAGGCGGGGCGTCGGCCGCCGCCGGGCGGTCCTCGCCGAGGTTGAGCGCGACGAGGGCGTCGGCGAAGGCCCGGTCGGACGCGTCGGCGATGAACGGCCCCGGCGCGTCGAGGATCATGCGGCGGGTGCGCTCGGGATCGGCGGGCAGCTCGAAGTAGCCGAGCATCTCGTGCTCGCCCCAGCCGATGTACCAGGGCGCGACGCCCCAGTAGGAGAGCCGGAACTCGCGGACGGCCAGGAGGTGGCTGGCCATGCCGCTCGGCACGCCCGGCGCCGGGTGGCGGCTGCGGATCTCCGTGCGCATCGACGCCACGCCCTCGCGGAACAGCTCGTCGCAGGTGACGAGGCCCACTCCGATCGCGGGCACCGCGGTGGTGCAGCTCGCGGCGTGGTCGGCGACGGCGATCGTTGCCGGCCCGTGGTCCTCCATGACGTACGTCGTGGTGCCGAGCTCGAGCCCGCCCAGCGTCCCGTCGTCCGGCAGGCGGCCGCCGGAGAACCAGGAGCGCGCCGCCGCTATCGCCTCCTCCGAGCCCCAGAAGTAGATGCGCTCGCGACCCGCCGACACCTTCGGCGCCAGGCGGCGCCAGTCGGTGAGCCCCTCGCTGAGCGCGACGTCGAAGCGACGCACCAGCAGCGCCAGGCGCAGGCGCAACGCGAGCGCCGGGCGCCGCCGCGTCTCCTCCCAACCGAGCATGTTCACCGCGGGGTCGAACGGCATGACGCCGAGGCTCTGCTCCCAGCGGTCCGCACGCTCGGCGGACCCGTCCAGCGGGTACCCGAGGAGGGCCATCAGGAGGGCGTCGCGTGCTTCACCGGGCAGGCGGCGATGTCCGGGTGCCCGCTGCGGAACAGCTCGCCCGGGCTGAACGTGGGCGAGGGGTCGCGCAGCACGTAGTACGCGAGGTACGCCGTGAGACGCGTGGCCTCGCGCGTCAGCCTCACGACCGGCCGCGGCGGGCGCTCGAAGCCATGCACGTCGAGCACGTGGTCCTCGACCAGCGACAGGAGGACCCAGCGCCCGAGCCACCTGAACCCGCGCGGGAACCAGCGCTCGCAGAACTGGTCGGCGAAGCCGTGCGCCAGCCGCTTGCCGTGCGGCGAGGGCTGGAAGTGCTCGGAGGCCTCGTACTCCTTCACGTAGGCGACCATGCCGTCCCAGGTCTCCGGGACGTCGGTGATCCCGAGCCCGTCACCCACCGCACGCCAGAAGTTCAGGTGCGCGAGGCGCTCGTGGTCGTCGAACTTCGGGCCCCCGATCATCTCCATCAGCCAGTGCGGGGACAGCAGGTCGCACGCGAGCGTGTGCACCAGGACGTGGTTCGGCATCCCCCAGCGCGCGGCGAGGTTGTCGTGCATTCGCTTCACGCGCGCGATCGACGCCCGGCCGAGCTCCGACTCGGGACCGTGGTGCATCCAGCCGAAGATGTCCGCGGTCGTGTCGTCGGCGCGCTTGTGGCCGTTGCGGTAGAAGAAGCCCTTCCCGTCGCGGTCGATCGGCCGCGCGCTCTCCGGCGCTCCGGACGCCCGCAGGAAGAACATCGAGTAGTACATGTGGTACGAGAGCTGCATCCGCGAGAAGCGGGCGCTGTAGCTCAGCTCGGTGATCCGGCCGGCGTCCTTCTCGGGATCGAGCCGGTGCAGCTCCTTCAGCATCCACTTGCGCGAAGGCCGGCCCGGCGAGCCGCTCCCCTGGAACGGCGCCTCGGTGGTGTGGGCTGCGGGTGTTGTCGGTGTCGCTGTGGTGGTCATCGTGCCTACCTCGTCATGCAGGTCGCGCCCATGTCCTCGTACCTGAGCTTCCCGGTCGCCACCTTCGCGAAGAACGACCAGTAGGAATCCTCAGCCGCGCGGACCTGATGGTCGATCAGACCGTGGAGCTCCGGCACGTTCACCATCGGGACCCCCTGGTGGTAGTGGTGGGCCGTGTGGAGGTTGTTGGAGTTCGTGAACCAGCGCAGCAGCGGCCCCGCCGCGACGGTCCGCGTGTTGGACAGCACGTCCGGGTTGCTCTGGGTGTTCAGCCCGAAGTGCTCCGGGAGCTCGATCAGGAAGTGCGTCGGCTCGGCGATCGCGAGCAGCGGCAGGAGCCACAGGAGCAGGAGCACGAAGTCGCCGGTGATGGCCGTGAACGCGCAGGCGGCGACGATCGCCACCGCGAACAGCCGGTACTCGTCCTGGATGCGCTTGTTGTGGCGCTCGCGGATCCCGGGGAGCGGGCGCCGCGCGATGCTGCGGACGATGTCCCGGAACACGTCGGCGTAGCGGCCCATGTGCCACATCGCGCGGATCATCCCATCCGGGCGGTGCAGGTTCTGAAACCGGTAATTGAAGAACTCGCGATTGTTGTCGGTGCCCAGGTCCGCGTGGTGGCGGAGGTGGTCGTACTTGTAGTGCGAGTACGAGCTGAACATGAAGAGCCCGCAGACGAACCCGAACCACCTGTTCAGCCGCCGCGAGTTGAACGCGTGCTCGTGCAGGGTCTCGTGCTGGAGCTCGACCAGGTGCGCGTACATGAGGCCGAGCACCACGACGGCAAGCGCCTGGAGCGGCCAGGCCAGACCCGCGAGGATCACCGCGCACGAGGCCGCGATCAGCAGGCTCGCGAAGCCGAACTTGAGGACGAACAGCGCGGGGCGCTTGTGGAACAGCTCGCGCGGGAGCTCACGCCTGGGATCGCGTCCGCGCACCGGAGCGAGGAGCACCTCGGTCGTGCCGTCGAGGAGACGGTCCTCGTCGCCGACGAGCGCGGCCGAGGCGGGCCATGTGACAGTCGTGTCTTCAGGTGACATGGTCAGTCCTTCGATCGTGGTTTGTCGCCGGCGACGCGGTGTGCGAGCAGCTCCACCAAGTCGTCCACCGTCGTGATGTTGAACAAGCCCGGGTCGCCGACGATCTCGATCCCGAGCTGCTCCTCGAGGATCGCCAGCATCTCCATGAGCTGGAGCGAGTCGATGCCGAGGTCGTCCGCGAGCCGGTCGTCCCCGCGCAGCGTGCGCCCGGGGCCGCGGCTGCCCTCGTAGAGGTCCTGAAGCCTGGCCATCATGTCCCGGTGCCCGGGCGGCGCCTGGGTGTCGTTCATGCGGAGCGCCCTCCGGCGAGCTGCTCGTCCGGCGCGTTGGCCCGGCGCGAGTAGACGACCTCGGCGTCGAGCGTGTCCGCGAGGTACGCCTCCCACATCGCCCGCCGGCGCGGCTTCCCGCTCGACGTACGCATGATCGTGCCCCAGCCGCCGCTCAGCACGTGGATGCTCATCGTGTCCGGCACCTCGGCGCCGAGCACGTCCGCGACGGCGCTCACCCACTCGCCGGCCTCGGCCTCGGACAGCGCGATCACCGCGTCGCCCTCGGGGTCGCGTCCGGAGAACAGCACGCTGCGGCCGCGTGCGACCGCGCCGGAGGCGAGCACCTTGGCCTCGATCTCCTCGATCGACAGCCAGCGGCCGTTGACCTTGAGCGCGTCCGCCATTCGCCCGAAGACGTACAGCTCGCCGTCGTGGCGCAGGGCGGCGTCGCCGGTCCGCAGCGTACCGCCGGCGAAGCGCTCCGCCGTCACCTCCGGCTCGTTCAGGTAGCCGGCGGTGACGCACGAGCCCGTGACGGCGATCTCGCCGAGCGTGCCGTCGGGCAGGGGGGCGCCGTCCTCGCCCACGATCTCCACGCCGATGCCGTCCGGGCAGTCCCCGCACGAGACGAGCCAGTCGACGCCGTCGCCGAGCGTCTCGAGATCGGCGAGGGTGGTGACCGCGTCGACCTCGACGGGCTCGCCGAACCGGAGGGTGGACCAGTCCGGGCGGATGACGGTGGCCGCGCGCGGGCCCTGCTTGGCGCTCACCAGCAGCGTGCCCTCGGCGAGGCCGTACGCGGGGCAGAGGACCGACGGGGAGAGCCGGTTCTCGCTGAAGCGCTCGAGGAACCGCCGCAGCACGGCGGCGTCGACGCGCTCGGCGCCGACGATCGCGACGCGCCAGCGCGAGAAGTCCAGGCCGGCGAGGTCATCGTCGGTGACGCGCTTGAGCGCGAGGCCGAACCCGAACGGCGGGGTGGCTGTGATCGTCGCCGCGCCGTCCTCGGCCCCGAGGCACTCGAGCCAGCGCATCGGCCGCCTGACGAAGTCCTCGACCCTCAGCATGCTCAGCCCGGCCGTGGCCGCCGCCGTCGCGAGCAGGCACCCGATCAGGCCCATGTCGTGGTAGGTCGGCAGCCAGGTCGCTACGTGGTCCACCTGCCCGTCCATCGCGGACTTGGCGATTATCGCGCGGATGTTGGCCTCGAGGTTCGGGCGCGTGACCTGGACCGCGCGCGGGCGGCCCGACGACCCGGAGGTGAACTGGAGCAGGGCGATGTCGGGGGGCGGCGCCAGCGGGCGCAGCGGCGCGGTCCGGTCGGCGCTGAGCTCGAGCAGCGGGCAGTCGAGCGCGATCGGCGCCAGCGCGTCGCGGCACTCGGCGACGGTCACGACGAGCGCCGGCTGCGCCGCCTCGAGCAGACCGGCCACGTGCCGGCGGTAGCGCTGGGGCTCGTCGATCGCCTTGGGGGGCGCGATCGGGCACGGTGTGAGGCCCGCCGCGAGCGCGCCGTAGAAGGCCGCGACGAACTCGGGGCTGTTGGGGATCACGATCGCGACCGTGCCTGAGCGCCCGCCGTGCATCTCGCTCATCCGCGCGGCGGCGCCGTGGGCCGCGGCGGCCATCTCGGCCCACGTCCAAACGTCCCACTCGCTAATGCCGCGGGCGAAGCGGACCCCTCGCTCGGCGGTCGGCTCCTCGAGCCAACCGAGCAAACCGCCGCTGCTCTCGATTAGGACGTCTTCCCCTCGAAGGGGCCCCCCGGCGGAGTCGCTCACGCCACCACCTCCCTGTTTTTGATCTTCCCACATCGACGCGTAGGAAACGCTTAAGCCACATCGCGCCGCGAGCGCCGGGCGGGGGCTCCCGCTAGCTTTTCAGCGTCTTGAAGCGCATCGTCCTCCTGGGAGCGACCGGCTCGATCGGCCGGCAGGCGCTCGACGTGATCGCGCGCTCGCCGGACCTCGAGCTGGCCGGCCTCTCGGCCCGCTCCACGTGGGAGCCGCTGGTGGACGAGGGCCGCCGCCATGGCGCCCGGCGGATCGCCCTCGACGATCCCGCGGCCGCGCGCGACGCCGCCTCCGCCTGGCCCGAGGCCGAGGTGCTGAGCGGGCCCGAGGCGGCGGCCGAGCTGGCGGCGAGCACCGACGCCGACCTCGTGCTGAACGCGATCGTCGGCGCCGCGGGGCTCGGCGCCACGATCAGCACGCTCGAGTCCGGCAAGCAGCTCGCACTCGCGAACAAGGAGTCGCTGGTGGTCGGCGGCTCGCTCGTGATGGACCTCGCCCGCCGCATGGGCGCGCGAATCGTGCCGGTGGACTCCGAGCACTCCGCGCTCGACCAGCTCATCGAGGCGGGGCCGCCGGGGGCGGTCGAGCGCCTCGTCGTGACCGCCTCGGGCGGCCCGTTCAGGGGTCGCTCGCCGGAGGAGGTCGCGCAGGCGTCCGTGGAGGACGCGCTCGCGCACCCGACCTGGTCGATGGGCGTGAAGAACACGATCGACTCGGCCACGCTGATGAACAAGGGGCTCGAGGTGATCGAGGCGCACCACCTGTTCGGGCTCCCGTACGAGCGGATCGAGGTGCTGGTCCACCCCACCTCGATAGTCCACGGGCTCGTGACACTCACCGACGGTGCCGTGCTCGCGCACCTCGGGATGCCCGACATGCGCATGCCGATCTCCTACGCCATGCACTTCCCGGAGCGGGTGGACGTCGCGGTCGAGCCACTCGACCTGGTCGCCGCGAGCCCGCTCGTGTTCGAGCCGGTGGACGACCGGATCGCGCCGTGCCTGCGGATCGCACGCGCCGCGGCGGAGGCCGGCGGGACGGCGACGTGCGTGCTGAACGCCGCGAACGAGGTGGCGGTGGCGGAGTTCGTCGAGGGGCGGCTGCGCTTCGGCGACATCGCGAGGGTCGTGGAGGAGACGCTCGAGCGGATGCCGGTGCAGCCCGCGGACTCGGTCGGCACGCTGCTGGAGGCCGACGCCGAGGCACGCGCGACCGCGCACGACTGCGTTCCGGCGCGACGCTGACCGCGCGGCGCGGTGCGGCCGCGACTCAGCGGCGCTGACTAGCGCCGGCGGATCTGGCGCACGGTCGGGCGGCCCTTCACGCAGCCGCTCCAGGTGCGCGTGCTGACGACCTTCGAGCCGGTGTTGTGCGTCGCCACGATCCGGACCTTCATCGAGCCCTTGCGCGGGAGCTTGCTCAGCTCGATCCGCGTGATGTCGCGACCGCGGCGCAGGAGCTTGCGGCGGCCGTTCACGAACGCGTCGACCCGGACCACGCGGTTGCGACCCGTGCGGTGGATCCTGAAGCCGATCCGCGCGGGGCGCAGGCAGTCGCTCGCGCCGCCGGACCGCCACACCCCGTTGGCGAGCCGCACCACGTAGAAGCCGCTGTTGCCGTCCGAGTACCAGATCTCGTCGCGCTCCGGCACGAACTCGGGCTTCGACATCGCGTAGTTGCTGCGGTCGCCCATCACCGGGCTCGGCCGCGGCGGCGCGACGAAGTAGGCGATCTCCTTCGGCTTCTCGGGGTCGCGTATGTCGAACACGCGCAGGCCCGAGTTGATGAACGTGCAGGCGACGATCTCGGGGTCCTTGCGGCGCGGCACGTTGCAGTAGTGGCCCGCGTAGCCCTGCACGAAGCTGCTCGCGCCCGGGTCGCCCTCGAGCTGCCCGCGGTTCTCCGGCTGGTGCACCTGGAGGCGCATGTCGGACACCACGCGCGGGTGGGCCTCGTCGGAGATGTCGATCAGGCGCGCGGCGCCCACCTGCGGGCCGTTCCCCTCCGGGAAGCTGCCGCCGCCGCTCTCGACGCTGAACTCGTCCACCTCCACCACGTACGCCTTCCCCTTGATCGTGATCGGGATCGCGTTCTGCGGGATCGACATCGTGTCCCACCTGAGGCGGCTGATCTCGCGCACCTGCGGCAGCGGCTTGCGCGCCTGGATCTCGCTGAGGTCGAGGATCTGGAGCCCCACGTCGCGCGCGGCGATGTAGCCGCGGTTGCCGTCGTCGCTCGTGTTCATGCCGTGCGAGAAGCTCTCGATGACCGTGATCGGGAGGGGCGTCTTGGGGTTGGTCAGGTCGACGGCTGTGATGTGGCCGTCGAACAGCGAGGTCGCGTAGAACGTCTTGCCGTCGGGCGCGAAGCCGCTCTCGTGACCGAGGAACGCGACCGGCGCGCTCGACTGGAGCTGTGGCTGGCGGCAGTCGTCGTTGAGGTCGTAGACGTCGACGACGCCGGGCGCCGCGCCCGGGTTGCCGAGGACCGCGGCAAGCAGCCCGCGCTCCCTGCTGAGGTTGAGCGATTCGTGCGGCGACTGCATCGCGGGCGTGGCGAGCGTGGCGGTTCGCTTCGGGTTCGCCGGGTCGGACATGTCGAGCACGGCCACGCCGGTGGGCTGGTCGCCGAGATTCTGGGCGTTCAGCGGGAACAGCAGCGTCGTGTCGTAGTAGGCGCAGTCGTGGCCCGCGCGGTCCACGAAGCGCTCCACCTTGAACCCGCCCGACGCGCCCTCGTGGCCGACCTGCGTGGTGTTGCAGGTGAAGCCCCTGTCGGCCGCGCCGGAGGCGACGTCGGCGGCGGACACGCGGCCCTGCATGCCGGGCTCCGGACGCGAGCCCGGGCCGCAGCCGAGCTGCGGGGTCGCGGGAGGGGCGGCGGCGCCGGCCGCCGGTACCGCGGCCGCCAGGGCCAGGATCACGATTGCTGCGATTCGGCGGGTCAGGAGATAGATGATCCCACCGGATCGCACGAGCCGCGCCGCCGGATGCCGCCGGCGCTCAGGCGGCGAGGCGAGGCGCGTGCTGCGCCCCGCCGCGTGCCGCCTCGGGAAGCCCGTCGATACGCAGGCGTGCCGTGGGAGTCAGCACCCATTCACCGCGCCTGCGCGGCACGAGGATCCCCTGCGCCGCGAGGGAGGACAGGGCGGTGGTCACCGACGGGCGTCGAGCTCCGATCATGGCTCCGAGCTGCTCGTGGGTGAGCGGAAGCCGCACGGCCACGCCGTCCGGCCCGACCCGGCCCCAGCGCTCCGCGAAGTACCAGAAGGCGAGCACCAGGCGATCGTCCACGCGGTTCACGTGTGAGATCGCCGCGAACACACCGTGCGCGCGCGAGCGGCGCAGCGCCCGTCCCACCACCGCGGCGGTGAGCCGCGGCCAGCGCGCGATCGCGAGGGCGAAGCGGCCGTCGAGCACCGCGATCCGCGTGGGCTCGAGCACCCGCCACTGGACGCTGCACGCGACGAGCGCCTCCTCGGTGTCGCGCTGCCAGGGGCGCAGCAGGTCGCCCTCGCCGAGCAGCTCGGTCGAGCTGCGGTCGCCGAGCTCGAGCGAGCGCATCACCAGGCCGTCCAGCACCAGCAGGCCGAGGGTCGAGGCGCTCCCGGCCCACGACGCCGGCGGCGTCCAGGTCCCGGTCGCCAGGAGGTAGGTGCGCGCCAGTGCCGCGTGGGTCGCGGCCGGCAGCTCGTCCGCGGGCAGCCCGGCGGCGAGGTCGGGATCCGCGTCGAGGACGCGGACCTGCGTATCGGAGATGGAAGTCATCGCCCTCGATCATGGAGCGCCGTCAGCGGGCTGACATGAGGGCCACCCCCCATCCGCCCGTGGGAGCGGCCCCCATATGCCAAGGTGGCCACGTGAGGCCATCGCTCTTCTGGCGGATCTTCCTCCCGAACGCGACTGTGCTGATGATCGCCTGGGCCATGCTCGCGTTCTCGCCGGCCGCGCTCGTATCGCCGACGGTGGCCCCGCTCGAGTTCGCCGCCGGCCTGGCGGGGTTGATCGTGATCTACGTGGTGAACGTGCTGGTCCTGCGGCGCGAGCTCGCGCCGATCGGGCGGCTGCGCGCGCTGATGAGCACCGCCGATCCGCTGCGCCCCGGGCGGCGCATCCCGATCTACGGCGACAGCGCCGAGGTGGTCGAGCTGACCGAGGCGTTCAACGAGATGCTGGCCCGGCTCGAGCGCGAGCGCCGCACGAGCGCGTCCAGCGCGCTCGAGGCGCAGGAGTCCGAGCGGCTGCGACTCGCGCGCGAGCTCCACGACGAGATCGGCCAGCGCCTCACCGCGCTGCTGCTGGAGCTCGAGAACGTCTCGCGGGAGGTGCCGCCGGGCGTGGCCGCTCCGGTGGGCGCCGCGCGGGAGTCGGCCCGCTCCACGCTCGAGGAGGTGCGCCGGATCGGCCAGCGGCTGCGGCCGGAGGCGCTCGACGACCTCGGGCTGGGCAGCGCGCTCGCGAACCTGTGCGATCGCCTCGCCGCGCAGACCGGCCTCGAGTGCGCCTGCCGCATCGACCCCGGCCTGCCGCCGCTCGAGTCCGACGAGGAGCTGGCCGTCTACCGCGTCGCGCAGGAGGCGATGACGAACGCGATCCGCCACGGCGACCCGTCGCGCATCGAGCTCCAGCTCGCCCGCGACGACGGCGCGGTCGCGCTGCGCGTGCTCGACGACGGGACCGGGATCGCGGGCCACGAGGAGGGAGCAGGACTCACAGGGATGCGCGAGCGCGCGCTGATGATCGGGGCGCACCTGGAGATCGGGGCCGGGCCGGACGGCGGCGCGGCCGTGCAGCTGACCCTCCCCGCGCCGCCATGACGGTCCCGCTCAAGACCCGGATCCTGCTCGCCGACGACCACGCGCTCGTGCGCCACGGCCTCAAGCTCATCATCAACCGCGAGGCGGACCTGGAGGTGGTGGCCGAGGCGGGCGACGGCGCGGAGGCGGTCAAGGCCGCGCTCGCCGGGGAGATCGACCTCGCGATCCTGGACGTGTCGATGCCGCGGCTGACCGGCATCCAGGTCGCGCGCGAGCTCACCCAGCAGCGGCCGGAACTGCGCACGCTGATCCTCTCGATGCACGACAGCGAGCAGTACTTCTTCGAGGCCCTGCGGGCCGGCGCGTCGGGCTACGTGCTGAAGTCGGTCGTGGACCGCGACCTGGTCGAGGCGTGCCGGGCCACCATGCGCGGCGAGCCGTTCGTGTACCCGGGGGCCGTCAGGGCCCTCATCCGCGAGCACCTCGAACGCTCGCCCTCGAGCGACGACCCGCCCACCGACCCGCTCTCGCCGCGGGAGTCCGAGGTGCTGAAGCTCGTGGCGGAGGGGCTGACGAGCCGGGAGATCGCCGGGACGCTCTCCATCAGCGAGAAGACCGTCGAGCGCCACCGCGGCCACATCCTCGACAAGCTCGGCATGCGCGACCGGGTCGAGCTGACCCGCTACGCGATCCGCCGGGGGCTCGTGGAGCCGTAGCTAGGCCGGCTCGCCCAGCCCGTCGACCAACCGCCTGATCTCGCGCTCGACCGTCCGCCGCGCCGCGCTCGGGTCGGGCGAGCGCGTGACCAGCAGCACCCCCTCCGTTATCGCCCCGAACAGGAGGTGCGCCAGCACGTCCACGTCGGGGCGCCGGATCTCGCCCGCGTCCACCAGGCGCCCGATCGACGTCTTGATGAGCGCCAGGCCGTACTCCGCCTCGATCTCGCGCACCCGCTCCCAGCCGAGCACGCTCGGCCCGTCGAGCAGCATGATCCGCTCGACCGCCGCCTCCTGCGAGCCGTCGAGGTACGCGCGCACGCCCGCGTAGGCGGCCTGCCACGGGTCGCGCTCGGGCAGCGACGCGGCGGCGACCTGCTCGGACAGCTCGGCCGCACGCTGCCTGAAGACGGCCTCGAACAGGTCGGCCTTCCCCTTGAAGTGGTGGTAGAGCGAGCCCTTCGTGACACCGGCGGCCGCCACGACCGCGTCAAGCGACGTACCGGCGTAGCCGTCGCGGCCGAAGTGCTCGCGGCCCGCGGCGATCAGCCGGTCGAGCGCCGGTCCCGCCGCGGCCTCGCCCCGGCGCAGGGCGTCGCTGATCGGGGCCATAAGCACTAGATTGCCACGCCCGGTGGCCGGGCTCCCCGACATCCCGTCAGTACCGGTCGTCCCGCGCATCCCCGGGGTGCCGGACCCGCTGCGCCGCATCGACGTGCCGCGCGACCTGGCCGCGGTCACCACCGTCGGTCCCGAGGACGAGCCGGCGGCCGCCGGCATGAGCGCCGCGGCGGTCGACCGGATCTGGAAGGCCACGACCGACTGGTATCGCAGCGGCGTGCACCCGGCGATCCAGGTGTGCGTCCGGCGGGAGGGCGTCGTGGTGCTCGACCGCGCGATCGGACACGCGCGCGGCAACGGGCCTCGCGACGGCGCCGGCGTGGAGAAGGTGCCCGTCACCCCCGCCACGCCGTTCCTCATCTACTCCGGCGCCAAGGCCATCACCGCCGTCGTCGTGCACATGCTCCACGAGCGCGGGCTGCTCGACATCCACGACCGCGTGTGCGAGTACATCGACGGCTACGAGCGCCACGGCAAGGACGACGTCACGATCGGCCACGTGCTCGCGCACCGCTCCGGCGTGCCGAACCTGCCGCGCGAGGCGCTCGACGTGCAGAACGCCCACGACTGGGAGCTGATCGTGCGGTGGCTGATCGACGCGAAGCCCGCCTCGAAGCCCGGCAACCGGCTCGCCTACCACGCCGTGTCGGGCGGCTTCATCCTCGGCGAGGTCGTCCGGCAGGTGACGGGCAGGGACATCCGCACCGTGCTCGCCGAGGAGATCCTCGACCCGCTGGGGTTCAGGTGGACGAACTACGGCGTGCCCGAGCGGGACCTCGACACGGTCGCGGCCGACTACCTCACCGGCCCGCGCGCGCTGCCGCCGCTTTCCACGTTCATGACGCGCGCACTCGGACTGCCGTTCGAGGAGCTGGTGGCGTCGGCCAACACCCCGGAGTTCCGCACCGCGATCGTGCCGTCGGCGAACATCGTCACGACCGCCAACGAGCTGTCGCGCTTCTACGAGCTGTTGCGCCGCGGCGGCGAGCTCGACGGCGTGCGCGTGATGGAGCCGACGACGATCCGCCAGGCGCTCGCCGAGCAGTCGCACCTCGAGGTGGACCTGTCGCTCGGCTTCCCGACGCGCTTCAGCTACGGCCTGATGCTCGGCGCACAGCTCCTCAGCCTGTACGGGCGCGACACCCAGCACGCGTTCGGCCACCTCGGCTTCACGAACATCCTCTCGTGGGCGGACCCGCAGCGGGCGACGGCCGTGGCCGTGATCACCAACGGCAAGCCGCTGCTGTACCCGGACGTGCCGCGCTTCTACAACCTGACGCAGAGGATCACCAGCGAGGCGCCGAAGGTGGCGGCCTCTGAGATCCTCGTCTGACCATGCACACAGAGGAGACGCCCCGATGACCATCCACCGCGGACCCGAGCCCGACGTCGAGATCCCCGACCTCGACCTGACCGCGTTCGTGCTCGAGCACGCGGGCGAGCGCGCCGACAAGCCCGCGCTGATCGACGGCCCGTCCGGGCGCACGCTCACCTACGGCCAGCTCGCGCAGAGCATCCGCGCGCTGGCGGCCGGGCTCACCGCACGCGGGTTCGGCAAGGGCGACGTGCTCGCGGTCTACATGCCGAACCTGCCGGAGTACGCGATCGCGCTGCACGGGGTGGCTTCGGTGGGCGGTAAGTGCACGACGATGAACCCGCTCTACACGGCGAGCGAGGTGGCTCACCAGCTCGAGGACTCGGGTGCGCGCTTCCTGGTGACGGTCGGCCCGATGCTCGCGGTGGCGAGCGAGGCGGCCGCCAAGGCCGGCATCGAGGAGGTGTTCGTGGTCGGCGAGGGCGACGGCGCGACGCCGTTCACCGAGCTGATGGGGAATCCGGACGAGGCACCGGAGGTCGAGATCGACCCGGACGGCGACCTCGCGGTGCTGCCCTACTCGAGCGGGACGACCGGGCTGCCGAAGGGCGTGATGCTCTCGCACCGCAACCTCGTGGCGAACATGTCGCAGAACCAGATCGCGTATCCGATCGCGGAGGACGACCGGCTGATCGGCGTGCTGCCGTTCTTCCACATCTACGGGATGGTCGTGATCATGAACCAGGGCCTGCGGGCGGGGGCGACGATCGTGACGATGCCGCGGTTCGACCTCGACCAGTTCCTCGAGCTGATCCAGGAGCACCGCATCACGCGCGCCTACGTGGTGCCGCCGATCGCGCTGGCGCTCGCCAAGCATCCCGCCGTGGACAACTACGAGCTCGGGTCGATCACGGGGATCATGTCGGGTGCGGCGCCGCTCGGCGGCGAGCTGGCGCAGGCCGTGGCGAAACGGCTCGACTGCACGGTGATCCAGGGCTACGGGCTGACCGAGACGAGCCCGGTGACCCACTGCATCCGGCCGAGCGGCGAGAACCGGCCCGGCTCGATCGGCCAGGCGCTGCCGAACACCGAGTGCCGGCTGGTCGATCCCGAGACGGGCGCGGACGCGCAGGCCGGCGAGCGCGGCGAGCTGTGGATCCGGGGCCCGCAGGTGATGAAGGGTTACCTCAACAACGACGAGGCGACCAGCCACACCGTGGACGAGGATGGCTGGCTGCACACGGGCGACATCGGCGTGGTGGACGAGGACGGGTTCTTCACGATCGTGGATCGCCTCAAGGAGCTCATCAAGTACAAGGGCTTCCAGGTCGCGCCGGCCGAGCTCGAGGCGCTGCTGATCAACCACCCCGACGTGCAGGACGTGGCGGTTATCGGCGTGCCCGACGAGGAGGCCGGCGAGCTGCCGAAGGCGTACGTCGTGCCCGCGGGCGACTCGCTCGACTCCGACGCGCTCATGCAGTGGTGCGCGGAGAAGGTCTCGCCGCAGAAGAAGATCCGGCTCGTGGAGGAGATCGACGCGATCCCGAAGTCGGCCTCCGGGAAGATCCTGCGGCGCGAGCTGAAGGATCGCGAGGCGGCCGCTCGATGACCGGCGGCTGCCTCTGCGGCGGCGTCCGCTTCGAGCTGACCGAGCCGCCCACCGACGCGGGCTACTGCCACTGCACGCGCTGCCAGCGCCGGACGGGCACGGCGGCCTCGCCCCAGGCGCGGATCGACGCGCGCACGTTCCGGCTCCTCCAGGGCGAGGAGCTGGTCGGCGGCTGGGACCCCGGCGACGGCGGCTTCGAGAAGTGCTTCTGCCGCTCGTGCGGCGCGCACCTGTTCAGCCGCAGCCCGGACGGCCGCGAGCAGATGAGCATCCGCCTGGGGGCGTTCGACGGCGACCCCGGGGTGCGGCCGAGCTGGCGCTCGTTCGTGGCCTACGCCGCGCCGTGGGAGCCGATCCCGGACGACGGCCTCACGCGCTACGACGAGGCGAAGCCCCGCTGACCGCGGGACGCACGCGATCCGCCGACGTCGTCGTGGTCGGCGGCGGGCTGGCGGGGCTCGCGACCGCGCGTCGCGTCGCGAGCGCGGGGTGGACGGTGGTCGTGCTCGAGGCGCGTCCCGACCGGGTGGGCGGTCGGCTCGAGACTCACACCCACGACGGCTTCCCCTTCGACCTCGGTGCCACGTGGATCGGCGCCGGACACGACCGCGCGGCCGCGCTGGTGGCCGAGCTCGGGCTGCGCCCGCGGCGCACGCACGCCGACGGC
>DASVPL010000212.1:0-4642 GCA_036382905.1 Thermoleophilaceae bacterium | reverse complement strand
TCCTCATCGCCCTGCGCGACATCGACCGCGTGATCGAGCTGATTCGCGGCGCCCCCGATCCCGACGCCGCCCGCGACAGCCTGATCGCGGAGTTCGAGCTCTCCCGCGAGCAGGCGCAGGCCATCCTCGACCTTCGCCTCCAGCGCCTCACCGCGCTCGAGGCCGGCAAGATCGAGCAGGAGCACGCCGACCTGATGGAGCGGATCCGCGAGCTGCGCGAGATCCTCGGCGACGAGCAGCGCATCAGCGGCCTGATCAAGGAGGAGCTGCAGGAGATCCGCGAGCGCTACGGCGACGAGCGGCGCACCGAGATCACGCACTCCGAGGACGAGGTCGGCATCGAGGACCTGATCGCCGACCAGCAGATGGTCATCTCGATCACGAAGTCCGGCTACATCAAGTCGCTGCCGCTGTCCACGTACCGCTCGCAGCGCCGCGGCGGCGTCGGCGTGATCGGCATGGACATGAAGGACGAGGACTACATC
The DNA here is from genome assembly GCA_036382905.1 of Thermoleophilaceae bacterium. Taxonomy (GTDB): domain Bacteria; phylum Actinomycetota; class Thermoleophilia; order Solirubrobacterales; family Thermoleophilaceae; genus AC-37. The sequence goes on along the minus strand of DASVPL010000212.1, from coordinate 4,157 downwards.
GAGCACCTCTTCGTGTGCTCGACGCACGACTACCTCCTGTTCTTCACGAACCGCGGCAAGGTGTACAGGCAGAAGGTCTACGACCTGCCCGAGGCCTCGCGCACGGCGAAGGGCCGCGCGCTCGTCAACCTGCTGCCGCTGCGCGAGGGCGAGTTCGTGCGCGCGGTGCTCTCCACGCGCGACTTCACCGAGGACAAGTACCTGGTCTTCGCCACGAAGAAGGGCCAGATCAAGAAGACCGAGTTCCTCGCCTACAACACGCCGATCAAGGCCGACGGGATCATCGCGATCTCGATCCGCGACGACGACGAGCTGGTCGCGGTTAGACGGACCAGCGGCGACGACGACATCATCATGGTCTCGCGCTCGGGCCAGGCGGCGCGCTTCAACGCGACCGCCGTGCGCTCGATGGGCCGCGACACCGCCGGCGTCCGCGGCATGAACGTCCAGCGCGGCGACAACTGCGTGCTCGCGATGGACGTGGCGCGCGACGACTCCGAGCTGCTCGTCGTCACCGAGAACGGCTTCGGCAAGCGCACGGCGATCTCGGAGTACCCGGTCAAGGGCCGCGGCGCGATGGGTGTGAAGACGATCCAGATCACCGAGAAGAAGGGCGGCCTCGCCGGCGCGCTGATCGTGCGCGAGCACCACGAGCTCGTCTTCATCTCGCAGAACGGCATGGTCCAGCGCACCGCCGTGCGGGGCATCTCCCGCTACGGGCGCGCCTCGCAGGGCGTGAAGCTGATGAACCTGCGCGAGGACGACCAGGTGAGTGCGGTGGCGCTGGTGATGGAGACGACCGCCGAGGCGGGCGCCGCGGTGGCCGAGGAGCTGCCGGGAGAGGAGCTGCCGGGCGGCGACGGAGCGGTGCTGGAGGACGGCGACGTAGCCGCTCCGGAGGACACCGTCTCCGACAACGGGACCTCCCCGCCAGAAGCCGAGTAGCGCCGCCGCGGCGTCCCCGAAATCGGGCCTTCCGCTCCAGCCACCGGGTGTGCTTATATGGGCGTACCAGAGGAAGGAGGTGGTCCTAACTTGAGTGACAGTTTGAACGGGACCCTGGAGGTGCCCGGCCGCTAGGTCGGACGCTGGACCCGCCTAGGGAGTCCACCCCGGGTACCGTCGAAGGCGGAGGTCGGATTTGGTCCCCCCGGCCGGCGCATTAGCGAGGGCCACCGCGCGAAGGAGCACAAGGCCGATTCTGCGCACCGGTGCGAGCGAAGGTGCTTCAGTGCCGCAGTCGATAATTCAGCAGTGTTGGACGAAGGGGCGCCCCTAGCGGGGCGCCCCTTCTCGTCTGCCAACGAACGCGCGAACGGCGTAGGATCGCGCGGATGCCCGAGCACAAGGTCTTCGCCGCCGCCTACAACGCGATCTTCGCCGGGCTCGAGAAGGGCGGGCTCGCCGACAAGCGGCGCGAGCTGCTCGCGCAGGCGCGCGGAGCGACGCTCGAGCTCGGCGCCGGCACGGGCCACAACCTCCCGCACTACCCCGCCGCGGTCGAGCGCCTCGTGCTGACCGAGCCCGACCCGCACATGGCCAAGCGACTGCGGGCGCAGCTCGCGGAATCCGGCCGCAGCGGTGCGGAGGTGGTCGAGGCCGGCGCCGAGGCCCTGCCGTTCGGCGACGACGAGTTCGACACGGTCGTCGCGACGCTGGTGTTCTGCACGATCCCCGACCCGCGGGCCGCGCTCGACGAGGTCGCGCGCGTGCTGCGCCCGGGCGGCCGCATGCTGTTCCTGGAGCACGTGCGCGCCCACTCGCCGCGGCGGGCGCGCTGGCAGGACCGCCTCAACCCGGTCCAGAACCTCCTCTTCGGCGGCTGCAATCTCAACCGGCCGACCGCCGCCACGCTCGAGGCCTCGCCGCTCGAGGTCGAGGAGCTGCGCGACGACCGCATGCCGCGCGTCGGCGGCCCGCTGGTCGAGCCGATGATCGTGGGATCGGCGCGGGTGGCGTAGTGGCCGGCGACCTCGTCTACTTCGTCGTCCCCGCCGCAGACGCTGAGCGGGCGAGGGCGTTCTACGGCGCGCTGTTCGGCTGGGAGTTCTCGCCCGGCAACGTGCCGGGCGGCTTCAACATCGAGGGCCCGACGCCACCCGGCGGCCTGTTCGGCCCCTCCGACGCCACCCGCCCGCTGCCCTACTTCCAGGTCGACGACATCGAGGCCGCGGTGGCCAGGGTGCGCGAGCTCGGCGGCGAGGCCGAGGACCCGCAGGAGATCGCGTCCGGCTGGATGTCGCACGCGAAGGACGACCAGGGGCTCGAGATCGGCCTCTGGCAGGGCCGCGGCTGAGCTCCAGTCCGCAATCAGCGCGGGGAGATCAGGACCGCGAGCCGGTCGAGCGGACGCTGTAGCCCTCTCTCGCTCGCGGCGACGGCATCGCGCTCCGCCTCGAAGCGGTCCCGATCGCGCTCCTCGGCGGCCTCGGCGAGGTCCTCGTATGCCTCGGCAGCATCGTCCAGCGCTCGCACGACGACACCGTTGATCTTGCCGAGCGGCGGCTCGTAGGTCAGGCCACGCGCACGGTCGGCGAACTCGGCGTGCAGGTCCGCCAGGGTCCCTGCCACCTTCGCCTGTCCCTTCGAGGTGCGCGCGGCCGCGAGCTTGCGCCGCAGCCCCGGACGCTCGTCGTCGAGGTCCTCGAGCACGGTGCGGACCCGCTTGGCGTACGCGCGCGCTGCCGCGCGGGAGTAGGAGCGCGCGTCGTCGATGCGGACGCCGGCGGCTGCGCGATCGCAGTTCTCCATGAGCTGCGCCACGTCCGCGGAGGCCGGCAGGAGGCACGCGATCACGATGTCGCGGCCGGTCGCGACGGATGGAATCACGTACATGCGAAGGCGGCGTCGACCGGGCGCGACCTCGTATCGGAACGCGTCGTAGCCGCCCAGGCCCACCGGGATCGGCCGCGGCCAGGCTCGCACACGCCGCGCGACGGGCTCGGGCAGCAGCGTCTCGCCGTGCGCGGGCTGCGAGCCGACCATCAGCGCGCCACGCTCGGCGTCCGCGTCGGGCGCGTACGCGGTCATGGTCTCGGCGCTGATCCCTGGAACCGAGGGCGCCCGCGGAACGCGCTGCCACCCGGCTGGGAGCTCCAGCTCGACCTCGGCGGTGCGGATGCGCTCACGCCCGTCCGAACGGTCGCCCAGCCACCACCCGGTGGCGAGCGCGGTGCCCATGAACGCCGCCCCGGCCCCCAGGGCGACCTTCTGCGGCAGGCCGGCAACGGCGGCGCGAGCGGAACGCAAGCCGTCCACGGTCATCGCGCCCGTGGCGCGAGCCCCCCGGTCCAAGGCCCGGCCGACCCGCGCCAGTGCGCGGGTGGCCCTCCTCGTTACGCGCCGAAGCCGCGCGCCCGCGCGTGCTCGCCTGGGGCGATCACCGGCCTGTTTTGTCACCGTCGCGCAGGCCTGGGTCGGGCGCCGGAGCGGGAGCCGGCTGGCCGCCGCCCTGCCCCGTAGGGGAGGGGTCCGGACGGGGGGAAGGGTTCGGCTCGCCGCTCGGACCGTCGTTCGCCGGCGGCGATCCGCCCGCGCCCGGGCGGTGCGGCGGCTTGGGTCCGCGCCCGAGGTGCGGCAGCGTGCGCGCGCGCTCGAGCTCAGGACGCGCGGGAGCCGCTCCCGCGTCGAGGCGCTGCGGTAGGAGGTCGTCTTCCTCGAACAGCGCCGACTTCGCGGTGGCGATCCCCCAGCCGGCGAGGACGAGCAGGCCGAAGGTGATCAGTCCCGCGACCAGCGCCCGAGCGCCCTGGCTCCAGCGCGTGGAGCGCTTCGGGTCGGCTACCGGCACTTCGCCCGCCGGTTCTCGGGCGGTGTGAGGCACTGCTCCGCCCGGGTGAAGCTCTTCCTTCCGAACTTGAAGGCGTAGTAGCGCCCGATCCACATCGGCCGCGTGGCGAACACCTCGACCCGCGACCCGGGGCGGAGCGTCTTGCGCAGAAGGCTCTTCCGGCTCACGGACCCCAGGATCCGGCGCGTGAGAAGTCGGGGAGCCTTGCCTGGGCGCGCCTGCACGATCAGGAACAGGCAGGGCCCGCAGCGCACTCTGATCTTCGACCTGTGCGGACGAGTGATCCGCACGTTGTCGATCCGGTACCCCACCAGGGCACCGCTCGGCAGCAGCCGCTTGGTCGCGTCGACCATCCGGCGCGTCTGAC
>DASVPL010000211.1:0-7482 GCA_036382905.1 Thermoleophilaceae bacterium | reverse complement strand
GGCTTCGGTAGCGGCACGAAGTCGTCCGGCGCGTCGCCGAGCCGTTCGGTGGTGGCGAGGCCGGACGGCGCGGTCCCGAGCGGCACCCAGTAGAACCAGATCGGGGCCGCGGCCTGCTGGAGGCCGCCGTCGACCTGCTGGGCGTTGATCACGTAGTTGTTGCCCGCGGCGACCGGCAGCACGAACGTGTTGCCGTTGCTCGCCTGGTAGTCGGACCACCTCGGCCCGAACGCGCCGAGGTTGCCGCCGGTCGCGAACACCGTCATCCCAGCCGACTGGCCGGACGCGTAGCCGACGCAGCCGGGGTCCGCGCTCGAAGGCCACCCGACCGTGCCGAGCACGAACCCGTCGGTGTTGGCCACGTAGTTGCCGGGGTTGATGGTCTGCGCGCCGGTGATCATCGACACCTTGCTCTGCCGCGCGTAGAGCGACGAGTTGACGGTGGCCGTGCCGGTGGCGATCGAGCCCGCCTGCACGTTGCCGCTCACGTTCGCGCTCGCGGCCGACAGCGCGCCGTTGACGGTGGTGGCGCCGGCGCTGAGCGCGCCGCTGAGCGTCGCGCCGGCGGCGCTCAGCGTGCCGTTCACGGTCACGCCGTTGGCCACCAGCGCGCCGTTCACGGTGATGCCGGTCGCTGTGATGCCGTTCGCCGTCAGCGGACCGACGACCGACGCCGCGCCGGTGGACGTCACCTGGCCGGCCGTCAGCGAGCTGGCCACGAGCGCCGGGTTCTGCACCGACACCCCGGTCACCAGGGCCGCCGTCAGTGGCTCGCCGCCGATGCCCTGGGCCACCACGGCGACCGCGAACACCGTGTCGCTCGTGAGCGGCGGCGAGGTCCACGCGCCGAGCACGCTCGGCGTCACCTTCTGCTGGCCGGACGTGGCGCTCGAGTAGTAAACCGTCTGGTTCTTCAGGTCGGATAGCGAGGAGTTCCACGTCAGCGTCACGGTCGACCCGTTCGCCACCTGGGCGACCGGGACCAGCGCGCTGCCGCTCTGCACGGTGGGGATCAGGCTGTCGAAGAAGAACCCGGCGGGGAACGTGCTGATCGAGAACGAGGTGAACTCGGGATCGCTCGTGCCGATCGCCTCCGCCACCGTGATCGTGCTCGTGCCCGGTATCTGCATCGTCTCGAAGTCGTAGATCTCCACGTACACGGACGTCCCGGCGGCGAGCTTCGCGGTGCTCCCGGTGACGGGCGCGAGCACGAAGTCCGCGGTCCCGCTCGTGACCGGAGCGTCCGGCCCGTTGAACGCCCACGTGGTGGTGTCCGAGACCACCGTCTTCACGCCCTTCGTCGTGGGCATGAGGGGGCTGCCCTCCTTGCCGGGCGCCCCGACGACGATCGTGAACGTGACCGAGGCGACGTCCAGGTCGTCGGCCGTGCCGTTCGTGATCACCACGACGAGGGAGCCGAGCGTCGCGTCGCGGCCGGGCACGCTGACCGTCAGCGGCGCGGGATCGACCCGCGGGGCGTACGTCAGCGTCGTCTCGGAATCGCCGGCGACGGTGACCCACGAGTTCGGCCTGCTGATAACGGTCATGACCTCTTCTCCTCCTTCGCTCCCTTGCCGAGCGCGGCCGAGAGCTGGAGCAGCCCGCGCCGCAGGACCGGCGGCACCTCCGTCAGCCGCGCCGTCGCGTCGTTCACGGCTGTCGGGTAGCTGACCCAGCCGCCGACGTCCTTCTCGACCCACGTCCAGGTCCCCACCTTCTCGTCGGGCAGCGGGAGCTGGACGGTCGTGGTCTCGCCGTCGTCGTCGTCGTCGTCGTCGTCGCCGCCGTCGCCGTCGCCGTTCGCCGGCGCCGGCGTCGCGATCTGCTGGTCGGTGAGCACCCCGTTGAGCCGGAACGTCACGTCCATCGCCGCCAGCGCGTCGTCCACGAACCGGGCCGGGAGGTCCAGCGTGACGTCGGGCAGGATCGAGGTCGTCGCGTGCACCGGCGCGCGCGGGTCGACCAGCATCGACAGGTGCGTCTGCGTCGTGCCGTCGAACGGCAGGTACACGTAGTTGTCGTCCACGCCGATCGGGTGCAGGTACGTGCTCGCCACGGCGCCCGCCTGCTGGACGATGTTGAACCGACCGTACGAGTCCTCCACGAAGTAGCCGATCAGCCCGTCGTTTAGCTGCGCGACGTTGCCGAGCTCGATCGCGAGCTCGTAGCCCGCGAGCAGGTTCGGCTGCGGCGTGAACGTGTACTGCCAGCTTGGGTCGGGGTAGGCGAGCCCGTCGAGCGCGAACTGCACGCGCGAGCGCACCAGCGCCAGCGGGCGCCCGATCAGCACCGCGAGGCTCTTGTCGAAGGCCGCGCCCATCGGGACGGTCGTCCAGAGCGTTTCGTCGATCGCCGCGAGGAACGCCGCGAACGTGGCCGCGTCCTGGCCGCCGAGCGTCTCCAGGAACGGTCCGAAGTGCTTGATCGCGGCTCCGATCTGGGCGAGCGTCCGGTACGGGCTGCCGGGGGCGGCCGTCCAGCACGGGTGCGCGGGCCCGCTCGCGCCCACGCCCAGCGAGAGCTCGCCGAGGGCGGTCCCGGCCGAGTCGTAGGCCATCAGCGAGCCGTCGAGGTGGTTGGGGAGCACCCAGCCGCATACCGGGTCGGCCGCCGGGGCCGAGGGACCGAACACGACGCTGTCGTCGGTCGCCGAGAGCATGTCGAAGTCGAGCCGCCCCGGCTCGAGCAGCGCCGGGGGGAGCTGGGCGAACGTCTCGGTGGCCGCCGGGATCACCGTGTGACCGAGCTGCTCGCAGACGGCGGCGGTGTCCGCGGTCGCGAGGTTCGCCGCCGGCACCGAGGCAGTGAGCTGCGTGGGGCTCACGAACGTCGTCACGAGCGCCGCCCCCTTCCACGTCACGGCAGCGCCGGGCTCGAAGCCGATGCCCGTGACGGTCAGCGTGAGTGCCTGGCTCCCGGCCAGGGCCGAGGCCGGCGCGATCGACCCGATCGCGGCTCCCGCCGCAACGGTGAAGGTGGCCGCCGGCGAGGTGGTCGAGCGGTCCACCACGGTCACGCCCGCGGCGCCCGGTGCGGCCAGGAAGTTGGCCGGCACGGCAGCCGTCAGCCTGGTCGGGCTCGTGAACGCGGTCCTCAGCGCGGTGCCGTTCCACTGCACGACCGCGGTCGGCGTGAACCCGACCCCGCTCACGCCGAGCGCCACCTCGGCCGAGGTGGCCATGCCGGCCTGGAAGAGGTTCGGGCTGAGCGAGCCGATGGCCGGCCCGCCCGCGACCGTGACGGTCACCGCGTTCGAGGCGGCCCCGCCCGACTGCACCGTCACCTGCGCGCCGGCGGCGCTCGCGGTCTGCGCGGCCGGGACGACCGCCGAGAGCTGCGCCGCGCTCTGGAAGGTGGTCGCCAGCGCGGTGCCGTTCCAGTGCACGGCCGCGTTGGCGGCGAAGCCCGAGCCCGTCACCGTGATGGTCGCGTCGGGGCCCCCGGCCGCGATCAGGCCGGGCGCCACGCCGTCGACGTGCGCCCCCGCCGCGATCGTGAAGTCGACCGAGTTCGACTTGAGCACGGGACTCATGTCCGGCGGCAGGTAGACCGTCTCGTGCTTCGCGCTGCTGTCGTCGATCGGCCAGACCGCCTGGCCCCACTCGTCGATCACGATCAGCTCGGCGAACGAGAACTGCCCCGCCCGCCACGGCTGGAAGTTGCTCGGCGGGATCACCCGCGTCGGGACGTTGCCGAGGCCGGGCGGGTAGCTGTCCTGGTCGCCGATGAGCGTCGCGAGCGGCGGCGTGGTCGTGACCGGGCTCGCCTCCGGGCCCATGAACACGCCCGACATGCCCAGCCTGGCCTGCTCGTTGAAGCCGTCGAGCGCCTGCGACAGCACGTCCCAGTCGTTGTCCTGCGTCTTCACGAAGTCGAGCAGCGTGTTCAGCTCCTCGAGCTCGAGCGGGTCGAGGTGCGGGTTGGTGGCGAGGAACGCCTCGAGCCGCGCGGCGAGGTTGAACGTCGCGGCCGGGCTCAGCTGGATCACCCCCTGAAACGCGGTCGTCTGCTGCACCCCGGCGCCGTTCCACACGTAGCGCCCGTCCTCGAAGGTCCAGTTCGGCGCGGCCGGCGTCCCGTACGCGATCGGGTAGTAGGTCACCTGCCAGAGCAGCAGCAGCGGGTGCCAGGGGTTCGCGGTCCACGCCTGCACCGCGCCGGCCGGCGGCGTCCCGAGCGGGTCGCTCGCCATCGCCGCCTGGACCTGCGCGACCGTGCTGTTGGGGAGCGCGGCGGAGATCGCGGTCGCGCTCTGCGGGTCGGTGAAGAACGCCTCGTCGACGAGTGCCGTGGCCAGGGCGCTCGACCAGGGGGCGCCCGACACGCCAGAGATGTCGGGCCGCGGGACCGTCAGGCCCTGGGTCGACGCCGTGATGTCGTTCCCCTGCCACTTGAAGCCGCGCACGAGCTGCGCCGGGAAGCGGCAGACGGTCGCCTCCGGGTCCGGCACGATGCCGCTCGCGCCGGCGCCCGCGATCAGCACCACGGGGTTGTTCGGCTCGTAGAAGGACGGCGCCGCGGAGCGCTTGAGCTGACGCGAAGCCGGGAGGCCCTGCTTCGACGCGTAGCTCTGGATCGACGCCTTCAGCGCGTCCTCCGTGGCCCCGCTCGGCACCGCGCCCTGGCCGGCCGCGACCTTCTGGAGCTGCGCGTACGTCCGCTGGGCGATCGTTCCCGCGACCGTCGGCTGGAGCTGGTTCAGGAGGTCGTCGCGCTTGAGCGCCGCGCCGGTCGGCCCCTTCACGACCGTCTGGCCCTTGTACGCCGACGGCCACGAGGTGTACTTCCACCACATCTCGTAGAGCTCGACCTGGAGCGAGGTCAGCAGGCGGATGTCGGCGTCGAGCGTCGCCTGGGCCTGGTTGAGCAGCGCCAGCCACGCGAGCTCCTTGGCGAGCTCCTGCTCGGACACCGGGTCCGCCCCCGGCACGTCGACGACGTCCCAGGTGTAGCCACCCGAGAAGCGCTTGAAGAAGCTCGCGTGCAGCTTCTCGTGGAGCCGCGCCGCGCCGTCCGGCTCGTCGAGCACGTCGAGCATGTCGAGCTGGAACGCCTCGAGCAGTTCGGCGTCGACCTGCTTGCCCTGCTCGGCCGCCTGCGCGGTCACCATCGCGGTCAGCGCCTCGACCGCGGTGTTGCCGGCCGCGATCGAGACCGGCGAGCCCTTCGGCGTGCCGCCGGGCGGCTCGTCGGCCGTCTGCCAGGCCACGCCGCCGACGTAGCCCGACAGCAGCGACCAGCTCGCGGTGAGCGCGGGGTCGGTGTCCTTCGGGAGCGTCCAGCCCAGCTCACCCAGGACCGTCTCGAACCCGTCCTTGGCCACGTCGGCGAGCGGGTCGTCGCCGGGCAGCGAGAACCAGCCGAACACCTGGTAGCTGAGCGTCTCGGCCGGCGCGCTGCCGAGCACGTCGATGAACGAGAGCACGTTGTTGTTGCGCGGCTGGTAGAAGGCGAACGCCGTGTTGCCGGGGGCGATCGCGGTGAGCTTCTGCGACGTGCCGGGCTCCTTCCAGGTGCCGAGCGGGACGTTGCGGCCCATGTACGTGGCGACCGGCGCCGTCCCGGCCGCCCCCTGCACGTAGAGCGAGCTGACCTGCGCGGCGGTCATCGCCGGCTGCGGCTCGTTCGTCGGCCAGATGTAGTCGCTCTCGACGATCCAGGCGCTCGCCACGCGGGCGGTCAGCGGACCGCCGTAGCGCACCACGATCCAGCGGTTCGGGATGCAGCGGAAGTGCATCCGCGACGCGGCCGAGTCCTGCTTGCCGCGGGTGAACGCCTTCGGCAGCCGCCACTTCAGGTAGACGCCGTTGTAGTAGTCCGAGGCCGCCACGTTGTGGGGTGGGACCGGGTTGGTCCTGCCGAAGTTCAGGTCGCGGTCGTTCAGCCCGGGCTGCGCGTTGCCGGCGCGCTGGAGCACGCCGTACTGCATCTGCGCGCGCACGAACGGGTTGCCCTCGCGGACCCAGTCGTTGACTACGAACGCCTCGACGACCATCGGTACGACGAGCGGGCTCGCATCCGTCATGACGGCTCCTGGTGGGTCGGGACGAAGGACTGGAGCTCGGGCGCGTCCACCATCTGGATCGCGAAGTCGCCGGCGCCGAAGCCGCCGGTCACGCTGAGCTTGAACTGCGGCCCGCCGGCGACGGCCGTGCTCGGCTCGAGCAGCCCGATGCCCGGCTCGGGCGCGATCACGACGAAGCTCGCCGGCGGCGACGCGTGGCCGCCCGACTCGACCGTGACCGCGGCCGCGCCGGCCGCGGCGATCACGCTCGCCGGTACCGCGGCGGTTACCTGCTTCGCGTCGTCCCAGGTCGTCGTGAGCGCTGTGCCGTTCCACTTCACGACCGCGTCGTTGCCGAAGTTGATCCCGCGCACGACCAGGTTGAACCCCTTGCCGCCGGCGATCGCGACGGCCTGCTCGAACGACCCGACCTGCGGCCCCGCGCCGCCGATGGTGAAGGGCTTGCCGCTCGAGGCGGTCCCTCCGGCGGTCACGGTCACGGTTGCCGTCGCGGGGGTCGCGATCAGGCTCGCGGGCACGGTCGCGCTCACCTCGGTCGGGCTGAGGAAGCGCGTCGCCAGCGGCGCCCCGTTCCAGTTCACGACCGTGCCGGTGGGCTCGAACCCGGATCCGACGACGGTGAGCGTGAACCCGCCGCTGCCGGCCGCCGCGATGCTCGGCTCGAGTTCGCTGATCGCGGGGCCGCCCGCGACGATCGCGAGCTGCGCCGGCGCCGTCGACTTCCCGCCGGTCGCGACGACGACGCTCACGCTGCCGGCGGCGGCGATCAGGTTCGCGGGCACGGCCGCGCTCACCTCCAGCGCGCTCACCACCGTCGTCTTCAGCGCCGTCCCGTTCCACTGGACGGCGGAGTCGGCCCCGAAGCCGACGCCGTCGACCACGAGCGTGAACGCCGGGCCGCCGGCCGCGACCATGCTCGGCTCGAGCCCGTCGATCGCCAGCGGGGGATCGATGGTGAACCGCGCCGGGTACGACGTCGCGCCGCCGTCCGTCACGGTGACCTCGGCCGTCCCCGCCGACGCGATCAGGTTCGCCGGCACGGTGGCGTCTAGGCGGCTCGCGCTCACGAAGGCGGTCTGGAGGGCCGTGCCGTTCCAGTTGACGACGGCCTTCGAGCTGAACTGCGTGATCCCCACCGCGGTCTCTAGCGCGGCCGCGAGCGGCGCGACGTCGAGCACGCCGCCGGTGGCGTTCGCGGGCGGCGTCCTGAAGGTCGGCGTGAGCGGCGCGGCGTTCGCGATCTGCGCGCCCGCGACGCTGGTGGCGGTCACGTTGCGCGGCCCGACGACGCCGTCCTCGAGGCCGAAGGTCAGCCCCTGGTACGGCTCCGCCAGGCTCACCTCGTCCGGCACCCCGTCGAACAGGCACAGCCGGACCGACGGCGACGGCAGGTCGTTGCGCACGATCGGCAGCGGCGCGCCCCCGAGCGTCGCGCGCACCACCAGCGCCGGCCAGCC
>DASVPL010000210.1:0-39852 GCA_036382905.1 Thermoleophilaceae bacterium | reverse complement strand
AGGATCCCCAGGTCCACGTTCACGCCGGCGGTCTTCACGTAGTCGAACGCGTTCGACTCCACGACCCGGTGGTGCACGTCGTCCGACTGGATCGAGAAGAACGCGCCCAGCGAGGCGACGAACGACCCGAGGATCGCCGCGCTGCCGAGCCAGCCCGCGGTGCGCCGCGGCAGCAGCCGCCAGAACAGCGAGATCAGGATCGTTCCCCAGAGCGGGAACAGCAGGATGAGCCAACCCCAGCCGCCGGCGCTCACCCGCGCAACTCCCTTACCTCGTCGACGTCGATCGGGATCTTGTTCCGGTACATCGCGACGATCAGGCCGAGGCCGATCACGACCTCGCACGCCGCCACGACCATCACGATCAGCGCGAACACCTGGCCCTCGTGGTCGCCGAGCATCCGCGAGAACGAGATCAGCGCGAGGTTGCCGGCGTTCAGCATCAGCTCGAGGCAGAGCAGCACGACGAGCGGGTTACGACGCGTGAGCACCCCGGCGGCGCCGATGCAGAAGATGAACGCCGACAGGACTACGAACCAGGCGATGTCCATCTAGGCCGGGACCTCTTCGGGCGTGCCGCCGCGGTCGTCGCCGCGCGCCGGGGTCGGGTCGCCGGCCCCCTCGGCGGTGCCGGCGGGCGGCTGCTCGTCGTACTGGTCCATCCCGCGCACGCCTCCGTCGCGGCCGCCGATCGGCGCCTTGCCGGCGCGCTCCGGCAGATCCTCGGCGTCGTCCACGAGGCCGCGCCTGCGGCGCGCCAGCACGATCGCGCCGACCGCCGCGACGAGCAGCAGGAACGACGCCGCCTCGAACGGCACGAGGAACTTCTCGAGAAGCAGCTTGCCCACCTCGCCGGGGGAGCCGAAGCCGGCGCCCACGTCGGCCCCCGCGGTGTCGAGCGCCGCGAGGCCCGAGCCGACGATCGCGATGCACAGCTCGACCAGCAGGGCCACTGCGAAGGGCGGCCCGAGCCGCCCGACGGCGCCGCCCTGGTCGAGGCCGGGGTCGTCCACACCGCCGATGTAGGCCACCACGAACACGTAGAGCACCATCACCGCGCCCGCGTAGACCACGAGCTGTGAGGCGGCCAGGAACTCCGCGTTCAGCAGCAGGAACAGCAGCGCCAGCGCGACCAGGTGCGCGACGAGCGCGAGCACGCTGAAGAACGGGTTGCGCAGCAGCACGACGCCGAGCGCGCCGCCGATGGCGCCGAGCGCCGCGACGAAGAAGAGGAGCTCCTCCAATGCCCTACTCGCCCTCCCGCCGCAGCGGCGCCCGCTCGATCGGGTCGGCGAGCAGCATCTCCTTGGTGAAGATCAGATCCGAGCGCGTGTAGTCGGCCAGCTCGTAGTCGTTGCCCATCGTGATGGCGTCGAACGGGCACGCGATCTCGCAGTAGCCGCAGAAGATGCAGCGGCTCATGTTGATCTCGTAGACCACGGCGTAGCGCTCGCCGGCCGAGACCTGGTTGTCGGGCGTGTTCTCGGCGGCGACCACGCGGATGCACTCGGCCGGGCACGCCGCCGCGCAGAGCGAGCAGCCGACGCACTTCTCGAGGTCGCTGTCCTCGAACCGATGCAGCTTGTGGCGGCCGCGAAAGCGCGGGTAGACCGGCGTCTTGTCCTCCGGGTACTCGCGCGTGACCGGGCCCTCGAGCAGCCGGCCCATCGTCGTCTTGAGGCCGCGCAGCGTCTCGCCGAACGCCCGGTAGGCGCCGCCGACGCCGCCGGGCTCGGGGCCGCGCTGGACGATGATCACGTCCTCGTCTGGGTTCCAGGGGCTCATGACGAGATGTTCGCCTCCTGGCCCGCGTGCCACCGGGGGCGCGAAAACCGAGCCGGCCGAGGACGCAGGACGACGTCCATGCACGAGTGCATGGACGAGTCCGAGGACGAAGGTCCGGTGAAGGTTTGCAGCGGCATCCGGGGGTGCGGGGGTCGGGAGGCGGGCATCTATTCCGTCGCCACCACCACGATCGCGGTCACCAGTGCGTTGAGCGTCGCCAGCGGCAGCAGGATCTTCCAGCCGAACGCCATGAGCTGGTCGTAGCGCAGGCGCGGCAGCGTCGCGCGGATCCAGATGAAGATCCAGATGAAGAAGAACATCTTCGCGAGCACCCAGACCGGGTCGAGGAAGCCTGGTCCCGGCCCGTGCCAGCCGCCGAGGAACATCGCGGTCGCGATCCCGGAGATCGCGATCATGTTGATGTACTCGGCCATGAAGAACGAGCCGAAGCGCATCCCGCCGAACTCGGTGTTGTAGCCGGCGACGATCTCGGCGTCGGCCTCCGGCAGGTCGAACGGCGGGCGGTTGGTCTCGGCAAAGCCCGCGACCATGAAGATCAGGAAGCCGACGAACTGCGGCACGATGTACCAGATGCCGTCCTGCGCGTGGACGATCTCGGTGAGCGACAGCGACCCGGCCGTGATCACCACGCCGAGCAGCGCCAGCGCCAGCGACACCTCGTACGAGATGAGCTGCGCGGCCGAGCGCATGGCGCCGAGGACCGAGTACTTCGAGCCGGACGCCCAGCCGCCGAGCATCAGGCCGTAGAAGGCGAGCGCGCCGAAGGCGAACGCCCACAGGATCCCGATCGATACGTCGATCCCGTAGAGGCCGTAGTCGGCGCCGAAGAGGCCGCCCTCGCGCGTGTCGCCGAACGGAATGATCGCGAGCGTGACCACCGCGGTGAAGATCGAGATCGCGGGTGCGATGGCCATCATCCACGGGACGGCGGTGGCCGGCGTGAACTGCTCCTTCGAGAGCAGCTTGAGCACGTCGGCGAGCGGCTGCATCAGGCCGTAGGGACCCACGCGGTTGGGCCCGATCCGCGCCTGGAAGCGGCCGAGGGCCTTGCGCTCGAGCAGCAGGATCAGCGGCACCGCCTGGAGCACGAACAGGAAGATCAGGAGCGCCTTCACGATCTGGACGAGCACCGACTCCTCGAAGCCGACGGCGGCGAGCTGCGTCATGCCTTGCGCACCTCCACCACGCGCGGCTTGCCGTTGGCGAGCGCGGTCGCGTTGTCCTCGGTCGTCCCCTCGATGAGGAACACGCTGCCGGCCGGGACGCCGGAGCGCAGGGCGGCCGTGGCGCCCACGCTCGTCCCGTTCACGGCCACCTCGACGCGGTCGCCCGGCTCCACGCCGAGGTTGCGCGCGTCGTCAGGCGAGAGCTCGGCGCGCTGAGTGGGGGCGAGGAAGCGGAGCGCGCGCGCGTGCTCGGTCTCCGAGCTGGCCCAGAGGGACGGGACGGTGCCGAGCCGCAGCCCGCCGGGCAGCTCCGGCGGGGCCTCGAGGTCGGTCTCGGGCAGCGGCGTCTGCGGGAGCTGCGCGGCGGCGTCGCGCTCCTGCCAGCGCACGCCGCGGCCGCCGATCTCGTCAACGGTCAGCCCGCGGTAGAACGGGACCGTGTCGGCCATGAAGCTCGTGAGCTGCGGCGGGCTGAGCCGGAACGGAGCGCCCGACAGAGCGGAGAGCAGCTCGAGCAGCACGTCGGTCTGCGAGCGCACGAGCTCGGGCTTGGCCACCGACGCGCGCACGCGCTGGAGGCGCCCGTCGGGGTGCGTGACCGTGCCCTCCTTCTCCGCGTAGCCCTCGGCGGGGAACACGATGTCGGCGTGGTTCTGGATCGTCTCGTCGGCGAAGTCGCTGAACGCGATCACGGTGTTGGCGGCGTCGAGGCCGCGCTCCCAGTCGGGGCGGTTCGGGTGCGTACGCAGCGGATCGGCCTGGAGCAGGACGAGCGTGGACACCTCGTCGCCGAGCGCCTTCGCGATCGCGGCGGCGTCGTGGCCGGCGGGCTCGATGTCGGCCAGGCCGGCCTTCATGTTCGGCACGCAGCCGACCTCGCGCAGGCCGCGCCCGTTCGTCCCGGCGGGGATCTCGATCAGTCCGGCGCCCTCGCTCGATCCGATGTCGAGCGCGCGGGTGAGTGCAAGCAGCGCGCGCGTGGCCTGCGCGCCGCGCTCGCCGCCGCTCAGCCGCTCGCCCCACAGCACCACGACCGGGCCGTTGCCGCGCAGCTTGCCGGCGGCCCGGGCGATGGCATCGCGCGAGGCGCCGGCGCGCTCGGCGAAGTCGGTGGGCACCGCCGGCTCCGGCTCCTGCTGCTGCGGCTCCTGCGGCTGGCCCGGCTCGGGCGCGAAGCGGACCTTGTCCCAGCCCTCGCTGCGCTGCGGCTGCGCGCCGGATCCGGATTCGGAGCCGCTCCCCCCGAGCGCCTGTGCCAGCGCACCCACCAGCGCCTCCTCGGCGCCCGGCGCGTAGCGCAGCACCACGTCGGCGTTCGGGTCGAGCGTGCTCGGCCGCGACGTCGCCACGATCAGCGGCACGCCGCGGCGGCGCACCGCCTTGCGCACGCGCAGGTCGAGGATCGGGGCCTCGTCCACGAGCTCGGTGCCGAGCACCAGCACCGCGCCTGCGTAGTCGAGGTCCGAGACCTGCGCGGCCAGGTCGGGCCGCGCGAGCTGGCGGGCCTGCTCGGGGTCGAGCGTGCCGCCGATGCGCGAGTCCACGTGCGAGGAGCCGAGCACCTCGCGCATGAGGAACTGAAGGAGGAAGCCCTCCTCGTTGGTGGCCTCGCCGCCCACGATCGCCGCGGTCTTCTCGCCGGCCCGGTCGAGCGCCTTCACGGCATCGCCGATCGCGCGCTCCCACGAGACCTCGCGCAGCTCGCCGCCGTCGCGCACCATCGGCGCCACGATCCGCTCCGGCGCGTTGAACACGCCGAACCCGTAGCGGCCCTTGTCGCACAGCCAGCCGTCGTCCACCTCGTGGTTGTCGCGCGCGTTCACGCGCAGCACCTTCTTGTCGTCGCGCACCGTCAGCTCGACGTTGCACTGGCTCGGGCACATCGTGCAGACCGTGCCCGCGTTCTCGATGTCCCACGGGCGCGCGCGGAAGCGGTAGGTAGAGGGCAGCAGCGCGCCGACCGGGCAGAGCTGGGTGATGTTGCCGCTGAACGGGCCGACGTACGGGTGGCCGTCGTGCGTGCCCACGAAGGTGTGGTCGCCGCGCTCCACCAGCACGAGCTGGTAGTCCTCGGAGATCTCCTGCGAGAAGCGCACGCAGCGGTAGCAGAGGATGCAGCGCTCGCGGTCGATGTGGACCAGCGGCGAGAGCTCGAGCGGCTTCTTGAAGTGGCGCTTCGGTTCGATGAAGCGCGAGCGCCCGGCGCCCCAGCCGAACGTGATGTCCTGGAGCGGGCACTCGCCGCCCTTGTCGCAGACCGGGCAGTCGAGCGGGTGGTTCACGAGCAGGAACTCCACGACCGCGTTCTGCGCGTGCTTGACCCGGTCGGAGGTCGTGGTCACCACCATGCCGTCCTTGACCGGGGTCGAGCAGGCGGTCTGGAGCTTGGGGATGCCCTCGATCTCGACGAGGCACATGCGGCAGGCGCCGACCGGCGCGCCGAGCTTGGGCTCGTAACAGAAGACCGGGATCTCGACGTCGCCGTACTTGGCGCCGTCCACGAGCATCGCGCCCTCGGGCGCCGAGACCTCGCGGCCGTCGACCTCGAACGTGACGAACTTGGGCTCCGGGCGAGGCATGGCTAGGCGGCCGGGCTCCCGACCGCCAGATCGGCGCGTCCTCCGTGCGCCGCCAGCGGCAGCCCGTTGTTGCGCAGCCGCGCCTCCTCGATGTGGCGCTCGAACTCATCGCGGAACTTCTCGATCATCGAGCCGATCGGCATCGCCATCGAGTCGCCGAGCACGCAGAGGCAGTTGCCCATGATGTTGGTCTGGACCTCCGCCATCACGTCCAGGTCCGCGGGCGTGGCCTCGCCGGTGTCGATCCGCTCGAGCATCTTCACGGTCCAGTTCGTGCCCTCCCGGCACGGCGTGCACTTCCCGCACGACTCGTGGCGGTAGAACTCGGCGAGGCGCAGTGCGAGCCCGACGATCGGCTGCGAGTCGTCCACCACGATGATCGCGCCCGAGCCGAGCATCGACCCGGCCGCGGCCATCGTCTCGAAGTCGTAGTCGAGGTCGAGGTCCTCCTCGAGCAGCACCGGCGCCGACGAGCCGCCGGGGAACCAGCACTTGATCCTGCGCCCCTCCGGCGGTCCGCCCGCGAGCCCGTAGACGATGTCGGCCGCGCGCATGCCGAGCGGGATCTCGTAGTTGCCCGGCCGGCGCACGTTGCCGGAGACCGACACGAGCTTCGTGCCCGCCGACTTCTCGGTGCCGACCGACTTGAACCAGTCGGCGCCGTTCTCGATGATCGCCGGCACGTTGCAGAGGGTCTCGACGTTGTTGATCAGCGTCGGCCCCTGGTAGAGGCCCTGGTTCGCCGGGAACGGCGGCTTCAGGCGCGGGTTGCCGCGCTTGCCCTCGAGCGAGTCGAGCAGCGCGGTCTCCTCACCGCAGATGTAGGCGCCGGCACCGCGGTGGACCACCAGGTCGATGGAGTGGTCCGAGTCGAGGATGCGCTCGCCGAGGTAGCCGCGCTCGTATGCCTCGGCCACGGCGCGGTCGAGCGTGTCCGCCTGGAGCTCGTACTCGCCGCGGATGTAGATGAACGCCTTGTTGGCGCCGGCCGCGACCGCCGCGATCACGATCCCCTCGATCAGCAGGTGCGGGTTCTTCTGCATCAGCAGGCGGTCCTTGAACGTGCCGGGCTCGGACTCGTCCGCGTTGCAGCAGAGGTACTTGTCCATCGTGCCCTTGGGGATGAAGCTGGCCTTCTTGCCCATCGCGAAGCCGGCGCCGCCGCGGCCGCGCAGACCCGACTCCTCGAGCTCGTGGAGCACCTGCTCGGGCTCGAGCTCGAGCAGCGCCTTGCGGATCGCCCGGTAGCCGCCGCCCCGCTCGTAGCCGTCGATCGTGCGCAGCTCGGGGTCGTTGATGTTGCGGATCAGCCGGAGGCTGTCGAACTCCATCAGGCCCGCCCTCCCCACGGCAGCCGGTAGTCCTCGTCCTCGAGGCCGCGGCCCGGGAGCGGCTTGCGCCCCTCCCTGATCGCCGCCACGATCTCGGGCGCGTCGCTCGGGTCGAGCGGCCCGATGTAGCGGCCGTCCACCGACGCCATCGGGGCCATGTCGCACGCGCCCAGGCACTCGAACTGGCGGATCTCGGTGTCCGGCAGGTCGGCGCCCGCGGACTCGATCGCGTCGTACACCGCCTTGGCATTCACGACGTGGCAGGCCACGCTCGTGCACACGTAGACCCGGTGGCGCCCGACCGGATCCTCGTTGAGCATGTCGTAGAAGCTCGCGACCGAGGAGAGGTAGCCGGGCGTCACGCGCATCACCGCGGCCACCTGGCGGATCGCGAGCGGCGAGCACCAGCCGTGCACGCGCTGCGCGGCGTGCAGCGACGGGATCGACGCCGAGCGGCGGTCCGGGTACTTCGCCATGTGCGCCTCGATCTCGGCGCGCAGGTCGGCGGGCACGTCCACCTCGGCGATGTCCGGGATGACGGCCGGGTCCTTGTCCTTGTCGTAGGAGCGGTCCCAACCGCGGGGGAGGTCCTGCGCTCTCGATCCCATCGCGCTCTCGCGGCCGAAGTCGTCCGGCACCGGCAGACCCTCGGGCACGCGCGGGTCCATCTCGTGCGAGTCCTGGCTCTCCGGGCTCACCTGTCGATCCCCCCGAGCACCGGGTCGAGCATCGCGACCGAGGCGATCAGGTCGGCGATCAGCGCGTCCTTCGCCATGTGCGGCAGCGACTGGAGGTTGACGAACGACGGGTCGCGCATGTGCACGCGCGCGGGCTTCGCGGAGCCGTCGGCGAGCACGAAGCACCCGAGCTCGCCGCGTGGCGACTCGATCGGCATGTACACCTCGCCCGGCGGCACGCGGAAGCCCTCGGTCACGAGCTTGAAGTGGTGGATCAGCGCCTCCATCGAGGTCGCGAGCTCGTGGCGGGGCGGCAGGGCGACTTTGCGGTTGGTCGTGATGTACGGCCCCTCGGGCAGACCGTCGAGGGCCTGCTCGATGATCTTCACCGACTCGCGCATCTCCGCCATCCGCACGCGGTAGCGGTCGTAGTTGTCCCCGGTCGTGCCCACGGGGATCTTGAAGTCGAAGTGGTCGTAGGAGCTGTACGGCATCGCCTTGCGCAGGTCCCACGGGTCGCCGCAGGCGCGCAGCAGCGGGCCGGTCACGCCCAGCCCACGCATCGTCTCGACCGGCACCACGCCGGTGTGCTTGAGCCGCTGGAGCACGATCTCGTTGCGGTCGAGGATCGCCTCGTACTGGTCGAGCCGCGTTGGCATCGTGGTGCAGAAGTCGCGCACCTTGCGATCCCAGCCCGGGGGCGGGTCGTCGATCACGCCGCCGACCTGGATGTAGCGCAGGTGCAGGCGCTGCCCGGCGATCATCTCGAACAGGTCGAGGATCAGGTCGCGCTCGCGCAGCGAGTACCAGAGCATCGAGATCGCGCCGACGTCGAGCGCCGAGGTGCCGAGCCAGAACAGATGGCTCGCGATCCGGTTGAGCTCGAGCATGATCACGCGCAGGTACTGAGCGCGGGGCGGGACCTCCTCTTCCAGCAGCCGCTCGACCGCCATGCAGAAGGCTGTGGCGTTGAAGTTGTACGAGAGGTAGTCCATCCGCTCGACGTACGGGATGACCTTCCAGTAGGCCTGGTCCTCGCAGCTCTTCTCGATGCCGGTGTGGACGTAGCCGATGATCGGCGTGCACTCGCGCACGACCTCGCCCTCGAGCGTGAGCAGCAGGCGCAGCACCCCGTGGGTGGCCGGGTGGTGCGGGCCCATGTTGATCGTGAAGAGCTCGGTCTCGGGCTCGAGCTCGGTGCCGAACACCGGCGCGCCCGGCTTGTCCATGCGCTCGAGCGAGACCGACCGCTCGCGGTCGCGGTAGGGCACCGACAGCGGTCCGTCGTCGACAACCGAGGGGGCCTTCGAGGGGTCCTGCGTGGGAACGGCCGAGCGGTCGTCAGTCATACCAGCGCGGCATGTCGTGCTCGTTGAAGGTGAACAGCACCGGCTCGCCGCCGATCGGGAAGTCGCGCCGCTGCGGATGCCCCTCGTAGTCCTCGGGCATGAGGATGCGGCGCAGGTCCGGGTGGCCGTCGAAGTGCACGCCGAAGAAGTCGAAGACCTCGCGCTCCTGGAAGTCGGCGCCGGGGAAGAGGTCGACGACGCTGGGGACGACCGGATCGTCAGTGCCAACGCGCACCTTCACGCCGAGGCGGTCGAGCCGCTCGCGCGAGAGGAGCTGGTAGTGCACGCCGAGGCGCGGCTCCTCGGGCAGGTAGTCGCAGCCGTGCAGGCTCATCAGGTGCGGGAACGCCTCGTCCTCGTCGTCGCGCAGCAGCGCGAGCACGTCGTGCACGGCCGGCGGGGCCACCTCGAGCGTGGCCTGCTCGCGGTAGAGCGTCGTGCCGACCACGGCGTCCTCGCCCAGCCGGTCGCGGACGACGCCCGCGATCAGCTCCAGGCCAGTGGCGTCAGGCAAGGGGCCGCCCCGTATCGCGGCTGCGCTCGTCGGCCTCCGTGCGCTCGTAGGCGAGCCCCTTCTCCTCGGTCCCTCGCGCCTGGTAGCGCTCGCGCCAGCCGAGGTCGGGCTGGCCCTTGATCTGGCTCTGGAGCTTGATGATCCCGTACATGAGCGCCTCGGGCCGCGGGGGGCAGCCCGGGATGTAGATGTCCACGGGGAGGAACTTGTCCGCGCCCTGGACGACGGCGTAGTTGTTGAACATCCCGGCGCTCGACGAGCACACGCCCATCGCGATCACCCACTTCGGCTCGAGCATCTGGTCGTAGATGCGGCGGATGACCGGCGCCATCTTGATCGAGACGCGCCCGGACAGGATGATCATGTCCGCCTGGCGCGGCGAGGCGCGGAACACCTCGGCGCCGAACCGCGCCGCGTCCATGCGCGGCGAGCCGACCACCGAGATCATCTCGATGGCGCAGCAGGCCAGCCCGAACGTGAGCGGCCACGGCGCGTTGGCGCGCGCCCATGCCTGCGCCTTCTCGAGCGTGGTGAGCCCGACCCGCTCCTCGATGTAGGTGTCGAGGTCGTCGTCGGAGATCTCGCCGCGCAGCATCTGGCGCGCGCGGAGCTGCTTGATCCGGAAGTCCTCGGAGGGGTCGCCGCCGAGCTTCTGGCGCGTCACTTCCATTCGAGCGCTCCTCTCCGCCACACGAACGCGAGCGCCGCGAACAGCAGCGCCACGAAGACGATCACCTCGACCAGCGCGAACATTCCGAAGTCCCTGAGCCCCACCGCGACCGGGTAGAGGAAGACGACCTCGATGTCGAACAGGATGAACAGCATCGCGATCAGATAGAAGCTGATCCCGAAGCGGAAGCTCGACGTGACCTCCGACGGCAGGCCGCACTCGTACGGCTGCGACTTGACCTTGCTCGGCCGGCGAGGGCCGAGCACGCCGTTCAGGTACGTGAAGAGACCGCCGAGCCCGGCACCGAGCAGGACGAAGATCAGTGCTGGGAGGTAGCTCTTCAGCATCGCGGAGCGGGGTTATATACCCGCTTGTGACAACTTGCCACATAGTGCGAAAGGGCGCTTTCTGACTGAGGTTCACGTGGTCGTGGGGTTTGCGGTGCTGGCGCTGAACGCGCTCGCCGCCGCGTGGGGCGCGATCGCCTGGTCGCGGCGCGATCCCTCGACCGGGTTCTGGTACGTGCTGCGGGCGGCGCAGGCGTCGGTGGTGATCCAGGCCGCGCTGGGCGGCGTGCTCCTCGCGAGCGGCGAGCACGTCGACGGGCTGCACCTGTTCTACGGCCTCACGCCGCTGTTCGTCTCCCTCGTGACCGAGGGCATGCGGGTGGGCGCCGCGCAGGCCGAGGTGGCCGAGGTTGAGGACGTGGAGGCGCTCGAGCGGCGCGAGCAGGTGCTGCTGGCGCGGCGTGTCGTTCTGCGCGAGATGGGCGTGATGACGACCGGGGCGCTGATGATCGTCACGCTCTCGCTGCGCGCCGCCGGGATCTTCTAGGAGGAACCGCGCCGCGTGGCGCGAATTCCCCACACGCCCCGGCGCCGGCTTGGGCGGTCAGCCACGGCAAGACGCTTTGAGGCAGATCGCCTACATCGGCGGCGATACAGCCCGGCGTCGGGGCCTTCTACTCGACCGTCAGCTTTCCCTTCATGCCGAGGTCGGCGTGGTCGCCGATCGAGCAGTAGAACTCGTACTCGCCGGGGGGCACCGACACGGTGGCGCTCGTCGACTTGCCGTCTCCGATCGCCTCGGCCCCGCCGAGCTCCTCGTCGCCCTTGCGCACGTGGATGTCGTGGGGCAGCGTTCCAACGTTCGTCAGCCTGAACTGGACGGCGACCTCGGTGTTCTTGGCGCGAATCGTGATCGTCCCTGGCTCGAACCCGTACTCGTAGGCCTTGACCGGCACCGGCTGACCGGAGTTCAGTGTCAGGCTTCCCTTCGAGCCGGACTCGTCGTCACCGCAGCCGGCGAGGGCGAACGCGATCGCGGCTATGGCAAGAGGGGCACGGCGCACCACGCCGATAATATGCGCCCGGATGTCGCTCCCCCGGCCCTTGCTTGCCTGCGCCGCGGCCGCGCTGGCGGCCCTCGCCGCGGGCTGCGGCGGTAAGCAGGACATCGGCGTCCCCGAGGGCCAGACCACCCTGCGCCACGGCGCCGAGCTCTTCTCGGAGCGCTGCTCCGGCTGCCATCACCTCGACGAGGCGAAGGCCCGCGGGTCGAAGCCCGAGGACGAGGTTGCCGGCGGCGAGCGCACGAACGGCCCGAACTTCAACGTCCGCAAGGAGAACCGCGACGACGTGCTGTTCGCGATCCGCAACGGCGGCTTCTCGGGCGCGATCATGCCCGCCAACATCGTGGTCGGGAAGGACGCGGAGGACGTGGCGCGGTTCGTCGAGCAGTACGCCGGCCGCAAGGCCCCGACGCCGGACGAGGCGCAGGAAGAGACTTCGCAGGGCGGCGAGTAGCGGCCCGGGGCGCCGCGCTGTCGTGCTCGACCTAAGGCGCATACGGGAGGAGCCCGACGTCGTGCGAGAGGCGCTCGAGCGCCGCCACGTGCCGGGCGGGATCGTGGACGACGTGCTGGCGCTGGACGCCCGCCGGCGCGAGCTGCTGCCCGAGCTCGAGGGGATGCGCGGCGAGCAGAAGCGGGCCAGCGAGGCGATAGCCGCGGCCAAGCGCTCGGGGGAGGATGCTGCCGGCGCGATCGAGGCGATGCGCGGGGTGGCGGGGCGGATCAAGGAGATGGGCGCGGAGGTGGGGGCAGTCGAGGAGCGCCTCGACGCGACCCTGGCGACCCTGCCGAACCTCGCCGACCCCACCGCTCCGCCCGAGGACGACGTGGTGCGCGAGTGGGGCGAGGCCGGCGCCGCCGGGCGCGACCACCTCGAGCTGCTCGGCTGGATGGTCGACATGGAGGCGGGCGCGCGCCTGTCCGGCTCGCGGTTCTCATACCTGCGCGGGCCGCTCGTGATGCTCGAGCTGGCGCTGGTGCGCTGGGTCCTCGACGTGCTGACCGCGAAGGGCTTCGAGCCGGTCATCCCGCCCGTGCTCGTCCGCGAGGAGGCGCTGTTCGGCACGGGCTTCCTGCCCGACACCGAGGACCAGATCTACCGGGTGCCCGACGACGACCTGTTCCTGGTGGGCACCTCCGAGGTCGCGCTCGCGTCGCTCCACGCCGGTCAGATCCTCGAACCCGGCGCGCTCCCGCGCCGCTACGCCGGCTTCTCCCCCTGCTTCCGACGCGAGGCCGGCGCCGCGGGCAAGGACACGCGCGGGATCTTCCGCGTGCACCAGTTCGACAAGGTCGAGATGTTCGCGTTCGTCGAGCCGGAGGAGTCCGAGGACGAGCACGAGCGGCTGCTCGCGATCGAGGAGGAGATCTACCAGGCGCTCGAGATCCCCTACCGCGTGGTGAACATCGCCGCCTGGGACCTCGGGGCGTCGGCCGCGAAGAAGTACGACATCGAGGGCTGGTTCCCCGGTCAGGAGCGCTACCGCGAGCTGACGTCGTGCTCGAACACGACCGACTACCAGGCGCGCAGGCTCGACGCCCGCTACCGGACCGCCGAGGGCGCGCCGCCGCGGCACGTGCACACGCTGAACGGGACCGCGATCGGGGTGCAGCGCACGATCATCGCGCTGGCCGAGAACGGCCAGCAGGACGACGGCACGATCCGGCTGCCGGAGGCACTGCACGCGTTCGGCGCGCCGAAGACGATCGGGCCCGTCGGCTAGCGCGCGCCTGCCGCGGCGCCAACCCGTTTGCGCTCGTCGACGGCGCGCGGTTACGTTGGCCACCTGGCCTCGCACCTTCAGCCCGCCGCACGTGGGTACGTGTTCGCGCTCGTCCTCGCGCTGCTGCTCCTGGCGGTGCCGCCGGCGTTCGCGCAGAACGCCGACTACGTGCCGACCGGCGAGATAGTCGCCGACTCCGGGTTCCGGCCGACCGAGGACGGCTTCTCGTTCGAGAACTACGGCGAGAGCCAGAGGGACCTCGGCCCCAACGAGATGCGGGCCCTGTTCGGAAGCCGCGCCTGCATCCGGGTGGTCGACGGCAGGTGCACCCTCACGCAGGTCGGGCGGGAGTGGATGAACGACGTCAACGAGGCGATGCAGGGTGGCCACTGCTACGGCTTCGCGATGATGAGCCTCCTCCTGTACAAGGACACGCTCCCGGGCACGCGGCAGGTGGGGATGCCGACGGGACCCACGTACGGGATGCGGCTGAACCCGATGCTTCAGCGCAACATCGCCTACACGTGGGCGTGGCAGACGCTCGACTCGGTCGTCGACAGGACGGTTGCGGCCACGCCGAAGGAGGTGCTCGCGCAGCTGATCGAGAAGCTCCGCGACGGCGGCCGCGAGGGCTGGGGGCTGGGCTTCTTCGGGCGCGACGGCGGGGGCCACGAGGTCACCCCGTACGCGGTCGAGTCGAAGGGCAACGGCCAGTACGTGATCCTCGTCTACGACAACAACTGGCCCGGCAGGACGTCTCCCTTCTACGTCGACACGGTCGCCGACAAGTGGCACTACGACCTCTCCGCCGGCAACCCGGAGTTCGAGCCCGACGTGTGGGACGGCGATGCGAAGACCAAGACGATGGACATCAGCCCCGCGACCCCAGGCATCGGGGTGCAGCCGTGTCCCTTCTGCGAGGGCTCGAAGACGCAGTTCAACCGCGTCACGCTCGACGGGAGCCCGACGAACCACCCGAACCTCCTGATCCAGGACCGTTACAAGAGGCGCGTCGGCTGGGTCGGCGACAAGCTGGTGAACGAGATCCCCGGCGCGAAGGTGATCAAGCCCGTGACCGCCGAGCCGTGGCAGGACAAGCCCGAGCCCGAGTACCGGATCCCTGTCTCGGGCGGCGGCCTCACGATCACCATCGACGGGCGCCGGCTGAAGAAGCGCAGCAAGGGCGACGTGCGGGTCATCGGGCCCGGTTACTTCAGTGCCGTGGAGGACATATCCGTCACGCCAGGCGACGTCGACACGCTGACGGTCGGGGCGCGTGGCGAGCGGCTGCGCTACAAGACGAAGCGCACCGAGTCTCCGAACGTCGGCCTGGCGTTCGACCAAGGCGGCGTGTCGTGGAGCTTCTCGGCGCTGTCGTACGACGTCAAGAACCGCTCGGTCATCGACTTCCGCGTCGACAAGCGGCACGGCCGGGTGCACTTCTCGAACGACGGCGGCCAGGGGAACTACTCGATAGCCGCGTTCCGCGACGGCCGGAAGACGAGCCTCGACTGGGGCGCGACCTTCGAGATCACGGGCGCGGTCGAGGCGAACATCGCCTACAACCGCCGCATCCGCGACGACAACGGCAAGTCCGGGCTTCCGATCACGTGGACCGAGGACGACGGGCGTACGTACACCGACGCGCTGGATCGGGACTACCAGGATAAGTAGGGCGCCCGGCGCCTGGCGCGGGCCGCGCGGAGGGCTTGCCGGCGGGCTACGCTCGCGCTACGGAGGGGTGGCAGAGCGGTTGAATGCGCCGGTCTTGAAAACCGGTGTCCGTCGTCAGGCGGACCGTGGGTTCGAATCCCACCCCCTCCGCTTCGGGTTCGAAACGTCGCTCAGAAGGTCGCCGGAGTCGCCCCCTGTCGAAGGTCCGGCTGGTGCGTGTAGTAGGTGATCGTGTGCGCATGCCGGTCGTAGGGCTTCGTCGCCGCGTGCTTCTGCGCCGCGCGAACGTACTCCTTGAGTATGTTGACGTTGCCGGCGATGATCTCCACGACAGAGTCGTACTGACCAATTGTGACCGCGCCCGTGAGGAAGTGCACTCCACCCCAGAAGTCGGGTTGGTTGGCACGCTCGTAGAAGAGCTGCGGGAACTCGGGTTGCCGCTCGCCACCCAGGGCCTGGATAAAGATGGTCGCCCATACGCAGTTCGGCGTGAGGTGGTCGTGGCTTGGCGCCGGATCCAGGTAGAAAGGCATGTCGTCGCGCAGAGGAATCGTCTCGATCGTGCGCACCATCCAGCGCTCGTCCGGGTCCTCACCGTCCTCAAACAATTGTTCGGCGAAGTCCATGACGCTTTTCCCCTTCGGGGTCGTGGCCCGGACCACGACGTCATAGGGGCCAAACACGACGCCGGATCGCCACGCGACGTTTCCCCACGGCCCGCTCTTCTTCGTGTACTCCTTGATCAGGTCGGAGGGATCTCCGAACGCCGTCAGGAGTATGACGCCACGCTGCATCCACATGGGGCCCTCCCGGACCCTGCCGGGGCCAAGTGCCGGTTCCTGGCCCGGCGCCGGGACACGCTCGGCCCGGGTAACTGTGAGGAAGCCCGGGTGCGTCTCGGAGTGGTGCGACGCGGCCTCGAGTGCGTTGCGCTCGTGTTGTTCGAGTCGCAGTGTCTCGACGATTCTCAGGAGTTTCGCTCGGCTCGGGCGCTTCGTCTTACCGCTCAAGATTCGCTCGATCGCTTGGTCATCGAGCCCACCTCGCCTGCTCATTACGCGATAGCTCGAGAGCTCTCTGAAGCCGCGATCCGCTAGGAAGCGCTTCAGTAAGCTCGCCAGTGTCTCTTCAGCCATCTTTGGTCCTCAGTTCGGGTGCGTTTGGAGGCCAAGCGCTTGACAGGCGCTGGGTGTGCGGGTTGGCCAACACTGACCCGCCGAGCGATTTGAGCTTCGCGCGGGAGTCCGCAATGTCCAAGTTGCGCATCTTCAGTTGTCCCACCCGGTCGGCAGCCTTGAAGGCGGCGCCCTCGGAGCGCTCCATTG
This sequence comes from Thermoleophilaceae bacterium, assembly GCA_036382905.1. Lineage (GTDB taxonomy): Bacteria > Actinomycetota > Thermoleophilia > Solirubrobacterales > Thermoleophilaceae > AC-37. The sequence goes on along the minus strand of DASVPL010000210.1, from coordinate 23,687 downwards.
ACAGGCGCTCCGGGCGGTAGGTAAGACCCGGTCCACCGGTTCGCTCGAGTGTGTAGTCGTCGCCGCGGCGCAGACGGACTGCGACTTCGCCGGTGACCGGTGCCCCGACGAAGCGCTGAAGCGAGTCGCGAAGCATCAGCGCCTGCGGGTCGTACCAGCGCCCCTCGTAGAGCAGACGACCGAGCCTACGCCCCATCGAGCGGTACTGATCGATCGTGTCTTCGTTGTGAATTGCCGTAACCAGGCGCTCGTACGCGATATGCAGCAGGGCCATGCCCGGTGCCTCGTAAATCCCACGGCTCTTCGCCTCGATGATGCGGTTCTCGATTTGGTCGCTCATCCCTAGCCCGTGGCGGCCGCCGATGGCGTTGGCCTCGGTGACGACCTCGATCGCTGAGCCGAAGCGGCAGCCGTTGATCGCAACTGGCCACCCGCACTCGAACTCAACGACCGCCGTCTCTTCCTCGATCTCCACGTTGCCTCGCCAGTGAGCCACGCCCATAATCGGGTCGATGAGGTCCATCCCCTCGTCGAGCAGTTCGAGCCGCTTCGCTTCGTGCGTCGCCCCCCAGATGTTCGCGTCTGTCGAGTACGCGCTTTCACCGCTGTGTCGGCACGGCAGCCCACGCTCCTCGAGCCAACGGCTCATCTCGGCCCGCCCCCCGAATTCAGACACGAACCTGTCGTCGAGCCACGGCTTGTAAATGCGCAGCAATGGGTTCATCAACAGCCCATAGCGATAGAAGCGCTCGATGTCGTTGCCCTTGTAGGTCGAGCCGTCGCTCCAAACGTCCACGCCGTCGGTCTGCATTTCAATCAGCAATCGTGTACCTGTGACTGCGCGTCCGAGTGGAGTGGTGTTGAAATACGTCTTGCCGGCCGTCGATCCGTGCCATGCACCGCACGCCAGAGCGAGCAGACCCTCTTCGACGAGTTCGGCTCGACAGTCAACTAGCCGCGCAGCCTCGGCGCCCAACGCCAATGCTCGCTCGGGCACGCTCGCGATATCAGGCTCGTCGTATTGCCCAAGGTTGGCGGTGTACGCGTAAGGAGTGCCTCCGTTCGCGCGGATCCATGCAACTGCGACCGACGTGTCCAGACCGCCCGAGAACGCGACACCAACCTGCTCGGCAGCGGGTAGGGACGTAAGAATCACGACCGTCCACCCGAAACGAATTCGATCATGGTGGCAGCCTAAGCCACGCACGGCGCGCCCCTCCAACGTGTTGAGCGCGCTCAACACGTTTTCCTGAGCACGCTCACCGGATCCTTCGCGTAGGGGACGTCTGGTTCAGACTTGTCGCAGGCGCAACGTCTGCGTGCGGCCTGCGATAAGGAGCGAGATGGGTTCGAGTGAAGACAGAGGTCGTGCAAAACGCGATGCCTTGGCGGAGGCCGCGCCACAGCGCCGGGTGAGGGCGGCGACTCCCCTCACATCGGACGTAGCCCTCAGGCTGGTCCGCGCGGCCTCGGCGGCCCTCGCCCCGCTGTTCTTACAGCAGGGCCTGAGTCTAAGCTCGACCGGCACCCATCACGCGCTGCTCATCTATTTGAGCCTCTATGGAGGCGCGATCTTCTTCGGCATCACCTTTGCGTGGACGTGGATCGCTTTGGAGCGGCGCAAGGACCCGGGCTGAAACCCCGCGAGGCCACCAACCGCAGCCGGCTGTAGGTATGGCTTACGCCCCGTCCAATTGACTCTATGGCTCAGGCGGCGTTATTGGACGTCGGCTCCAGCAACACCGCCAGGGCCCTGATCAGGCAGACTCGCACGTCGTGCCGATCTCTCAATCATTTGATTGGACGCGCGAACCGCCGCCCCCTAACCCGGGCGGGGTTCTCTCTAGTCTCGTTCCGTTGACGTCGGAGCCGTCGCCGACGGCGCCAGTTTCCATGCGCGCATAGTCGGCGTCGGCTCGGCTCGAGCATGTCCGCGTTGACACCCAGCGTCGAGAGATCACCCGCCTGAGCAGCGGCGGACGCCCCACAGCGGTCATCTCGTCGCTCCCTCGTGGGGGCTCCCGCCCTCGGGAGCCGGAGTACCCGGCTGCCACGCGATAACCCCGACCGCCCCCGGCGCCTACCCCCGAATCCTCCGCGCCTTCCCCCGCAGCGAGATCGACTTGTACGTCGACAGCTGGCCGTCGATCAGCTGTGGGCCGCCGATGCTCCCCTTGTGCACGGTCTGGATCGCCACCGTCCGCACCGGGACCTCCGCCTTGTCGCCGAAGTTCACGCTCGGGAGGAGGAGGCTGAGCGTCGTCTGGTTGCCGTCGAACATGAAGTCGGTCATGACCGTGACGATGCGACCGAGCCCCGTCTCGCGATCCACCCGCACCTGGGTGCCGTGGTAGCGCTTCTCGACGCCGCCCTCCTTGATCGTCACGTCGGGAACTCCCCCGACCAGCTGCGTGTAAGTGATCTCGAGGTCCTTCGCCTGCAGCTCGTACCTGCTGGGCTCGAACAGCCCCTCGATCTCCTGCGCCATGTCGCCCCCCTGAGTCGAAAACGGATGCCGAATCGAACCCTCGTCCGCCGCCCAGGCGGCGTCAATCCCCGATTCGGGGGGCTGCCCGCCCCCGTCCCAGCCGCCCGCGCAGCTCGTGCGCCGCGCGCCAGTCGCGCCGCCGCCGCAGCGCCGGCCGCTCGACGGCAACGTGCAGCAGCGCGCCCGCCGCGAGCACCAGCGGCATCGCGATCGCGAGCACGAGCGCCAGGTGCGGCCACGCGCGCTCGGAGAGCACGGACCAGCCCACGAACTCGAGCAGGATCCCCTGGTGCACGAGGTAGATCGGGTACGAGCGCGCCCCGAGCCAGCGCGTCACCCGGTTGTCCACCGCTGACGGGCACCCGCCACCCCCCCACTGGAGGACGAGCGGCGCGGCCACGACCGCACACGCGAACACAGACGCCATCACGCGGGCGGCCGTCTCCGGCCGCGGCGGGTAGTGCCCGGGATCCCCCGAGATCGCGTACGGGACGAGTACCACGACAGCGACCGCCACCAGCCCGAGGCTCCAGTTGCGCGCGGCGCGCAGGGCGAGCGTGCGCGCCCACGGAGTCGTCTCGAGCGCCGCCAGCGCGATCCCCGGCATGAAGCCGAAGCCGACCGTGATCAGCGTCAGCGTCCCGCCGGGGGGATCGAAGTCCTTCGCCATCAGGCTGGCGAGATACACCATCGCGAGCAACCCGAGCAGCACCGCGCGGCGCGCGCCGGGCGTGCCGCGCGTGCGACCGAGCCCGATCAGCACCAGCGCGACGAGCGGCAGCGCCAGGTAGAAGGTCACCTCCACGTCCACCGTCCAGCCCGGGCCAATCAGGACGGCCACCTCGCTCGGGTGGTAGTTCTGCGCGAACGCGAAGACCGACAGCACGTCGCCGGCCGGGTAGTTCGACAATCCGTGCAGGAGCACGACAACCCCGAACACGACCCAGAACGTCGGGACGATGCGCAGGACGCGGTTGCGCACGTACGCCCCGACCGGCGGCATCGGCCGGCCGGCGACGAACGAGTGCACGAACGGGCGGCCGATCAGGTACCCGGACAGGACGAGGAAGACGAACACCGTCAGGTCGAGCGCGCGCAGCGCGTCGCCGGCGGCCGCGCCGTAGACCAGCCCGAGGTCCGCCAGCGACTCGCCCTGCGGCGGCTGGGCCAGGAAAGCGGTGTGGTAGACGACCACGAGCACCGCGGCCACACCGCGGATCGGGTCGCCCGCGAGGAAGCGCTCGCGCCCCCCGCCGGCCGTCAGCCCTGAGCCCTCGACGCCCATGCGGGCGTCATTTAACGCGACGGCTGCCGTGCGACGGTGCCGCTCAGCGCTTCTGCTGCCAGAACGCGATCTCGCCGCCGGCCGGCGTGACCACCACGCTGCGCCAGCCGGCGGGACCCTCGCGCGGGTCGAGCAGGACGGTGGCGCCGAGGTCCTGCGCGCGGCCCGTCGCCTCCTCGATGTCGCCGACCTCCACATACGGCAGCCACAGCGAGCGCGGTGTCTGGCACTGGACCATGCCCCCGCCGAGCTCACCCCCGAGCCCGAGTGCCACGTAGCTCCCGTGGGGCGTCTCGACCCGCTCCGGCTTCCACCCGAACAGCTCGCCGTAGAAGGCCTGCGCGCCCGCGAGGTCGCGAGTGTGCAGCTCGAGATGGACGACCGGCCTGGAGGTGGCTGCCATCATCCCCACTAAGACCGCTCCCGCCGCCGAAACTCATCGGTCCGATGACTTCGGTACCGGCGGACGGTCCAACCGACATGCCGACTTCATCCACAAGCGCAGACGAGCAGCGGCTCCTCGAGCAGGCGAGCGCGGGCGACCAGGACGCGTTCGGCCGCCTCGTCGAGCCCTACCGCGGCGAGCTCCACGCCCACTGCTACCGGATGCTCGGCTCGACGCACGACGCCGAGGACGCCCTCCAGGAAGCGCTCCTGCGCGCCTGGCGCGCGCTCGCGCGCTTCGAGGGCCGCAGCGCCCTGCGCTCCTGGCTCTACACGATCGCCACCAACACCTGCCTGAACGCGATCGCCAAGCGGCCCAAGCGCGTTCTCCCGGTCGACTACGCGCCGGCCTCGGACCCGCACACGGCGCCCGGCGAGCCGATTGTGGAAACCGTCTGGATCGAGCCCTACCCCGACGAGATGCTCGGCCTCGAGGACGGCCTCGCCGGGCCCGATGCCCGCTACGAGCAGCGCGAGAGCATCGAGCTCGCGTTCGTCGCCGCCCTCCAGCACCTCCCGCCGAACCAGCGCGCCGTCCTGATCCTTCGCGAGGTGCTCGGGTTCTCCGCGAAGGAAGTGGCGGAGGCGCTCGAGACGAGCGTCGCGTCGGTGAACAGCGCCCTCCAGCGCGCCCGTGCCGCGGTGGACGAGCGGGTGCCGGACCAGAGCCAGCAGCAGACGCTCCGCAACCTCGGCGACGACGAGCTGCGCGAGCTCGTGGCCCGCTACGTGGACGCCTGGGAGCGCGACGACGTCGAGACGTTCGCCGGCATGCTCGCCGAGGACGCGACCTTCGCCATGCCGCCGCTCGCGAGCTGGTACCAGGGCCGCGAGGGGATCGCGGCCTGGGCCGCCAGGTGGTCGATGAACGGCCTCTGGCGCTGGCGGACCGTCGTCACGCGCGCGAACGGCCAGCCGGCCATCGGCTTCTACGCCTGGGACGAGAGCGCGCAGGCACACGTGCCGTTCGCGCTGAACGTGCTGACCCTGCGCGGCCGCGAGGTGAGCAACGTGACGGCGTTCGTGGCGCGCACGATCGAGGGCGACGACAACGACTACTCGCGCTGGCCCGAGGAGGCGGCCGATCCCAGGCGGCTCCAGAGCACCTTCAGCAGCTTCGGCCTGCCCGACCGCCTCGACTGAATCCGGCTAGTCGAGGCTCGCCGCCAGCTTCGCCAGCAGCCTGTGCAGCTGGGCTCGCTCGCTCTCGCTGAGCGCGGCGAAGAACCGGTCCCCGTGCGCCTTCGCCTTGCGGCGGAGCTGCGCGAGGCACCTGCGGCCCTCCGGCGAGAGCCGGATCTCGTAGCTGCGCCGGTCCTGCGCGCTCCGCATCCGCTCGATCAGCCCACGCTCCTCGAGGGCGTCCATCCGCGCCACCATCGTGCTCGGGTCGACGCCCGTCTTCTCGCCGAGCTCGTGCTGCGCGATCGGCTCCTCGTCCGCGAGGATCGTCAGCATCCCGAAGTGCATCGGGTGCAGGTCGTGCTCGGCCACGATCTCGGCGAAGGCGTTGAACGAGGCCGTCGAGACCTTCCTCAGCAGAAAGCCCGTCTGTGCGTTCACCGCTCCGTGGTCCGGGAACTTCACGGCACGATCATACGCAACGCGAAGCATTTGTGATACGAATAGTCCCCATGATGAACCGGCTGACAGACACCGTCCTCCGCCACAAGCGCATGGTCGCCGCGGCCTGGATCCTGCTGACCCTGATCGGCATGGCGGCGGCGGGCCCCGCCAGCGAGGCGCTCGACCAGCGCTTCAGCGTCCCGGGCCGCGAGGGCTGGGAGGCCAGCCAGGAGATCCTGCGCCTGTACGGCAACGGCGGCGAGAGCCTGCCGTTCGTCGCGGTCGCCAAGCTTCCGGAGGGCAGCACCGCCACCTCGCCCGGCGTCCGCGCCGAGCTCACGCGCGTCGAGGAGGTGGCCCGCAAGTCGGTGCCGCGCGCCCGGATCGCGGGCTATGGCTCGACCGGCGACAAGGCGTTCGTGTCCGAGGACGGCCGTACCGCGTTCGTCTACGTCTTCCCCGGCCGCAGCGACGACCCGTTCGGCGCGAACGTCGAGACCATGCGCGACTACCGCGACGCGCTGAAGGACGTGAAGGTCGCGGGCGCCCCGGTCCTGCTCACGGGCTACGACGCGCTGTTCGACTCCTCGGGCGAGGGCGCCGAGGGCCCGGGCCTCCTGCTCGAGGCTCTGATCGGCGGCGCCGGCGCGCTGCTCGTGCTGGCCTTCGTGTTCGGCTCCTGGCTGGCGGTGGTGCCGCTCGCGATGGCCATCGCATCGGTGCTCGTCTCGTTCGCGCTGCTCCTCGCGCTCACCACGATCACCGAGGTCTCGCCGATCGTCCAATTCCTCGTCGCGCTGATCGGCCTCGGCATCTCGATCGACTACGCGCTTCTGATCGTCGTGCGCTGGCGCGAGGAGCGGGAGAAGGGGCTCGAGGGCGACGCGGCCGTGGCCGCCGCCATGCAGACGGCCGGCCGCGCCGTCGTCTTCTCCGGCACGACGGTCGCCATCGGCCTGCTCGCGCTGATCGCGCTTCCGCTGCCGTTCCTGCGCAGCATGGGCTACGGCGGGATGCTGATCCCGCTGGTCGCCACGGTCGTCGCCATAACCCTGCTGCCGGTCATCCTCGCCACGATCGGACCGCGGCTCGACCGCAAGCGGATCCGCCGCCGTGACCGCAGCGCGGCCTTCTGGCAGCGCTGGTCGGAGGGCGTCGTGCGGCGCCGCGGGCTGGCCGCCCTCGTCGCGATGGCGATCCTCGCCGGCCTGCTGGCGGTCGCCACCGACATTCACCTCGGCAACCCCGACCCCGACACGATCGCCAAGGAGGGCAAGGCACGCGAGGGACTCGTCGCCCTCGACGAGTCCGGCATCGGCAAGGGCGCGATCTTCCCCGTGGAGACGCTCGTGTCTGAGGCCGACGCCGCCAAGGTCGCCACCGCGCAGGGCCAGGTCGAGGGCGTGCACGGCGCCGCCGCGCCGGAGGGCGCCGACTGGCGCAGGGGCGGCCGCGCCATCGTGGCCGCGGTCCCGCACGAGGGCGACGAGTCCGCCGCCGGCCGCGACGCCGTACAGAACGTGATCGACGCCGGCCACTCGGCCTCGGCGACCGCCCGCGTCGGCGGCAGCGGGCCGCTCAACGCCGACTTCATCGACGCCGTCTACGGAGCCTTCCCGCTGATGATCGCGCTGATCTCGATCGTCACCTTCCTGCTGCTCGCCCGCGCGTTCCGCTCCCTGCTGCTCCCGCTCAAGGCCGTGATCCTCAACGTGCTCTCGGTCGGCGCGGCCTGGGGCGTGATGACGCTCGTGTGGCAGGCCGGCCATGGATCGGACGAGATCTGGGGGATCGCCGCCACCGGCTCGATCTCCTCGTGGATCCCGCTGATGGTGTTCGCGTTCCTGTACGGCCTCTCGATGGACTACGAGGTGTTCATCCTCGCGCGCATGCGCGAGGAGTACGACCACGTCGGCGAGACCGACAAGGCGGTCGTCTTCGGGCTGAGCCGCACCGGCCGGCTCGTCACGAGCGCGGCGCTGATCCTCTTCCTCACGTTCGCGGCGATGGCGTCGGGGCCGCAGACCGACGTGAAGATCCTCGCCACCGGCCTGGCGGCCGGGATCATCATCGACGCGACCGTCGTGCGCGCGCTGCTCGTTCCCGCCGTGGTCTCGATGTTCGGGCGCTGGAACTGGTGGCTCCCGGCGGGTGCCGCGCGCCTGCTGCGCGTACGCCCCTCGCCGGAGCCGGCGACCGAGCCCGCCTAGGCGTCGCCCCAGACGTCCTCGGTGATGATCTCGACCTCGCCCTCGTGGCGGGGGCCGAACACGATCAGCTCGAGGCCCTCGTCACCGGCCTCGAACGTGCGCACGACGCCGGGCGCGATTCGGATGGCGTCGAGCGCGCGGACCTCCTGCGCCTCGTCGTCGAGCTTCACCCGGCCGCTCCCCGCGATCACGACGTAGATCTCCTCGGCCTGCTCGTGGCGGTGAGCGAAGGCCTGCCGCTTGCCCGGCTTGACGACCTGAAAGGAGAAGCCGACCGTCTCGGCGCCCAACTCCTTGTGCGCGAAGTGCGCCTCCTGCGAATCGGAGTGGCCGAACTTCTTGGCCATGTCCGGCACGTCCCTGAGGTTCCTGATCGTGTAGCTCATGGCACGCGAGACTACGCGTCGCGGCCGTTGAGCCTCCGCGTCGAGCGCCGGGCGCCGGGGATGCGTTGCGCCAGTCGCTCGACGCGCTCGGCGGCGGCCTGCACGGGCGGCGCGGCCACGCTGAGCGTCTCGGCCGAGTCGGCGAGGTCCTCCACGTGGGCGAGCCCGCGGCGGATCGCCGGCAGCTCCAGCTCGATCGTGCCCACCCGCCTCAGCAGCTCGGTGGCGTGGAGATCGAGGGTCGCGATGGTCGCGTTCGCCTGGCGGGTGAGCGCGTTGTTCTCGCGTGCCACGTCGAGGGCCTCGCGAGCGGTCGTGGAGTTGTCGCGGACGATCGGCTCGACCTCGCGGATCACCGGCTCGGCCTCGCGCGCGACCCGCGCGATCGTCCCCACGTCGCGGGTGAAGCTCACCACACCCTTCGCGAGTGCCAGCGGTGCCCCGACGATGCCCCACACGCTCCCCACGCCTTCGATACGGCGTGCGGCCGCTGGCGGATCAGGCGCGGAGGGGGCGCCAGGGCCACATTCGCGACGCCAGCGGGCGAAGCTCGGGCGACGAGCCGTAGACCAGCAGCACGAGCATGGTCCCGTAGACCGGGAGGTGACCCACCAGCTCGAGGTTGCCGAAGAACCAGAGCGTCGCGTTGAACGGGATGCCCGCGATCAGCACGATCGCCTGCGGCAGCGCGCCGGAGATCAGGAGCAGCCCGAAGAGCACCTCGATCGCGCCCGCCACGCGTGCGAACTCGAGGTCGCCCATCGGGATCCCGACCTCGCGCGCGACGTTGAACTGCGGGTGGTGATGGAGGAACTCGAGCGCGAGGTCCGGCTGGGCGAGCTTCTCGACGAACGCGACCACGATCAGCGCGACGCCGGCGGCGACCCGTAGCGCCCACACCGCGCGCGCGATCGCCTCGGGGGAGGGGTCGCGCACGCGCCCGAGCTCGAACTCGGCCGACCAGCGCCCGGCTCCGGCGAACAGCAGGAAGAGCGCGGGCCCCAGCATGTCGATCCGCTGGACGACGGGTGACACGCCGAACTCGAGCATCCCGAGCGGGCCGGCCGCGATCAGGAGCCACGCGGCCGCCCGGACCTGGAAGCCGATGACCATCGCCACGGCGACGATCACCATCACCGCGCCGAGCAGGATCCCGGCGAGGTCGGCCTGGAGGTCCATCGCCGGCGAGAGGTAGTAGCCGAGCGAGACGAGCCCGATCAGCGATACGGCCAGGTGCAGCCGCACGGCGAACGGCATGAAGGGCGCCATCCGCGCCAGCACGGGCACGTCCACGCCCGGCCGGCGCCGCGCTACGAGGCGGACGGCCAGGGTGAGGAGCACCGCCGCGGCGAGCAGCGCGAGGGTGAGGCCCTCGAGCACGAAGTCCCAGTCGACCGCGACGTCGTCGTGGGTCAGCCAGGTCTCGTGTGCGAGCGGAAGGGAGGTCACAGCGGCGTTAGGATCGCAGCGTGCTGACGCTCGAGGGCATCGACGGCGAGTCGATCGTGCTGGACGGGAACTGGATCGAGAAGCTCCGGATCGGCAACTCGCGCGCCCGCAACCCCATCTCCTCGTACAAGGAGACCCAGGTCAAGGACTTCACCCGCCGCAAGAAGGTCTTCTTCGGGGAGAAGGAGGAGCTGATCCAGATCACGGTGGTCTGCCAAAACTTCATGTCGCTGATCGTGCCGGCGGAGCGCCGCGCCGACGTGGAGGGCTTCGTAGCCGCGCTCGACGAGGCGAAGGCCGCGGCCGCCGAGTAACTAGGTCGCCGCCCCCTCCTGGCTGCCCTTGTAGGCCGCGTCGCGCAGGCCCATGAACGGGCCGGTCGGGCACATGCCGCCGCCGCTGTTCCACGGGTTGAAGCGCAGCAGCTCGCCCTGCTCCGGCGGGAGCTGGTCGCCCAGCTGGATCGTGCCGACACCGTCGAAGCGGCCGCTCAGAGGCGCCAGCGCCAGCTCGAACGTCGCCGTGCCGCGCCGCGCCGCCTCGGCGATCTGCTCGAGCCGCGGGCCGAGCGCGGGCCCGCTCCCGATCGGCAACACGCCGAACAGCCGGACGCCCTCGGGCAGCCGGTAGGCCAGCAGCGTCGAGTAGGGCCGCGTGAAGAAGCCGGTCGCGGGGATCAGCGCGTGGTGACCCACCGGCGCGTCGATCGACGTGACGCAGAGCAGGTCCTGGTGGCGCCCCGCGCCGTACGCGTCGGTGAACCGGATCGCGAAGCCGAGGATGTCGGGGGCCGGCTCGGGGAACCCGAGGGCCCGCGAGCAGCGCACGAGGGCGCGGCGCGGCCCGCCGTCGAGGATCTCGACCCCGGTGGGCGACGAGCGCAGGTACGGCTCGAACTCCGCCTCGAACACCAGCCCATGCGGGTGGAACGCGCGCTTGCCGCGCAGCGAGGAGAGGGTCCGGAACACGCTGGCGGTGGCCCTGGCGACGGGTTCCGGGACGCGGGTCATCGGGCATGCCCTACCCGGCGAGCCACTCCGCTACAACCTGCCAGGCGCGTGAGCGCGGGTCGATGTGGATCCGGTGGTGCCCCGGCGAGGGTTCGATCAGCTCGACCGGGTCGCCGGCCGCACGCGCGGCCTCGTAGTACAGGCGCGATCGCTCGAGCGGCACGGTCTCGTCATCGGAGCCGTGCACGAGCAGCGTCGGCTTGCCGATCGGGACGAGCTGCATCGGGTTCGTCGCCACGTAGCGCTCCGGCACCTCGTCGGGGCCGCCGCCCAGGAGCTCGCGTGCGGCCGCGCCCGCCCACACCATGTCGCAGACCGCCGACTGGGCCACGACGCGCCGGACCGGCACGCGCCCGTCGCGCCTCGTCGCCGCCCAGATCGCCAGCTGCCCGCCGGCCGAGTGCCCGACCACGTCGACCGCGTCGAGCCTGAGCCGCCCGCGGCCGATCTCCGGCAGCAGGTCGATGGCGGCGCCCACGTCGTCGAAGGTCATCGGCCAGCCGCCGCCGTGGCGGCCCATGCGCCGGTACTCGACGTTCCACGCGGCGAACCCGCGCCGCGCGAGGTCCGCCGAGACGGCGCGCATCAGCGACTTCCCGTACTTCGAGCGCCAGTAGCCGCCGTGCAGCAGCACCACGACCGGGTGCGGCCCGGCACCGTCGGGCACGTAGAGGTCGGCGCGCTGGGAGCGGGAGCCGCCGTAGCTGTGGCGTTCGGGCCGCGCGAGGAGGTCGCGGATGAGTCGCAGTCCCGGCGACCGGGTAGGGGTGGCGCTATGACCGACCATCAAGAAGGACAAGACAAGCAGGACGAGGGCGGAAGCCCGCACACGAGCCCGGAGGAGGGCCACCCGGCCGGCACGGGCGAGCGCACGGATCGCGACATAGGCGGTCCGACCGCGCCCGAGGACGGCGGCGACGGCGACGAGACCGGCGGCGGGCCCAGCCCGAAGCCGGCCGACGAGGGCTTCGACTCACACCAGTAGGCCTCGAGGACGAGGTGTTCGTTCTAACTCACGGTATGCGTGACTTAGAACGAACACCTCGTCTGAGGTCTACTTCTTAGCCGCCGCCTTCTTCTTCGAAGCGGCCGGCTTCTTCTTGGGCTCCGCGGACTTCGGCTTGCCGTTGCCCGAGCCTCCCTTGTCCTTCTTGGCCGCGGCGAGGCTCGCCTCGAGCGCCGCCATCAGGTCCGGCACCGGAGCGACCTCCTCCTCCGGCTGCACCGCGATCTCCTGACCGTCGGCCTTCGCCTCGATCAGCTCCATCACGCGCTCGCGGTAGGTGTCGTGGTACTTCGACGGGTCGAACTCGGACGTGAGGCTCTCGATCAGCTGCTGCGCCATCTCGACCTCGCGCTTGCGCGTCTCGACGTCGTCGCCGGGTGCCTCGTCGAACGAGTCGGGGTCGATCACCTCGTCGGCGAAGTTCATGCTCGCCATCGACAGGATGTCGCCCACCGGCCGGATCGCGACGAGCTGCTCCTTGGTCCTGATCACCACGCGCGCGATCGCGACCTTGTTCGCCTGCTTCATCGCCTCGACCAGCAGCTTGTACGGCTTCTGCGCGCCCTGGCCGGGAAGCAGGTAGTAGGGGTGGTCGTAGTAGAGCGGGTCGATCTCGTCGAGGTCGACGAAGTCCTCGATGTCGACGGTCTTCGTCTTGCGCGGCTCCAGGGAGTCGAGCTCCTCCGGCGAGATCACGACGTAGCGGTCCGGGCTGATCTCGTAGCCCTTCACGATCTCGTCGTAGGGAACCTCCTCGCCGTCGGCCGGGCAGAAGCGCTTCTGCTGGATGCGCACGCCGTCGGGCTCGTGGAGCTGATGGAAACGGACGGTCTTCTTGGAGACCGCGCTGTAGAGCTTCACCGGGACGTTGACCAGCCCGAAGCTGATCGCGCCGGTCCATATAGATCGGGGCATGGAACGTATCTTCCCGCAAACGTCCCCGATCCATCGCGGGCGGGACGGAAATTGCGCCGCGACGCTTCCATCCAACCCGGGAGGCGTAGCTGCGTTCTGTAAGGGGAACAACAGGAGCAGGGCAATCGACTGCCCAGTACCCCTACAGAAGAGGGAAGGAGTCCAGATGATCGGCATCGTCTTGGCCGTTCTCTTCGCAGCCCTCGTTTACGCGATCTGCGTTGCACTCGGCCTTCCGGCAATCGTCGGAATCGTGGCCGCCATCCTCGTACTGCTGGCCGGTATCCCCACCGGCGGCTACGGGCTCGGCGGCAGGTTCGGGAGCCGCACCCACTAACGGGAGCAGCTCCCCGGCGGGGCCCAACCCCCTCGTGGGTCCCGCTTCAACCGGTTGTCCGGCGGGTGTCGCTCGAGTCTCGCGGCCCCGCCGGCTGCCGGGTTGTCCTACCCCCGGCCGGGTAGCCTCGACCGCATGGCTGACGCGGTTGTCATCGGTGCGGGTCAGAACGGCCTCGTGGCCGCCAACGTCCTAGCCGACGCGGGCTGGGACGTTCTCGTGCTCGAGGAGCAGGACGCTCCGGGCGGCGCCGTCAAGAGCGGCGAGCTGACCGGCCAGCCGGGCTTCGTCCACGACCTCTTCAGCGCGTTCTACCCGCTCACCGTGGTGTCGCCCGCCATGCGCGCGATGCGGCTCGAGGAGCACGGTCTCGTGTGGCGGCGCTCGCCGCTCGCGTTCGCGCACCCGGCGATCGACGGGACCTGCCCGTACGTGTCACTCGATCTCGAGGAGACGGTCGAGCGTCTGAATCACTACGAGAACGGCGACGGTGAGGCCTGGCGCCGGCTCTACGGGATCTGGGAGCGGGTGGGGGACCCGATCATGGAGGCCGGCTTCGGCGCGCCCTTCCCGCCGCTGCGCGGGGCGGCGAAGATGGCCTGGGCGCTGAACCGCGACACGGTTCGCTTCCTGCGCATGATCACCCTGTCGGTGCGGCGCTTCGGCGAGGAGTGGTTCGTCTCCGAGCAGGCGCGCCGGATGATCACCGGCAACGCCCTGCACGCGGACCTGACGCCGGAGACGGCGGTCAGCGCCGGGTTCGGCTGGATGCTGTCGGTGCTCGGTCAGCACGTGGGCTTCCCCACGCCCGAGGGGGGCGCCGGCCAGATCATCGCCGCGCTGCTGAAGCGGCTCGACGCGCGCGGGGGAGTGGTGCGCTGCGGTCAGCGCGTCGAGGCCGTGATCGTCCGCGGCGGGCGCGCGGTCGGGGTGCGCACCGCGGACGGCACCGAGATCGACGCCCCGCGCGCCGTCATCGCGGACGTGGTCGCGCCGAAGCTGTTCCTCGACCTGGTGGGCGAGGAGCACCTGCCCAACCGCACGGTCGCCGACCTGCGCCGCTTCGAATACGACGCCTCGACCTTCAAGGTCGACTGGGCGCTCGACGGGCCGATCCCGTGGGCGGCGCCCGACGCCCGCCGCTCGGGCGTGATCCACACCGGCGAGGACATGGACCACTTCACCGTCCACGCGTCCGAGCTCGCGCGCAAGCTGATGCCGTCGCACCCGCTGATGGTCGTGGGCCAGTACGCGCCCGTGGATTCGACGCGCGCACCGGAGGGCTGCGACGTGGCCTGGGCCTACACGCACCACCCGCGCACGCCGAAGGGCGACGCCGGCGGGCAGGACATCACCGGCCGCTTCGACGAGCGCGAGACCGAGCTGTTCGCGCGCCGGCTGGAGGACGAGATCGAGGCGCGTGCGCCCGGCTTCCGCGATCTGATCCGCGCCCGGCACGTGTTCACCCCGCACGACCTCGAGCGCGCGAACTCCAACCTCGTGAACGGGGCGATCAACGGCGGCACGGCGCAGGCGCACCAGCAGCTCGTGTTCCGGCCGACCTCGGGCGTCGGCCGTCCGGAGACGCCGATCCGCAACCTCTACCTCGGCTCCTCCTCCGCGCATCCGGGCGGAGCGGTCCACGGCGCCTGCGGCGCGAACGCCGCGCGCGCGGCGCTGCGCTGGCGGGGACTGCTGCCCGGCGTGTCGACGCTGCCGCCGCGCTAGAAGCGCAGCACCGCGCCGATGGACCCGTGGGCCTCGAGCCGCTCGGGGTGGTGGCGCACGCGCAGGACCTGCGCGGACTGGAGGATCGCGAGCTCGATCGCGTTCTCGGCGATGTTCTCGCGCTCTTCGAGGGTTCCGCCGTCGACGGGGCAGGCGGTCAGCGTCACGTCGGTGCCGACCCACCCGCAGCCGCGGCAGTACACCCCCGCGGCGTCGAAACGGTCGCTCAGCAGCAAGATCTCGACGCGCCGCTCGTTGAGGGCGGCGATGGTGAGGTCCAGCCCGGCCGTCCCGCGTCCACCGGTGCCGACGCCCTCCTCGAGTCGGTCGAGCGCCTCGCGCTCGCGCTTCTCGTCGACCGCGTCGATCAGCGGCGCCGCGGCGGCGCGGATCTGGTCGGGCGTGGTGTTCTCCACGTCGACCTTGAAGTGGCCCGCCACGCGCTCGCGCAGGTAGGGGTGGAGGATGCCCTCGAACTCGGTGACCGTCTCCTCCGGCCCGCCGAGCAGGACGTTGTCGAACGGTGAGCGCTTGAAGCGGCGGAAGGCCACCTCGGCGGCGTGCTTGAGGTGCCAGCGCACCTCCTCGTCGACGCTGCGCTGGTAGCGCGCCTGGGACCAGCCGCCCTGGTCGTGGCGGCCGTGCACCTCGTCCTCGACCACCGGCAGCTCCTCGAGCTGGTCCGGCGATCCGCGCAGCATGCGCGCGACCTGCCGGTTCACGACCATCACGCACCAGCTCCCGCGCATGCCGAGCTCGGCGAGCGGCTCCACGAACGGTGAGTCGTCAACGACCGCGCGGGTCTCGATCGGGCGCGGCAGCTTGATCGCCTCGAACAGGTCGGCGGGGCCGCAGACGTACACGGCCAGCCCGTGCGCGCCGTCGGCGTCGAGGCGGTCGAAGAGCTCGCGCGCGCGCTCGATGTCCTGGCGCAGCGCCTTCTCGGCGTCGTGGTCGAGCTCGCCGGACTCACGGAGCTGGCGCTCGGCCTGGTCGATCAGCGAGCGCGCCTCGGTGGCACGCGCGGGGGGCGTTGCGAACTCCGACGGGTCGAGGTTGAGGAAGAGGCTCAGGACCCGCGCGCCCTCGGGCCGCAGGTCGGCGAGACGCCGCAGCAGGTCGCTGTTCAGCTCGTTCGTCTGCATGCCGGACGCGACTGTATCGACGCGTTACGGAACCGGCGGTGCGGTGAAGAAGCGCGTTGCCGAGCGTGCGTGCGAGCGGGTGGTCTCGAGCACTCCGAGCAGCGCCGCCGAGGCGCGCGGGCAGAACTGCGACCCGGCGTTGCGCTCGACCTCGGTGATGGCGACCTGGGGCGGCAGCGCGTCGCGGTACGGGCGGTCCGAGACCATCGCATCGTAGGCGTCGCACACGAAGGTGATGCGGCTGAGGATCGGGATCTCGTCGCCGCTCAGGCCGTCGGGGTAGCCGCGGCCGTCCCAGCGTTCGTGGCCCGAGCGGATCGCGGGCGCGAGGTGGGCCAGCTCGGACACCGAGCTGACGATGCGCGCACCCACCACCGGGTGGCGCCGTACCAGCTCGACCTCGGGCTCGGTGAGCGGGCCGTTCTTCTGAAGCACCGCGTCCGGCACCGCGACCTTGCCGACGTCGTGCAACAGCGCGACCTGCTCGACCTGGTCGAGGTCGCGCCCGCCGAGCTGGAGCTCGCGCGCGACGCGCACGGAGAGATCCACCACGCTGCGCGAGTGCTCGCCGGTGTAGCTGTCGCGGGCCTCGATGGCCGCGAGCAGCGCCTGGAGCCCGGTGGTCTCGGCCTGCTGGCGGCGCAGCTTGCGATCGCGCTCGCTGTGGGCGATCTGCGTCCCCACCACGCGCCCGAGCACGCGCAGGAACCCGAGGTCGCGGTCGTCCAGCTCGTGGCCGTCGACCGGCCGGCACACCAGGCTCCCGTGCAGGTGCCCGTCGCCGGACTCGAGCGGCACGATGGCCGATCCGTCCGCGAGCGGGTCCACCCCGCATGCGTCGCCCGCGTGGTCGCTCAGGTCGCTCGCGCGCACGGTGCGCGAGACGCAGACGATCTCGAGCCCGAGCTGGTCGCGCGCGGCGGCTATCGCCTGGCCGAGGGTGCCGCCCCGGGGGCGATCCGGCTCCCGATCCTCATTCCGTTGATGTCGTCCGAGCAAAGCGTCCTCAATCTCTCCCCCCGCCCGACGCCTCCCATGCGTCTACGGGGTCAACGCTGTAACGCGCCAGAGGTTGAGTCGTTATCTCGGTTACTCGGAGTCGGCCGCCTCGGCGTCCTCGATCTCCTCTTGGCGGACCTCGCCGTACCTGCGCCCGGTGGCGGGATCCTCGGCGTCGATGTGGTGCGGGCCGGTCGCCTCGGCGGCCTGCGCGCCGGGCGCCTTGCTCGGATCCGACTTCGCCGACTCCCACTCCGAGCGGGCCGCGTCGGTCCGCTCGCCGAGGCGCTTCGACTCGTGCTCTAGGCGCTCCGCCTCCTTCTCCAGCTCGTCAGCCCGCTCGTCGTACTCCATCGTGTCTCCAGTCTCAGTCGTCGTCTTCGCGGGCGGCGTCGCGTTCGGCCTCGGCCCGCTCCTCGAGCTTCTCGCGCAGGTAGCTTGCCCGGTCGGCACGCCGCTCGTGCTGCTCGGTGTCGTCCGGCGTCGCGCCGGCCGCCGCGGCCTCGCGCTCGATGCGCTCGCGCTGGAGCTGCTCCACCCGCAGCTCCTGCGTCGTCGGGTCCTCCTCGTCCACGGCGCGAGCGTACCGGCTCAGAGCCGGGCGGCGATCGCCTCGGCGAGGGCGCCGACCAGGGGGTCGGCGGGGAGCCCGGCCACGGTGCCGTCGACGGTCTCGACCACCGCGCGGCCGTCGTCGCTCTTCAGCGAGGCGTCGAGCTCGACGGGGATCGGCGCGTTCGAGAACGGAAGCACCGAGGCGCCGATGCGGCCGAGGAAGCCGGCGAGCGGCCCGAGCTGCTGGCCCGCGTAGTCGCCGAGCTCGGCCGCGGTCACGGTCGCGCTGACGGTCAGGGCGTATGGGTCGCCGTGCTTCCCGCGCGCGAGTGAGAAACGCGCGATGCGCAGCGGGCCGGCGACCATGCGGTCGAGGCGCACGTCGGCCTCGGCGAAGCGGTCGAGGTCGCCGAACACCTTGCCGCGCTCGCCCTCGAGCGGGATCACGAGCTCCTCGCCGCGCACCTGGATGCGCTTGCCGTGGTCGAACAGGAGGCCCAGCGCGGGGAGCGCGTCGATGTCGACGGTCGCCTTGCCGCCGTCCTCGGTGAGCCGGTTCTCGGCTCGGCGCTCGAGATACGAGGGCACGAGCACCTGCGTCGCGACGAGCGCGATCAGCACGGTGGCGAGTGCGATCAGGGCGTAGAGCAAGCGGCGGTCCATGTAAGAGAGTCTGCCTGAGACGTTTGTTGCATCCATCCGGTCGGGAAATACACTCCTCGACTTCGTAGATGTGCCGAATGCCGCACGCACGCGTGTGGGATCGGGGGAACCAGTGCCGCCATATGGCGGCGTGGGGCGAATCCGGGCAGTACCGCCCGGTAGCGCTGCCTTGAGCGCGAGCCCGTCAGCTAACCCCGTAGGCCGAGACAGGGGAGCTTCACGCAGTGCGCTCATTCGCCGGGTTTGCAGTTATCGCGATGCTCGCGGCCGCTCTGTATGGCGGCGCTGCGGTGGCGACGGGCGCGAGCGGCGACGGCGGTAACGGTGACGCAGCCGCGGTGATCGGCGCCTCGCAGATCGGCCTCCAGTACGAGCCGGCCGCGCCGCGGCGCGCGCGGGCCTCCGGCCTGATCTGGCCGGTGCGCGGGGCGATCACCGGGCGGTTCGGAGAGCAGCGCGGCGGCCACCGGCACGCCGGAATCGACATCCCGATCGCCGACGGGACGCCGATCAGGGCGGCACTGGACGGTGTCGTCGTGATGCGCGAGTGGCAGGACGGCTACGGCAACTACACGTGTCTCGCGCACGCGGGCGGGTTCGTCACCTGTTACGCGCACCAGTCGCGCTTCCGGGTCAAGCAGGGAGCCAAGGTGTCGCAGGGCGAGGTGATCGGGTTCGTCGGGGACACCGGCACCTCGGACACGGCGCACCTGCACTTCGAGGTGCGCAGCGGCCGCGCGCCTTGGGGCGAGCCGCAGGATCCGCTGAAGCGCCTGCCGCGCGGCTGACGCGCCGCCGCGCGAGCCGTAGAATCGGCCCGGTCCGGAGAGGTGGCCGAGTGGCTGAAGGCACTCGCCTGCTAAGCGAGTAAGGGGTGCAAGCTCCTTCGCGGGTTCGAATCCCGCCCTCTCCGCCATTTGATCGAAGTGCGAACACCGGCCCCTGAGACGGGGTCGGTGTCGTTTCTGGCCTCATCCCCGGCCACGGCCCCACGGCTGAGAGCAGCAGCTAGCCAGAGCGCGCGGATCGCTCGAGGTACCCACCGCGGTTTCGCAGGCGCCTACTAGGGGTTCGTGCAAGGCATGACGCCGTCGCGCACGCTCTCGTCGGTCGCCGAGTAGCGGATCCGTACCTGGTAGTCCCACGAGCCGTCGCAACTCTTCGGGTTGTGGAGCAGGTTACGGACGACCTTCTTCCTGTACCTGACCTTCTTCTTCTTGCCGTTGCGCCGCACCGTCTTGCAGCAGACCGTGATCTTCTCGGTGCGGGACGCGCCCACCTCGACCTGGATGCGGTCGAGCCGCACGGTGAAGCCCTCCGGCGCGGCCGAGTTCGCGGTCTCGAAGTTCTCGAACCGCGCCTCGATCCCGAACGGGCCGTGGCTGCCGAGCTTGAGGAGCCGGCCGAAGATCCAGGCCCGCGAGCCGCTGCTGCGCTCCGTGAAGATGAGCCACACACCGGCCGCGTCGCTGGACTGGGCGCGTGGTGCGAGGAAGAGCGACACGTCCGCCACCACGGCCTGGCTGATCGCGCCATTGGACACCGTGGCGTCGGCCGTGCCGGAGCCGATCTTGCTCTTGCCGGGGCAGTCGAACGCCTTGGCCCGCGACTCCGTGCAACGTTCCGACCGCGCGCGGAGGTCGCGCCTGAAGCCCTGGGCCAGGTCAATTACGGCGTGTGTCGCGGGGCGCCCGTTCGCCTTCGGGTCGGCAGACCCGTGGATGTCCACGATCATGTGGGAGCTCGTGCCGGCCGTGCTCGGCTCGACCCTGACCGGGTCGCCGGGCACCTGTGCGACCGCCGGCACGGCGAGGAGGCCGGCGGCGGCGAGTGCGAGTGCGGCGAGGGGGCGGCGCACTGACCGATTGTACCAGCGCGCTGGGGAATTTTTGATCGAACTCGGTCAGTTGGTGGTCGTTGTGTGCTGGCCTCGGGAACCGCCTGAGGAGAGCCGACCTAGGATCCGCTCGTGACGGGTTCACGGGTTCCCGCTTCGGGTGTGGCGGTTCGTCCGGCCCGAGCTGACGACATCGCCGCGGCGGGACTCGTATTCGATGCCGCGGCCACCGCGTACACGCGTCTGGCCGGATCCGCCGACGACGGCCGGCGCATCGTCGCTCGGGTGTGGTCGCAGCCGGGCCACTCCGCGAGCTTCGAGCACGCGCTGGTCGCCGAGATCGATGGCCAGGCCGTCGGCGTGCTGATCGGCTTCCCGGTGCGCGATCGCTACCGCCTCCATCGCGCGCTGCTGCTCACGAGCCTCCGTGACCTGAGGCCCGGGCGGTGGCCGCTGCTCGCCGCCGCCCTGCCGCAGATCGTCCTGGCGAGCCCGCGGCCTCCACGCGGCGCGTATTACATCGGGACGATCGCGGTCGCCCGGCACGCACGCTGGCGCGGTGTCGCGGGGACGCTGGCCCACCACGCCGAGATCGCGGCCGAGGCACGCGGCTTCCGGCACATGGTGGCCCACACCGGGACCCGCCACGCGATCGCTCGCCGCGCGCTCGAGAACCACGGCTTCCGGTTGGCGAGGGCGCGCCGCAACGGCTATGCGCTGTACGTCAAGGGCATCGGCGCAACAATTGACGCGGGGGCCTCCTGAGCGGTTAAGATCGCCCGCGTGGCGAGCTGGGTGCTTGCAGGAGCCGGCGCGGTGGTCCTTCTCGACCAGGTGACGAAGTCGCTCGCGGTCCGGTTCCTCGCCTCCGCCGGAGTGGGTGGAGCCAGGCGGTCGGGAGTGTTCAGGCTCGCGGCCAACGGGGGCTCGTGGCTCGGTCGCGCGCCGTCCCTGCCGGCTCAGCTCGGGCTCTGGAGCATGACGCTTGCGTGCACGGTGCTCGTGCTTGCCACGGGCGCGGGGTCGCCCTCACACGGACTCGCGGGCGCTGGACTCGTCGTGGCGCTCGGGGGCGCTACGAGCAACCTGCTCGACCGGGCCGGTCGGGGTGCGGTCATCGACTTCATCGCTCTCGGCTGGTGGCCGGCCTTCAACCTCGCGGACGTGGCGATCGTCGCCGGAGTCGCCGTCGCGGTCGGCTCGGTCGTCTGACGGTGCGCCGCGTCCTCTTCAGCTGGCACGGCGTCAACGTCCCCAGCTATCCGGCGATGCTGTACGTCGGGTTGCTCTGCGGCGTCTATGCCGGCTATGGCGTGGCCACGAGCATGCCGATCGACCCCGACCGCGCGTCCCTCGCGCTCCTCATCCTGATCGCGCCGGCTCTCGTGGGCTCGCGGCTCTGGTTCGTGCTGAGTCACTGGGAGGTGTTCCGTCGTGAGCCGCGGCGGATCTGGCGCCGCGGGGACGGCGGCGCCGCCCTCGTGGGTGGGCTGCTCCTCGCCGTCGCGGTCTCGCCGGCGGTGCTCGCGGGGCTCGGGCTCCCGTTCGCCGCCTTCTGGGACGTGGCGACGTTCACGATGCTGGTCGGCATGGTCTTCACCCGCGTCGGCTGCCTCCTCAACGGCTGCTGCGCGGGCCGGCCGAGCGACGGTCGCGTCGCCCTTCACCTGCCCGATCACGCGGGCCGCTGGGAGCGGCGCCACCCCGTCCAGCTCCTCGAGCTGGCGGCGGCCGTGACGCTGCTCGCCGGCGCCGCGGCGATCGCCACCGCCCCGCCGTTCCCGGGCGCCATCTTCGTCTTCGCGCTGGCCGGCTACGGCTGCGTGCGCTCGATCCTCAATCCCCTGCGGGAGACGCATGGGACCCGAAAGGAGCTGGAATGTCGCACTGGATCCTTCTAGTCGCGCCGCTGGCACTGGCGTCGTTCGTGATGTTGTTCGCCTTCGTCGGCTGCCAGTTGGAGACCGGGGGCCTCGGCGGACCCGAGCAGTACAAGGACAGCGTCACGAACAACACGAACCTCGTCGGCTACTGGCGTCTCGGTGAGGCCGTGGGAGCCACGACGGCGGTCGACAGCAAGGGGGGCCACAACGGGACGTACGTCGGAGGTGTGACGCTCGGACAGCCGGGGTTCGTGGTGGGTGACAGCGACACAGCCGCGCAGTTCGACGGGTCCACGGGCCACGTGACCGTGCCTCACAGCGACGCGTTGAACCCGGCCAAGTTCACCGTGGAGGCGATCGCCGATGTCGCCGGCGGCGAGGGTCACCGTGCCGTCGCCTCCTCGCGCGACATCAGCCCGGACACGCAGATCTTCGGATACGCGATCTACGTGAACAACGAGAACAAGTGGGAGGCGTGGGTCGGGGATGGCGCGTCGGGCGTGGGGGTCGCCGCGGGTGGGCCCGACGCAACGCCCGGGAGGCACTACCTGGCGATGACCTACGACGGGAAGACGCTCAAGCTGTATGTCGACCCGGCCGCGGACGCGCCCGCCACGGCAGAGGTGGTCTACCAGCCGAATACGGCTCGGGACTTCCGCATAGGTGCGGGCGGGAACGAGTCCGATACTCCGCAGCACCTCTTCAACGGCGTGGTCGACGAGGTGGCGGTCTACAACGTCGACCTCGACTTCGCCACGATCCAGTCGCACTTCGAGCTGGCGACGAACGGGCCGAGCTCGGGATGATCCGGGCCTGACCCGGAGGCAGACCCGGGACTAGAGGTCGACGATCCAGGTCCGCTTCGCGGCCACGCGCCCCTGGCAGACATCGATTACCAGGCCGAGGAACTCCAGGTGGACGCCGTCCGTGGGAGGACAGCTCGGCCTCTCGTTCCCGCGGTATGTGCAGCTCGCCGACTTGCCCGCGCCCGCGTAGGCGTCTCCCGGCGAGCTCGTGCTCCGGTGCCCGTAATAGCCGTGCGCGCCCGGGCCGAACTCGTCGATCGCGCCGTCCTCGCAGTAGCTGGCGGGGTCGAGTGCGCCCGAGGGCAGATCGAACCGGACCGGGGCGCCGGCGGCGTCGCTGAAGGTCCCTCGAACGTACTGCCGGTACTCGCAGCACCCGCACTGGCACTTGGCACCGCGCGCGACGAAGTCGGCCTCCACCTCGAAGTGCTCGCTCTTGGCGGTCGCGTCAGCGCTGGGGTTGACCGGAGCGTCCAGTCGCTTGACGCAGCACCGCGAGCGGCGCAGTCGTTGGATGAACGGAAGGCGATGGAGGAAGCTGCCCTTCCGGGGTAGGCCCGGGGCCCGGTCCCCGACCTGCGGCTCCTTGCCCAGGCAGCGGGTCGGCGAGAGCGTCTGGGACATCGGGAACGTCTTCTGATCGCCTCGCAGCGTGACGACCAGCTCGTCCGGCGGGTTCACGCCCTGCGAGAACGTGAACTCGCCCCGAGCCTGCACGACCCGAATCGCGCGGACGGGGAGGGCCCCGGGGTCCGGGCTCGCTATCGCCTCGAGGCTCCCCTCGCTGGCGTTGCGCAGCACCACGACCAGGTCCTCCCTGGTGACCACCTCCGGGGGTGCGATCCCCGCCCCTGTTCGCGACACGCCCACGTCGATCGCGATCGAGACGCGGTGGATGCCGGGGTCGTGCTCCACCGTGGGGATGACCACGAGTCCGGACAGCTCCTGCGGGCGCAAGGTCGGCATCGCGGGCCG
>DASVPL010000209.1:0-18797 GCA_036382905.1 Thermoleophilaceae bacterium | reverse complement strand
CTTGCCCTCGTAGACGGCGAACACCGCGCCGGCCGGATCGTGCAGGATCGAGAACCGGCCCACCGGGACGGTGATCGGCCCCTTGTGCTTGCCGCCGCCGCTGGAGGTCGCCTTCTCAGTGGCGGCTTCGACGTCCTCGACGGCGAAGTAGGGAATCCAGAACGACGGCGCTCCCTCGGTCTCCATCCTCATCAGCCCGCCGTTTGTGCGCTCGCCGTTCCATGTGATCCAGTAGTCGGCCTCGTCGCTGTCCATCTTCTCGTAGGTCCAGCCGAACAGGGCCTCGTAGAACTCGCGGGCGGTATCGGGGTCGGGGGTGTTGAGGTCGTTCCAGGTGAGGCAGCCGGGCTCGTTCACGAGCGACGCGCCGATGTGGTCGCGCGGCTGCCATAGGCACAGGAACGCGCCGGTGGGGTCCTGGATCGCCGACATCCGGCCCGCCTCCATCACGTCGAACGGCCCGGCGGCGACGGTGGCGCCGAGCTCGCTCGCGCGCGCCGTGGACGCGTCGACGTCGTCCACCGTCACGTAGTTGTTCCAGTGCGGCGGGATCCCCATCTCGCGCTCCTGCTCGCCCTGCTCCATCACCGCGCCGACGTACGATCCCCTCAGGCTGCACATCGTGTACACGCCGCTCTCGCCGGCCGGCATGTCCTGCGCCTCCCAGCCGAACAGGCCGCCGTAGAAGCCCTTGGCGCCGTCGGGGTCGGTCGTCGCCAACTCGGCCCAGGAGAAGGTGCCCGGCTTGTACTCGGTTCGCTCACCCACTGCGGAAGTCCCTTCGTCGTCGTGTTCAGATCGGCATCCTGCCACTGACGCGCGTACGTGGTCGGCCTACCATCCAGGTATCGCTTCACTTTTTGAAGTAAAGGCCTCGCGCGTGCTGCTCTGGACCGCCCTCGTGGCCATTGTGGCGATGCTGCCGGCGAGCCCCGCGGCGGCCGCCGAGACCGAGAGCTGGATCGTGGTCTACGAGCACGGGGTCGACAGCGTGGACCGCGCGACCGACGCGCGCGAGCGCCGGCGCGGGTTCCGCAGCCGGCTGCGCTTCCGGCGTGCGGTGCGGGGCTTCTCGGCGCGGCTCACGGCGGAGCAGGTTCGCGAGCTGCGAGCCGACCCGGCCGTCGAGTCCGTCGTGCCCGACCGGCCGGTGCGCGCCTCCGCGGCGCAGCCGCTCGCGCCGGGCGAGCCGATCGCTCCGAGCGGGGTGCGCCGCCTCGGACTGGCCGCACCGTCGTCGAGCTCCGCGGGCTGGGTGCGCCAGGCGAGCGACGTGGGCGTGGCCGTGATCGACACGGGCATCGACCTCGACCATCCGGACCTGACCGCGGTGGACGGGGTGGACTGCATCGCGCCCGGCACGACCGCCGAGGACGAGAACGGCCACGGGACGCACGTGGCGGGCACGATCGGGGCCGAGAACGACGGTGCCGGCGTGACCGGCGTGGCGCCCGGCACGCGCTTGCACGCGGTGCGCGTCCTGGACGCCGCCGGGAGCGGCAGCACGAGCAGCGTGGTGTGCGGGATCGACTGGGTGCTGGCGAACGCCTCCGCGCGCGGCATCCGGGTGATCAACATGAGCCTCGGCGGCGCGGGCGAGACCGACACCGACTGCGGCGTGACGAGCGGCGATCCGTTTCACGCCGCCGTGTGTCGCGCCACGTCGGCGGGGATCCTCAACGTGGTCGCCGCGGGGAACGAGGCGGCGGACGTGCGGGCGGTCCCGGTCGATGCGACCGATCCGACCCAGGGCACCGGCCCCGGCAGCCCGGCGGTCTACCCGGAGGTGCTCACCGTGAGCGCCATCAACGACCACGACGGCGCTCCGGGCGCCCAGGGGACGCTCGACCCGAACGAGTGCGGCGTCGACGATCGACGCGCCCCGTACTCGAACTTCGCGACCCTGGCGGCCGACAGGGCGCACATGATTGCCGCGCCGGGCACCTGCATCACCTCCACCTGGCTGGACGGCACGTACGCCACGATCGACGGCACGAGCATGGCCACGCCGCACGTGGCCGGGGCGGTGGCGCTCTGCATCGGCGAGGCGGGCGAGCCGGGCCCGTGTGCGGGTCTCACGCCCGCCCAGATCGTCGAGCGGCTGCGCACCGAGGCGCGCGCCTACCGGCTCGCCAACCCGGGCAGCGGCTTCGCGGGCGATCCCGAGCAGCCCTTCCCGACCGGCACCACGCGCTACTACGGCTACCTCCTGCATCCGCTGCTCGCCGGCCCGGGCAGCTCGTTCGCCTCGACACCGCCGGACACCACCACCGACCCCACCCCGGCGTTCGAATTCGCCTCGCAGGCCCCGGGCGCGACCTTCGAGTGCAGCCTCGACGGCGGCGCCTTCCAGGCATGCGGCCGCAATCACGAGACCGCGCCGCTCGCGGACGGCTCGCATCAGCTCGCGGTGCGAGCGGTCGACGTCGCCGGCAACCGGGACGCCACCCCCGCAGTGGACTCGTTCACGGTGGACGCGGTGCAGGACCCGCAGCCGGTGGTCGAGCCCGGCCCGCCCGTCACGACGACGACGACCACGCCGCCGGCGGAGCCGGACCGGACCGCGCCGGCGGCCTCCCTCGGGGTCGCCACCCGCCAGCGGATCGGCACGGTGCTGCGCAAGGGGATCCGGGTGAGCATGCTCTGCTCGGAGAGCTGCCGCGCGGACGCGAGCGTGATCATCGCGAGCAGCGAGGCGGCGAAGCTGGGACTGGGCAGGCGCGCGGTCACCGGCGGGCGCAAGGGGCTGGAGCTCGGCGGCGGCAAGCGAACGGTGGCGATCAAGCTCACGAGCGCGGTCCGCAAGCGGCTGGCGCTGGCGCGCAGCGTCCTGGTGCAGCTGCGCGTGACGGTCACGGACGCGGGCGGCAACGCCCGCACCGTGAAGAAGTCCGTGCGCCTGACGCGTTAGCGGCGCTCCACGGAAGTCCGAGAGGCCCGGGCACCGCGCGACATTCCTGACTTATGGGTCATATGGACCCTCAGGGCAGGAATGTCGAACGGAAGTGCATGACGACGGCCGGTCCCTCCGGCCTCCCCGCTAGCGTCGCGACGCGGACATGGCGCCTCCGCTGCTCCCCATCGCGGTCCTCGCTCTCGGCTCCGCCGGGCAGGCCGGGCCTCCGGCCGTGGCGCTCGCACCGCCCGTCGCGGGCCTCTACAGAGGGGCCACCGCCCAGGAGCAGCGCATCGCGCTCCGCGTGGGCCCGGGCGGCCGGCGCGCGAGCTGGCGGATCGCGTACCGCGCCCGCTGCGACGACGGAGCGCGCATCCGCGGCGCGTACCGCTCCGGCGACGGCACGCCGCTCGCGGCCGTCGGCCCTGGCGGGACCTTCCGCGTGACGGGCGAGGAGCCGGCTCGCTTCCGGGGCGGTCCCACCGGCGCCGCCCGCTTCAGCCTGACCGGCCAGATCGGTCCCGACGGCGGCTCGGGCACATGGCGCGTCGAGGTCTTCCCACCGCGCCCGGGCGCCGCCCGCGTGAGCTGCACGAGCGGACCGGTCCGCTGGGGCGTGGCGCGCGGCTGACCCCGGCCCCGCCCGGCGGGCGCAGCGCACCCGCCGGGCCCGTTGCGATTTCACTCGGGTAGCGCGTAGATTGAGGGCATGGCCCCCTTCACCTCGGACCCCGGGCACGAGGTTGCGCCCGAGCGCGTCAAGGAGATGCTCGACCGCGGCGAGATCGTGCTGATCGACGTCCGCGAGCAGTACGAGTGGGACGCGGGGCGGATCGCGGGGGCCAAGCACATCGAGCTCGAGCGCCTGGCCGCCCGTGCGGACGAGATCCCGCGCGACCGGCCGGTGGTCTTCCAGTGCCGCCTCGGCGCCCGCTCCGCGATGGCCACGGAGGCGTTCCGCGCGTCGGGCTACGAGGCGTACAACCTCACCGGCGGGATCTCCGCGTGGGTGGACCACGGTCTCCCGCTCGATCCCGACGGCGGCGTGGTGGCCGAGCACTGAGTGGCCCCCGCCGGCGAAGTCCAGCTCCTCGAGCGGGGGCGTGAGCTCGAGTCCCTCGACAGCCTGATCGACGGCGCCGCCGCCGGCGACGGCCGCATCGCGCTGATCGAGGGTCAGGCCGGGATCGGCAAGAGCAGGCTGCTGGCCGAGGCGCGCGAGCACGCGCAGTCCGCCGGAATGCGCGTCCTCACGGCGAAGGGGAGCGAGCTCGAGCTGGAGTTCGCGTTCGGCGTGGTGCGCCAGCTCTTCGAGCCCTCGCTGGTGGACGCCGAGACGCGCGCCGCCTGGCTGACCGGCGCCGCCGCTGCCGCCGGCCCGGTCTTCGACGCCGTCGGCGACGCGGCCGAGGACGCACCGCGCGACGGCTCGTTCGCCGCCCTGCACGGGCTCTACTGGCTGGTGGTGAACGCGGCCGCGGACGGGCCGGTGATGCTCGCGCTCGACGACCTGCACTGGGTGGACCGGCCGTCGCTGCGGTTCGTGGCCTACCTCGCGCGGCGACTCGAGGGCCTGCCGGTGCTGATCGCCGCCACGCTGCGCAGCGCCGAGCCGGGCTCCGATCCCGCGCTGCTGGGCGAGATCGCGAACGACCCCTCCACCGCGTCGGTGCGTCCGGGCGCCCTGAGCGAGGAGGGCGTGTGCCGGCTGGTGCGCGCGCGGCTCGCCGACGACGCCGACAGCGCCTTCTGCAGCGCCTGCCACGACACCACCGGCGGCAACCCCCTGCTGCTCCGCCAGCTCCTGAGCTCGCTCGAGTCGGAGGGCGTGGCGCCGGAGTCGCGCAACGCGACGGTGGTGCGCGACATCGGGCCGCGGGCGGTCTCGCGCACGGTGCTGCTCCGGCTCGCGCGCCTGTCGGCCGACGCCGCCGCCGTGGCCCGCGCCGTGGCGGTGCTCGGCGAAAACGCGGACGTGCCGGCGGCCGCCGCCCTGGCCGAGATCGACGACCGCGTGGCCGCGGAGGCCACCGCAGACCTCGCGCGTGCCGAGATCCTGCGGCCGGACCCGCCGCTGGCATTCGTGCACGGGCTCGTCCGCGACGCGATCTACCACGACCTCCCGCCGGGCGAGCGCGAGCTCCAGCACGGCCGCGCGGCGCGGATGCTGGCCGACGGCGGCGCCTCGCTGGAGCAGGTGGCCTCGCACCTGCTCACGGTGCCGCGTCGCGGGGACGAGTGGGTCTACGACCAGCTCGTCCAGGCCGCGCGCTCCGCGCTGCGCAAGGGCGCGCCGGAGAGCGCCGTCTCGTACTTCACCCGCGCGCTGGACGAGCCGCCGCCCGCGGACCGGCGCGCCGGACTGCTGATGGAGCTGGGCATGGCCGAGGTCTCCACCTTCGGTCCGGACGCGGCCACCCACCTGCGCATGGCCCACGACGAGCTCGAGGGCCCCGACCGCGCGATGGCCGCGTACGCGCTCGCCCGCACGCTGCTGTTCACGGGCGCGGCGGGGGAGGGAGCGGCGCTCGCCGAGCGCACGATGGACGAGGTCCCCGAGGAGGCGCTGGAGCTGAGGCAGGCGCTCGAGAGCCTCATCTACTACGGAATCGTGTTCGGAGGGGCCCCGCAGGCCGGTCTCCAGCGCTACGACCGCTACCGCAGCGGCGCCCCCGGCGACGGGCCGGGCGCGAAGATGCTCGAGGCGGTCGCGGCGTACGACTGGGCCGTGTCGGGGGGCAACTCCGAGGAGGTTGCCGAGCTGGCGATCAGGGCGCTCGAGGGCGGCCTGCTCGTGCGCGAGGACAACGGCCTCTCGAACATCCCGCCGATCGCCTCGCTGGCGCTGGCCGACCGCGACGAGGCGCTCGAGTACCTGGACGAGGCGGAGGCCGACGCCCACCGCCGCGGGGCGATGTTCGCGGCGCTCGGGGTCAACTGCTGGCGCTCGTTCACCCTGTGGTGCCGGGGCGAGCTGCCCGACGCCGACGCCGAGGGCCGCATGGGGGTCGAGAAGATGGAGCTCTGGGGCCAGCAGACCGGTCAGGTCATGGCCTACTCGATGTCGATCCTCGGGCGGATCGCGACCGAGCGCGGCGACCTCGACACCGCGCGGGAGATGCTCGGCGACGCCGGCGAGCTCGTCCCCGAGGCGCATTCCACCTTCCTCTGGGCCACGGCTCGCGCCGAGCTGGCGCTCGCCGAGGGCAAGCCCGAGGAGGCGATCGAGGTGTGCGACCAGGCCTGCCGATCGCTGCACCGCATCGTGAACCCTGCCTGGATCCCGTGGCGGACCCTCAAGGCACGCGCGCTCGACCGGCTCGGCCGCACCGAGGAGGCCCTCGAGCTGGCGCTGGAGGAGCTGCCTCCGAGCCGCGCGTGGGGCGCCCCCGGGACGCTGGCGCGGACGCTGCGCGAGATCGGCACGATCGAACGCGAGGACGGGATCGAGCGGCTGCGCGAGTCGGTCTCCGTGGCGGAGGGTTCGCACGCCAAGCTCGAGCACGCGAAGTGCCTGTTCGCGCTGGGCAGCGCGGTGCGCCGCTCGCGCCAGCCGACCGACGCGCGCGAGCCGCTGCGCCGCGCGCTCGAGCTGGCCTTCGTCTGCGGCGCCCCGGTCCTGGC
Source organism: Thermoleophilaceae bacterium (assembly GCA_036382905.1). GTDB lineage: Bacteria > Actinomycetota > Thermoleophilia > Solirubrobacterales > Thermoleophilaceae > AC-37. The sequence continues at coordinate 12,277 of DASVPL010000209.1, read as the reverse complement.
CGAGGAGATCCGCACGGAGCTGCACGCCACCGGCGTGCGCCCGCGAACCGAGGCGCTCAGCGGTCCCGCGGCCCTCACCGCCAAGGAGGCCAAGGTGGCCTCGCTGGCGGCCGAGGGCCAGACCAACCGCGACATCGCCCAGAGCCTCTACGTCACGCCGAAAACGGTCGAGGTCCACCTGACGAACGCGTACCGCAAGCTCGGCATCCGCTCCCGCCGCGAGCTGGCGGGGGCGCTGGCGGCCTGACGCACCCGCTTAAGTGAGGCTGGCGGGGCCGAGCAATCACCGCGGAATCGAGCGCGGGGACCCGGTCATTCTCGGCGAAGAGTCTGCCGCACGGCATCGAGGAAGCCGGCCTCGCTGAGCTGGCCAGACGATCGAAGTACCACGACCGCTACGAGCGCAACAGCGGCGAGCGCAACGGCCGCTATCCCGGCCGCAGCGTTGGTGCCCACGATGCGCTCCGCGCCTACGAAGACGGCTGCGGCGACCACCATTACGACGATGAGCAACATCCCCAGCCGGATCGCGTCGCTCGGCACCCAGGCACCATCACCCTTACGGATGATGCTAGCTGGGTCAGATTCGGGCAGTGACCTCATCGCTGGATCAGCGCGTTCGCTTGGGGCTTCAATCCCAGCCAGCAGCTCCTGAACGCTGAAATCCATCGTGAGCCCCTGCGGAACCACGGTGTCGCGTCCCGCGCTTTCAAGGTCCAGCAGATGGCTGTAAGGCACCCAGACACCAGGGTGACGAGGGACCGGCACCCTCTCCTCTCCGATAAGCCCCGGGATAGTTCCTTCGATCGCACGCAGCTCACGTCGTACTGCTGTGAGCAGCCCGCGCCTGCCACTCGGATTGCCTGTGACCCATATGCGGATCACAGCGTCTTCACGGTCGCCTTTCACAAGCCCACGATTCTCGTCCAAGGACACCACCAAACCGGTACGCCAGACCGTGGCGTGACTAATCGACGCATGCATACGCACAATCAGACGAGAGATCAAGCTCGATGGAAGCACGTCGTACTTAATCTCGAAGTGAAGCGCGTCAGCCCACGATCCAGTATCCGGCTCCTCTTTGGTGAGTAAATCGGGAACAAGAAACGTATCGTCTGCCTCATAGCAGAGCTCGAAGCGTTTCATCATGTCGACAATGAACGAGCGTCGCTCACGTGGGTAATCGATGGTATCGAGGATCGAATCAACATCGTCCCAAGTCAGAAGACCCTTACGTTGTGCGGCGAGATGCGAGTTGAGCAGTCGGTAGACTCCTCCCGTGACCCAGTCTGGGTTCAAGATATTTGTATCGGATAGCCGAGGGTCTTCACGGAAGCAAAGCACGGTGCCGAGATCGTGCAAGAACCCCACGAGCAACTCTTGCTGCTCCAAGTTTGTTAGGCCGTGCCGGCGACAAAGTTCTTGGTACGCGCCAAAAGATAAATAGTTCTCGTCGAGTCGCTCGAGTCGTTCCTTGATATCGAAAAACGCGACGGGTAGGAGATCACGAACATGCGGCATTTCGGCGATCGCATCTGTCAATACTTCGCGCACAGACCCAACGCCCTCGCCCGTGCTACACGAAACTGCCAAGATTGACCTCACGTTGGGATATTTCGCCATCAGACCGCGCGTGTCAATGTCTAGTGGCGACTGTTCGGTTTTATTGCCGACGAGGATCACCGGCGACCCAGCCGAAAAGCTCTGTATCAATTTAAGCCAATATTCCAGTCGGTTCTGCTCATCTCCCTGGCGAGCGTCGATAACTAACATGTAGAGGCTGCGCTTAGTTAGAAAAAACTGGTGTGTAGCGTGCATGATCTCTTGCCCGCCGAAGTCCCAGATATCAAGTGTTATCGGCGCTCCGCCTGCGTCGACGCCCCAGCGCGTGACTGCAATTCCTTCGGTCTTCTGCTCGAGTGGGGAGTACGTGTTAGCCACGAGACGCCTAACAAGCGATGTCTTGCCCACCGATCCCTCGCCGACGACGATTACCTTTGCTTGGTCAAGCGGCTTGGCTGGGCCTTGGACCTGCGATAAATACGGAATGATCCGCCCCGGCTCCGAGCCAGATAGCACTTCAGGCGGGATCGGCAAAGGGTTATCTGCGAGGGCGATGTAGCGGAGCCGGCTAATTGCACCCACGGGCGGATCCAAGTCGGTAATTGCATTCGCGCGAAGATCCAGCTCGGCCAGAGCGCTTAGGTCGAAGAGTGTTGGGTCCACGCGTTCAATAAAATTGCTCGCCGCGTACAGGCCGCGTAGGGCTGGCGGCAGCCGGGGTGGTAGGCGCTCCAAGCGCTGTCCACCGAGGTACAGCCACTGCAGTGCCGGTAGGTCGTTAGCGAGCCACTCCGGTAGCGCCCGGAGCGGCCCGCTCCCGCTCGCGCTCGCGCCAACTAGCCGAGACGGTGCATCAGCCATTGAGGCTTGCTGGCGGTGTGGCTCTAGGCTCATGGACCCACTGTGACTGAGATCAAGAACCTCGAGCGAGGTCAGGTTATGCAACTCGGGCGGCGGCGTCTCGAACCCGTGGTTCCACAGGTAGAAGTGCGTTAGCTTCTGTAACTGCCTGACCGAGTTCGGCAGAGTCGATAGCTCAAGGCGGCCTGCGTCCAACATCTGCAAGGCGCTCAAGTGGCCGATCCAACTGGGGAGCTGTTTGAGGCGTGTCCCGGACAGGACTAGCTTCTCGAGCGACTCGAGCCCCGACAAGGAAGCCGGTAGCTCCCGAATGGGGACACTGGCAAGGCCAAGTGATCGTAAGCTTTGAAGGGTGCCGATCGAGGTCGGGAGGCGGATGATCGGATTGTTCGCTAGATCGAGAAATTCGAGGTCGGTGAGGTCTGCGATCCAGCGCGGAATCGCGCTCAGTCTGCAATCGGTCATCACGAGCTCGCGCAGGCCGCTGATGTGGCGCAACTCCTCAGGCCACCTCCCAAGCGATTCTTCGTGGATACGAAACACGCCTGTGGTGCGTGCCTCTTCCAAGCGGGCGGTAAGTGTGGGGGGAGTGGGCAAGACGCGCTAGGTCGACCTGACGATGGCTGCTCACTACCTTACATTCGAATGCGCTCTGGAACGGATCGGCGGGCGAGGGAGATGATGGCCGAAACGAGCTTCATCGCGATATTCCTAAATGCGGGACCCGCGCGGGACTACAAGCTTCCGATCCATCCCGTGCGGACGACGTGATCTAGGTCTTAAGGCGCTCTCGCGGGGCCCCTGGAGGGGCGGATCTCGTGGTGGTGTGCGCGCTGCTTGGGGCCGGCGGTGCGGTGCCGCCAGTACCCCAACCCCCCCTAAGACCGCCAGGCCCGAAAGACTGGGGTCGAACCTTGGGGTTGTCCTCGATGTGCGCGGTCTGGCGGTGGCCGAAGCTGCGAAGCATGCACGGAACGACCACCGCGATCAGCCCCGAGACTCGCCTCGCCGGCGTCCGCCTCACCGGGACGGGGACCTTCCCCGCCGGTGTCGAGCGGTCCCTCCCCCGCGGGCTGTTCGGGCTGATCGCGGCGCTCCGCGCATCCATCTTTGTCAGCGCCCCCAGAACAGGAGCAACACCATGACCACCGCACAGCTCAACGAGGTAAGCCGGCTCCGCGACCGCGTCGGCCGCGTCGTCGCCCCCGCCGATCCGGCTTGGGACGAGTCCCGTCAGGCCTACAACCTGGCCGTCGACCAGCACCCCGCGCTGATCGCCTACCCGCAGGACGCGCAGGGCGTGGCCGAGGTGATCCGGTTCGCTCGCGAGCGCGACCTGCGCGTCGCCCCGCAGCGCACCGGCCACAACGCCCGGCCGCTCGGCGCGCTCGAGCACACGATCCTGCTGAAGACCGACGACCTGACCGGCGTCGAGATCGACCGCCTCGCCGGCCGTGCGCGCGTCGGCTCCGGCATGAAGTGGGAGCACGTCGTGCCGCAGGCGTCCGACATGGGCCTCGCGGCGCTGCACGGCTCGACCCCCGACGTCTCGATCGCCGGCTACTCGCTCGGCGGCGGCCTCGGCTGGTACGGGCGCAAGTACGGCCTGGCGGCGAACAGCGTCACCGCGATCGAGATCGTCACCTCCGACGGCGACCTGCGGCGCGTCGACCACCAGCACGAGCCCGAGCTGTTCTGGGCGCTGCGCGGCGGCGGCGGCAACTTCGGCGTGGTCACCGCGCTGGAGTTCGACCTCTACCCCGTGCGCGAGGTCTACGCGGGCGTGATGTTCTTCCCGGTCGAGCGCGCGAGCGAGGTGCTGCACGCCTGGCGCGAGCTCACGCCGACCCTGCCCGACGAGATGACCACGGTCGGCCGGATCCTCCAGTTCCCGCCGCTCGAGGAGGTGCCGGAGCCGATGCGCGGGCAGTCGTTCGTGCTGGTGGAGGGCTTCTACCTCGGTGGCCAGGCCGCCGGCGAGGAGCTGCTGCGCCCGGTGCGCGAGCTCGGGCCGGCCATGGACACGTTCGCGATGGTGCCCCCCGTGGGCCTGTCGGAGATGCACATGGACCCGCCGGATCCCGTCCCGGCCGTGAGCGACTCGATGCTCCTGGGCGATCTGACGGCCGAGGCGATCGACGGCATGGTCGCGGTTACCGGGCCCGGGTCGGGGTCGATGCTCGTGACGGTCGAGTTCCGCCACATGGGCGGCGCGCTCGGCCGCACGCAGCCACACCACGGCGCTATCGCGAAGCTCGACGGCGAGTTCGCGATGTTCGCCGCCGGCATGGCCATGGAGCCGGGGATGGCAGCGGCCAACGAGGCGCAGCTCGCGCTCCTGACGAACGCGCTGGCGCCGTACGAGTCGGGCCGGTACGGCAACTTCGTCGAGACGAAGGCGGACACGAGCTCCTTCTTCGACGCCGACACCTACAGCCGGCTCCAGCGCGTGAAGGGCGAGTACGACCCGGACGGACTGTTCCGGGCCAACCACGTGATCGAGGCGGCCTAGGGCTCCCCGTTCAGGTCCCGGGCGAGGCTCGCGAGGCGCTCCAGGCGCGGCGCGACCTCGTCCCGGGGCGCGGGCGGTATCCAGAGCACCGCCCGCTCCACGCCGGCCTCGGCCAGCGGTCCGAGCACCTCGAGCTTGGCGCGGGCGGCGTAGACCGTCACGGGGATCCGCCCGCGGCCCGCCTCGCTCGCCAGCCGCTGGAGCTCCTCCACCCGCGCGATCAGCTCCTCGTTCGTCTGGAGCCCCCAGTTGGGCATCCAGCCGTCGGCAAACGACACCACGCGATCGAGCACCTTCGGGCCGTTGCCGCCGAGCAGCACCGGCGGATGCGGCTCCTGGAGCGGCTTCGGCCACTGCCAGAGCGGATCGAAGGAGACGTGGCGGCCGTGGTACTCGGCCTCCTCCTGGGTCCAGATCGCCTTCATCGCCTCGACCCGCTCGCGCATCAGCGAGAAGCGCGTGCCGGGGTCGGTCCCGTGGTCGGCCATCTCCTCGCGGTTCCAGCCGGCCCCCACGCCGAACATGAAGCGCCCACCGCAGATCCGGTCGAGCGTGGCGACCTCCTTGGCGGTGGTGATCGGGTCGCGCTGGACCACAAGGCAGATGCCGGTCGCCAGCTTGAGCTCGGTCGTGACCGCGGCGGCCGCGGTGAGCGCCACGAACGGGTCGTAGGTGTGGCTGTACTCGCGCGGCAGCTCGCCGCCGGCGGGGTAGGGCGACTCCCTGCTCACCGGGATGTGGGTGTGCTCGGCCACGAACAGGGACTCGAAGCCGTGCTCCTCGACCATCCGCCCCAGCTCGTCCGGCTGGACCGAGTACTCGGTGGGAAAGGTGAGCACGCCGACCTTCACGAGCGGCATTCTGTCGCAGCTTTCCTGACTTTTGGGCGTATAGGACCCATAAGTCAGGAAAGCCGAGCGAAACTCGCGTCGGCAAAAGCGGTTTCATTGCGCGGATGAGCTGCCGCCTCCCAGCCCTCGTGCTCTCACTGATCGCCGTTCAGGCGGCGCCCGCGCAGGCCGCGACCGTGGACGTGTTCGACGGCAACCTGCGGTTCGTGGCGGCCTACGGCGAGTCCAACCACCCGACCTTCCATTACCGAGCCGAGGACGAGCTGGTCGTCTTCGACTCGAGTCTCGCCCGCCGAGCCGTGGTCGCCGGCCCGGGCTGCGCGCAGGACGGCGAGTCGACGGTGATCTGCCCGCGCGCCGGTGTGACCGGCGCCTCGTTCTTCCTCGGCGGGAGGCCGCGCGGCGAGGACCTGCCCGACTCGCTCACGCTCACCGCGGACGTGCCGGTTCCCGTGACCGCGGCGGCGTCCAGCGGTGCGAACGCGCGCGTCTCGTACATCGACCTGCGGCCGATCGCGGCGAGCCTCGACGGCATGGCCAACGACGGGCCGGCGGGGCGCGGCGACAACCTCGGCAGGGGGATCGGCGCGATCGACGGCGGCGACGGCACCGACTCGCTCGTGGGCAACAACCTGGCCAACGCGCTCGACGGCGACAACGGAGCGGACAGCCTCTCCGCCGGTGGGGGCGACGACACGGTCACGGCGGCGTCCTACAACGACGTGGGCGCGGACGCGGTCGGCCTGGAGACCCGCGGCGCGGACACGATCGACTGCGGCCCCGGCGACGACCTCGTGTACTACGACGTCAGCGACAAGCAGGTCAATTGCGAGCTGCTCGTGCTCGTGCGCGATTTCGGCTACGTCTACGGCGGCACTCCGGGCCCCGACCGGATCATCGCCGACCGCGGCCCCGCCTTCGTCCACGGCAACCTCGGCAACGACCGTCTCGGGGTCACGCGATTCGCGGGCGGCACGTCGCTCTTCGGCGACGAGGGCAACGACCGGCTGGCGGGCAACACCGGAAGCGACCGGATCGAGGGCGGGCTCGGCAACGACGTGCTGGTCGGGGCGGAGGGCGACGACCGCCTGTTCGGCAACCGCGGCCTCGACCGCATCGCGGCAGGCCCCGGTGCCGACACGATCTCGGCCCGCGACGGTCAGGCCGACACGATCTCCTGCGGCAGCGGCCGCGACCGCGTGACGGCCGACCGCCGCGACCGGATCGGCCGCGACTGCGAGCGGGTGAGCCGGTGAAGCGGGCGGGCGGAGCCGCGCGCGGCGGCCGGGGCTTCCGGCCGCGGGCGGGCGGAGCCGCGCGCGGCGGGGCGCGCCTCCGGCAAACGGGCGGAGCCGCGCGCGGCCCGGGCCTCCGGCGGAGCCGGCACCCGTCCCGAACCCTTCCCCTAAATGCTGCCGTTGTCGTTGCCGTGGCCGTCACCGTCCTGGCAACCCTCGCCCCCACCCAAGCCCAGGCAATAACCGGCGGCGCCGTCGACGCCCGCTTCGGGAGCTGCGGGCAGGCCACGGTACTCATCCCGCGCGCGGTGGCGGGCCGCCAGTTCAGCTACGGCGCCGGCTCGTCGCTCGCCGTCCAGCCGGACGGCAAGGTGATCGCCGCCGGCCCCGCTGCGCGCGGCATGGGCGCCACCCGCTTCAACGCCGACGGGAGCATCGACACGACCTTCGGCGACGGCGGCGTGGCCTTCATCGCCGCCGACGTGCCCCGCTCCGATGAGACCCAGGTCACCGCCGTGGCGCTCCAGCCCGACGGGAAGGTGCTCGCCGCGGGCTGGCTGCGCACGCAGGGGCCCGGGGACGACCCCGGCCTCTCGCTCGTGGAGCGCTTCGTGATCGCCCGCTTCACGGCCGCCGGCCAGCCGGACCCCAGCTTCGGCGGCGACGGGATCGTGATCGAGGCACCCGCCGGCTCGAGCTCGGCCTCCATACACGGCATCGCGCCGCTGCCCGGCGGCGGGCTGGTCGTGGCGGGACAGGTCGACGACCGCTTCGCCGTGGGGCGCTACCGCGACGACGGCACGCTCGACCCCGGCTTCGGCGAGGCCGGCGTGGCCCGGGTCACCACCGGCACGCGCCAGCGCGGGCGCGGCCACGCGGTCGCCGTGCAGCCGGACGGCCGCGTGCTCGCAGCCGGCGACACCAACGCGGACGGCAACTCGCGCACCTGGACGCTCGCACGCCTGACCGCCTCCGGCGCGCCCGACGCGAGCTTCGGCGGCACCGGCACGGTCACGGAGACCCTCGACGAGAGCTCCACCGCCTCCACGCTGGTGCCGCTCGCGGACGGCCGCTTCTACGCGGTCGGGACCACCGTCGACTTCTGGGGCAACGACGAGGGCGGTGGCACGACCCGGCGCGCGGCGACCATCCGCTACCTCCCGAACGGCGCGCGCGACACCGCCTTCGCCGGCGACGGCTCCGTGCTCGACGCCCTCGGTCAGGGCCTCTACTCGGCGGTCTCGCCGACCGGCGCCGCGCTCGACGCGAACGGTCGGCTGACGCTCGCAACCCAATACGGCCCGCTCGTGCGCTACACGGAGGCCGGCGCGCGCGACCTCGCGTTCGGCACCGAGGGAATCCTCCGCGTCTTCTCCGCGCCCTCGGGCATGTCCATCGCCGCGCGGCCCGACGGCTCGCTGTTCCTCGGGGGCGTTAACTCCCGCCAGGGCAGCCGTCCGACCGGGTTCGAGTGGGGGGCGGCGATCATGCGTCTGGCCGGCTCCGGGCAGGCGCTCGAATCCCTGAAGGGCCAGCCTGCCGCCTGCGCCTTCCGCGTGCGCAACACGAGCATCCGCCACCTCCTCCGCCGCAGCCGCACCGCGCGCTACGGGAGGGTGCTGGTGGGCGCGTTCCTGCCCCAGCCGACGCCGGGCGGGGGGCAGGTCGTCGCGCGCGCGACGGCCGGCGGGCGTACCTTCGAGCTCGGCTCGCACTCGTTCGCGACCAACTACGCCGGCAGCTCGTCCTTCGAGGTGCCGATCCGCAAGGCCTCGTACGCCCGCCTCGCCCGCGCGCGCAGCGTCCGCATCGAGCTGACGCTCACGCTCGCCGACCGCGACACCACCGCTGCCACGGCCGCGCGCACGCTGAGCCGCTAGGCGCGTCACACCAGGGGCGGCTCGCGCAACTCTGTCGGTGACGATGGAGTTCGAGCCGATCTACGACGCCTGCGCCGAGCGGCTGCTCGTCTACTTCACCCGGCGCACCCTCGACCCGGAGACGGCGCTCGACCTGTGGGCCGAGACCCTCGCGCAGGGCTACGCCGGCTGGCGGCGCTTTCGAGGCACCACGCAGGACGAGGGCGTGGCCTGGCTCTACGCGATCGCGGCGAACCAGTGGGCCGGCTACCTGCGCCGCGGCTACGCGGAGCGCAGGGCGATGCGGCGGCTCGGAATCGAGCGCCCCGAGCTAGCGCGCGACGACATCGAGCGGCTCGAGGAGCTGGCGGGCCTGACCGAGTTGCGCGGCCAGGTCGGCGCGGCACTGGGAGCCCTGCCGGCCGAGCAGCAGGAGGCGCTGCGCCTGCGCGTCGTCGAGGAGCTGCCGTACGCCGAGGTGGCCGAGCGCCTGAACGTGACCGAGCCGGCCGCGCGTGCGCGGGTCTCGCGGGGCCTGCGGCGGCTTGGACTGACGCTGGAGGAGGCGACATGAGCGACCTGCGCGTGGTGCGCGAGTTCCGCGACGAGCTGACCGGAGCGCCGCCGCCGCGGCGCCGGCCCGCTACGCGCCGGGCGGCCGCTGCCGCCGTGGCACTCGTGGTACTCGGGGTGGGGATCGCCACCGCGGCCACCGGCGAGTTTCCGCCCGTGGGCGATCCGCTCCCCGCTCCCAGGCACGACAACGCGCGCCGTCCCCTCTCGCCGGTCACCGGCACCGGCCGGGTGGCGCCGATCCGAACCGCGGATCCGGAGGGCGGGCCGCCGTGGAGCGTGCGCACCTTCCGCACGCGCGGAGGCGCCGAGTGTGAGCAGGTCGGGCGGGTGGTGAAGGGGCGCCTCGGCGTGATCGGCGACGACGGCGAGTTCCACGAGGCGCCGCTGGCGTCCGTGGCCTGCTTCAGCCGCCGGCGCCGCGCGGCCCCGGCCGATGCAACGCTGCTGCGAACGCACGGCAGCCCGAACCAGGGCCCGGGCATCCCCGCCACCGGCACACCACCGCGCGAGTACGCCCCGGTGCCGTGCGAGGACGGCGTGAGCGCCGGGCAGTCCTTCGACCCGCACACCGTCGTGTGCGGCGATCGCCCGCGTCGCTTCATCGATACCGGCACCGTCGGGCCGAACGTGGTCGCGATTGAGGTCCGTGGGGGTGGTGTGCAGGAGCGCCATCCCGTCGTGGCCGGGCGTTACATGATCGTCCGCGAGGCGGTCCAGCCGCCGCGCTCGGTCGCGTACGCCGTGTTCCGCGACGGCCGGCGGGTCCGCGTCTGGAAGGCGCCGCGCAAGCGCACCACGCCGGTGCAGCGCGACGCCGGCGTCATCCGCCGCACGGGCCTGCACGCCTCGCCCGCGCACGTTGGCCGCGACACGCTCGTCACGGTCTCGATGCGCGCCCGCTTCTACCCGAAGAGCAGGTACGGCGGGTGGTTCGACATCGACCTGACCGGTCCACGTGGCTGCCCGCGCCAGGGCCGCGTGCGCTTCACGGTGTTCCTCGACCGCATGGCCCGTGCGGGCGAGCGGCTGCGGTTCGGTGTGCGACCCCCCGGACTCACGCACACCGAGCGCGCCGACTGGTGCAGCGGTCGCTACACCGGCCGCGTGCTGTTCCGAAGCCGGATCGACCTCGGGACGTTCAGCTTCGAGCGCCCGTAGCTAGGCGACCGAGCGCAGGCCCTCGAGCTCGCGCGCCATCGCGAGCCGCGCGAGGGCCTTCGACTCGAGCTTGCGAACGCCCTCGGCCGACATGCCGAGCCGGCGGCCGGCCTCGCGGAGCGGCGTGGGCTCGCCGGCGCCGTTGAGGCCGTAGCGCAGCCGCACCACCTCGCGCTCGGTGTCCGGTAGCTGCTCGATCGCCTTGCGCAGAGCGCTCTCGCGGAGGCTGATCTCGACCTCCTCCTCGGGGGCGAGGTCGCCGCTCGGGAGCAGGTCGCCGAGACCGGTGTCCTCGTCCTCGCCGACGGGCCGGTCGAGGCTCGTGACCGTGCGCGCCGCGTCGCGCACCTCGCGCATGTCGTCGAGCGTGAGCTCGGCGGCCTCCGCGACCTCCTCGTCGGTCGGCTCGCGCCCGAGCTTCACCGACAGCTCGCGCTGCGTGCGCGCGATCTTGCGCTCGCGCTGGCCGATGTGGACCGGCAGGCGGATCGTGCGCCCGCGGTTGGCCAGCCCGCGCTGGATCGACTCGCGGATCCAGAAGGTCGCGTACGTCGAGAACTTGTAGCCCTTGCGCCAGTCGAACTTCTCCGACGCGCGGATCAGGCCGAGGATGCCCTCCTGGATCAGGTCGAGCAGCGGCAGCTCGTTGCCCTGGTACTTCTTCGCGATCGAGACCACGAGCCGCAGGTTCGAGTTGATCATGCGCTCCTTGGCCTCGAGGTCGCCGCGCTCGATCGCCTGCGCCAGCTCGATCTCCTCGTCCTTCGAGAGCAGCGGATGGCGGCGGATCTCGTTGAGGAAGAGCTGGAGCGCGTCGGTCGTGGCCGTGACCATCTCGCCGTTGACGATCTTCGTGGGCTCGCAGTCCTTGCCGCAGTCGTCGCTGACGTCGAGGCCGCGCGCCTCGATCCGCTCGTGCGCCGCCTGTGTCTGGTCGTCGTCGAGCTCGAGCTCGGCGACGAGCTCACTCAGCTCGGAGAGGTTGACGCAGCTCGAGCCGCGCGCCTCGGCGGAGTCGATCAGCTGCTCGATCCGGTCTTCCGTACCCACGTTTGGTCCTCCTGCCTCCATGGCTCTCTAGTACCCAGGTTAGGTAGCCCAAATCTCACTTGGGCGTATCCTCGCGCCGTGGCCAAGGGTGGTACGCACGACGAGCGTTCCTTGATCGAACACCAGTCGGAGCCGAACGATGCGACGCCGTTCCTGCCCGAGAAGCGCACCCTCGGCGCCCTGCGCGAGGCGGCCGCCGGCTGCCGCGGCTGCCACCTCTGGCGCGGCGCGACCCAGACCGTGTTCGGCGAGGGGCGCAAGCGCGCGCGGGTGGTGCTGGTAGGCGAGCAGCCGGGCGACCGCGAGGACCGCGCCGGGCAGCCGTTCGTGGGCCCCGCGGGGCGCGAGCTCGACCGCGGGCTCGAGGCGGCGGGGATCGATCGCGGCGAGGCCTACGTGACCAACGTGGTCAAGCACTTCAAGTTCGAGGAGCGCGGCCGCCGCCGGATCCACGCGACGCCGAAGCGGTTCGAGATCGACGCCTGCAAGCCGTGGCTGGAGGAGGAGCTGAAGCTGCTCTCGCCGGAGGCGGTGGTGCTGCTCGGCGCCACCGCCGGCAAGGCGATCCTGGGCGCGAGCTTCCGCGTGACCCAGCAGCGCGGGCGGCCG
>DASVPL010000208.1:0-8673 GCA_036382905.1 Thermoleophilaceae bacterium | reverse complement strand
GGCGGCGGGGCGGCGGGGCGGCGGGGCGGCGGGGCGGCGGGGCGACGGGGCGCTACAGCGCGCAGGCGTCGATGTGCTGGCGGGTGCGGCGCTCCACCTGCTGCGTCGTGTCGAGCTGGTCGAGCACCGCCACGTCGCGGCCGGCTCCGCCCACCACGCGGTTCGCCGCGCCGTTGCGGCTGTCGAATCGGTCGTTGCCGGCGTTGCCGAAGAGCTTCGAGCGGCCGCAGCCCGCACGGAGGCCGTCGTTTCCGGCCCCGCCGACGAGGCGGTCGCTGCCACCGATGCCATAGAGCTTGTCGTCGCCGGTGTTGCCGATCAGCAGGTCGTTGCCGAACCCGCCGATGATCCGGTCCGCCCCGCCGTGACCGACCAGCACGACCGGATCCGCGCCGGCGCGCAAGAGGTCCGGCCCGCGCCCGCCGTGGCCCTCCTCGATGCCGACCAGCGAGTCGTCCTCACCCGCCGCACCGGACGGGCTCGCGGGGCCGCGCAGGTCGACCGTCACGCGTGCCGCGCGCATCGAGTAGTCGACCTTGTCGTACCCGGCGCCGCCGTCGAGCACGTCGGGCTCGACCGGGCCGGTGTCCTGGAGGTAGTCGGAGCCGTCCGCACCTTCGAGCCTGTCGCGCCCGGCGCCGCCGTCGAACGTGTCCGACGACGTACCGCCGGTCAGACGATCGTCGCCCGATCCCCCGGTGGCCGACGAGACGATGCCCGTGGTGTTCCGGAGCACGTCGACCCCGTCGCCGAGCACCACGCTGATCAGGACGAAGCCCATCGACGGCCCCTCGGGCGGCGAGCAGCGGACCATCTTCGGGCCCTGCTGCTGGCAGCCGCTGCCGGCGCTTACCCCGGTGCCGGGGTCCCGCACGACCAGCGAGCTGCCCGCGGTCGAGACCTCGACGTCGTTCGCCTCACCGGCCGCGGCCGTGAAGTCCAGCTCCGCCTGCACACAGCTCTCCGGCGACACGCTGCACCCCTTGCCGGTGCTCACGTGCACGTCCACGCTGGCGGTCGCGGCCGAGGCGCCCGCCGGGACCAGCAGGAGGACCATCACGGCAATCAGCGCCTGGCGCATTACCACTAGGAATACAGGACGGCGCGCAAATTTTCGCCGATTCGCTCCACCTCGGACTCGGCGAGGCCGGGGAAGAACGGGAGCGCGAGCGAGCGCGCGGCCACGTCCTCGCAGACCGGGAACTCGCCCTCGCGGTGGCCGAAGCGCTCGCGGTAGAAGGTCATCAGGTGGATCGCCGGCAGGTACGGCTTCGAGTCGATCCCCCGCTCACGAAGCGCCGTGATGGTCGCGTCGCGGTCCACCCCCGGCGGGAGCTGCACCACGTACACGACCCAGCCGCGCATGTCGCCGCCTACGTCCGGGCACGGCAGCTCGAGCCCCTCGATCCCGGCCAGTGCCTCGCGGTAGTGCGCCGCGACGGCCGCGCGCAGCGCCAGCATGCCGTCGAGCCGCTCGAGCTGAGCGACGCCGAGCGCGCACTGGAGGTCGCTCATCCGGTAGTTGAACCCGAGCCGGTCGTGGTCGAGCCAGCCCATGTCGGGCGCGCGGCCCTGGTTGCGCTCGGAGTCGAGCCGCGCCTTGTGCGCCTCGATCGGGCAGATCACCACCCCGCCCTCACCGGTGGTCATCTGCTTGTTGGCATAGAACGCGAACACCGCGAGGTTGCCGCGTGCGCCCACGACGCACCCGTCGCCGTGGGTGGCGCCGAGCGCCTCGCAGGCGTCCTCGACGATCCACAGCCCGCGATCCACCGCCAGCCGCTCGAGCGCGGGCATGTCTGCCGGGTAGCCGAAGATGTGAACCGGCAGGAGGCCAGCGGTCCGCTCTGTGACCGCCGCCGCGGCCGCGGCCGGGTCGATGTTGAGGGTGCGCCGGTCGATGTCGCAGAAGACCGGCCGCGCGCCCTCGTAGACCACGCAGTTGGCGCTCGCGACGAAGCTGAACGGCGACGTGACCACCTCGTCGCCCGGCTCGACGCCGGCGGCCCGCACGGCCAGATGGAGCCCGGCCGTGCCGCTGGACACCGCGCTGGCGAAGCCGACCCCGAGCCGGTCGGCGAAGGCGTGCTCGAAGCGCGGCAGCATCGGCCCCAGCGACAGGTGGCCGGAGCGCAGGACCTCGAGGACGAGCTCCTCCTCCCGCTGGCCGATGACCGGCCGTGCGAGGGGGATCAAGGCGTCGCCGGCTCGCCCGCAGCCCGGCGCGTGTGCCCGCTGCGACGCGGCAGCATCCCGGCCTCGAGCGAGTCCACGAGAGCCTCCCAGCTCGCCTCGATGATGTTCTCCGAGACGCCGATCGTGCCCCAGGTGTCGGTTCCGTCGCTGGCGTCGAGGAGCACGCGCGTGACCGCGCCCGTGCCCTTGTCCTCGTCGAGGATGCGGACCTTGTAGTTGACGAGCTCGATGTCGCGCAGGTGCGGGTAGACGTCGCCGATCGCGGCGCGCAGCGCGCGGTCGAGGGCGTTGACCGGGCCGTTGCCCTCGCAGGTGCGCAGGTAGCGCTCACCGCCGACCCAGATCTTGATCGTGGCCTCGGTCTGCACCCGGCCGTCCTCGCGCTTCTCCGCGATCACGCGCCACGACTCGAGCCGGAACAGCGGCTCGTAGTCGCCGGTCTCGCGCCGGATCAGGAGGTCGAACGAGCCGTCGGCCGCCTCGAAGTGGAAGCCGCGCGACTCGAGTTCCTTCACGCGGTCCACCACGCGCACAGCCTCGTCCGCCGAGATGCCGAGGCCCGCCTGCTCGGCGCGCGCCTGCACGGTCCCCTTGCCGGAGAGCTCGGAGATGAGCAGCGCGCGATCGGAGCCCACGGCGGCCGGATCGACGTGCTCGAACGTGCGCGCGTCCGACAGCACGCCCGCCACGTGCATCCCGCCCTTGTGCGCGAACGCGTTGCGGCCCACGTAGGGCTGGTTCGGGTTCGGGCTCACGTTGCAGATCTCGTCGATCAGGTGGGCCGCCTCGGTGAGACCGGCCAGCTGATCGGCCGACACGCACTCGTAGCCCAGCTTGAGCTGGAGGTCGGGCACGATCGTGGTGAGGTTCGCGTTGCCGCAGCGCTCGCCGTACCCGTTGACGGTGCCCTGCACCTGGCGGGCGCCCGCGTCGACCGCGAGGAGCGAGTTCGCCACGCCGCAGCCGGCATCGTCGTGCGTGTGGATGGCGATTCCGCAGGCCGACGCGAACTCCATCGCGACCGTGTGTGTGTTCGACGCGATCGCATCCGGCAGAGTTGCGCCGTTGGTGTCGCAGAGCGCGACCCACTCCGCGCCGGCCTCGGCGGCCGCACGGACGCAGCGCGTGGCGTACTCGGGGTCCTCGCGGTAGGCGTCGAAGAAGTGCTCGCAGTCGTACACCACGCGCTTGCCGTGCTCACGGAGGAACCCCACCGAGTCGGCGATCATCGCGAGGTTCTCGTCGGGATCGACCTTGATGACCTTCTCCAGGTGCAGCTTCCAGGTCTTGCCGACGAGCGTGCACACGGGCGCGAACGAGTCCGCGAGCAGCCGCAGCGCCGGATCCTCGTCGGCGGCCACGCCGCGCCGCCGGGTCATCCCGAAAGCGGCCACCTCGACGTTCGCGAACCGCTCGTGCTCGAGGAGGCGGAAGAACTCCTCGTCCTTCGGGTTCGAGCTGAGGAAGCCCGCCTCGATGAAGTGCCAGCCGAGCTCGTCGACGGCGTGCGCCACCCGCAGCTTCTCCTCCACCGAGAGGGACATGCCCTCCCCCTGCATGCCGTCGCGCAGGGTGGTGTCGTAGATCTGGACCTGCTGGGTCACGCCTTCGACGGTACCTGCACGAGGTCGAGCCACTCGCGGTAGCGCTCGGCCCGGCCGTGCAGGGCGTCGTCGAAGACGCGCTGGATCTGAAGCGTGATCTCGCCGGGGGGGCCGATCTCGATGTCGTCGATCTCGCGCATCGGCGTGAGCTCGGCGGCGGTGCCGGTGAGGAAGACCTCGTCCGCCAGCGCCAGCTCCTCGCGCGCGATGTCGCGCTCGGTCACCCGGTAGCCGAGGTCGCGGGCGATCTCGATGATCGAGCGGCGGTTGATGCCGTCGAGGATGCTCGCGCTCATCGGCGGCGTGGCGATCTCGCCGTCGCGCACGACGAACACGTTCTCGCCCGTGCCCTCGCAGACCACGCCCTTGTGGTCGAGCAGGATCGCCTCGTCGAACCCGGCCTTGCGCGACTCGACCTTGGCGAGCACGCTGTTGAGGTACTGACCGCACGCCTTGGCCTGCGGGGGCTGCGACTCCGGCGATATGCGCCGCCACGAGCTCGTCTTCGCGCGGATCCCCTTGGTCTTGCCCTCGTCGCCCAGGTAGGAGCCCCACTCCCAGGCGGCGATGAAGCACTCGACCGGGTTGTCGAGCGGGTCGAGGCCCATCGGCCCGTAGCCGCGGTGCACGACCGGGCGGATGTAGCAGGAGCGCAGCCCGTTGCGCGCGACCAGCTCGTGCGTGACCTCGCGGATCTCCTCCGTCGAGTACGGCAGGTCCATGTAGTAGAGGTCCGCCGAGCGCCGCAGCCGCTGGAGGTGGTCCTGGTGGCGGAAGATCGCCGGCCCCTGCTCGGTCTCGTAGCAGCGGATCCCCTCGAAGACGCCCGTGCCGTAGTGCATCGCGTGCGTGAGTACGTGCACCTTCGCGTCCTCCCAAGCGACGAACTCGCCGTTCATCCAGATGAGGTCCGCGGTGTTCACAGGGCGTCTCCTGTTCAGAGATTCGAGAGGACGGCCCCGGTGGCCTCCTCGGTGCTGGCTTCGCCGCCTAGGTCCCGGGTGCGAAGCCCTTCCTCCAGCGCGCGATCGACCGCCGATTCTACGCGCGCCGCGTCGTCTTCGCGACCGAGTCCGTAGCGCATCATCATCGCCACCGAGCCGAACATCGCGAGCGGGTTGGCGCTGCCCGTGCCGGCGATGTCCGGAGCCGAGCCGTGGACGGGCTCGAACAGGCCCGGCCCGCCGGCGCCCACGCTTGCGCTCGGGAGCATGCCGATCGAGCCGGTGAGCATCGCGGCGACGTCGCTCAGGATGTCGCCGAACATGTTCTCGGTGACGATCACGTCGAAGTCGGCCGGGCGCGCGACGAGCTGCATGGCGGCGTTGTCGACGAGCAGGTGGTCGAGCGGCGTGTCGGGGTGCCGCTCCGCGACCCGCTCGGCCACGGCGCGCCAGAGCCGGCTCGTCTCGAGCACGTTGGCCTTGTCCACGCTCGTGACCTTCGTGCGCGCGAAGCGGAAGGCGACCTCGCAGATCCGGTCGACCTCCTCCTCGCTGTAGACGAGGGTGTCGAAGGCGGTGCCGTCGCGGCGGCCGCGCTCGCCGAAGTAGAGCCCGCCGGTGAGCTCGCGGACCACCAGCAGGTCGGTGCCCTCGATCCGCTCGCGACGCAGCGGGCTCGAGTCGAGCAGCGCCTGGCTCGGGCGGACCGGGCGCAGGTTCGCGAACAGGCCGAGGCCCTTGCGCAGGCCGAGCAGACCCTGCTCGGGACGCGGCTTGTCGGGATCGGTGGTGTCCCACTTCGGGCCGCCGACGGCGGCGAGCAGGACGGCGTCCGCCTGCCTGCAGGCGTCGAGGACGGCGTCGGTCAGCGCGGTGCCGTGGGCGTCGATCGAGGCGCCGCCGACCAGGTGCTCCTCGATCTCGAACTCGCCGAGCGCGGCCAGCAGCTCGCGCGCGGCGGCCATGATCTCGGGGCCGATGCCGTCGCCCGGCAGGGCGGCTATGCGGGGGGCGCTCATGGGGTCCGAGAGTACTCACGGGGTTGGAAGCGCAGGGCGGCGGCCTCGTCGTCGAGGCGCGTGTCCGCGAGCACCTGCGCGGGCGGGACCTGGATCGAGCCTGACTGGAGGCGTACGAGCTCGAAGCTCGGCTCGCGGCGCCGCTCGGCCGGCGTGAAGCCCGCCGGCACCACCGGTTCGCGGGAGGCGCCCTCGCGGGTCACCTCGATCGTGACGATCTCGTTGAGCGCGGCGCCGCGGGGCGGGTACTCGGCGAGTCCGGGGAGGTAGTGCTCGAGCGGCGCGATCTGCGGCTCGGAGGTGACCACGATGGCGCGGCCGGCCCCCGGCGGGTCGTCGCGGAGCGCGGCGGCCACGGCGCGCCAGTCGTCGCGCTGGAGGTGCTCGTTGAGCGAGATCTGGATGGTGACGGCGAGCATGAGCGCGGCGAGCACCCCCGCCGCGGCCAGGCCCGCGCGGTGTGTCGCGAGGCCGGCGGCCACCACGATCGCCAACGGGACGTAGGCCGCGATCGCGTTGCGCGGGAGGAGGAGGTCCGGCCCGACGACGGCGAGCAGGACCGGCACCAGAACGGCGGCCGTTACGAGGGCAAGGAGCCCGAACGCTCGCTCCCGCTCCGGGCGCCAGCACAGCGCCAGCGCGATGCCCGCGACCACCAGGAGCCCGGCGAGCGGGCCGATCAGCGGGGTCGGGGTGCCAAGCTCCCCGGTGACGAAGCGCTTCGGGAGGTCGGCGATCCGGCTGCCGAGGGCGATGTCCTCGATGAACGCCGTGTGCCCCTCGCCCCGCTGTGAGATCGCGAGCGGTACGAGCGCGAGGCCCACGGCGGCCAGCGCGGCGACCGGGCGGGCGGCGCGCTCGCGCATCGTCCACAGGAGCCAGACGGCCTCCGCCCCGACCAGGAAGACCGCGAAGTAGTGGGTGAGGACCGCCAGCGCCGAGAACAGCGCCCAGAGGGTCAGGTCGCGGCGGGACTCGGCCTTCAGCGCGCGCAGGAAGAACAGCAGTGACGCGGTCGCGATCAGGGTGAGCAGTGCGTACGCGCGCGCTTCCTGCGAGTACCAGACGAACCACGGGTTGACCGCGACGAGCGCGGCGGCGGTTAGCGCGGCGGCGGGCTTGAACAGCTCCCGCGCCGCGAGGTAGGCGACCGGCACGGTGGCGATGCCGGACAGCGCCGACAGCGACCGCAGGGCGCCCTCGCCGTCGCCGGCGACCTTCGCCCACAGCCACGCCAGCAGGTAGTAGAGGTGCGGCGTGCTCTCGGTCTCGCGGACGCCCTTCAGCATCCCCCACAACCCCTTGTCCGCGAGCCCGGCAGTGAAGACCTCGTCGAGCCAGAAGCTCTGGTGGCCGATCCGCCAGAAGCGCAGCACCGCGGCCAGCACGACGAGGCCGCCGAGCGCGCGCAGCGCGTTGCGCTCAGTCACGGCGCGCGACGATGTTGAGCCGCACGTAGTCGAGCGTCGGCCGCTCGCCGATGCGCTCGGCGACGGCGTCGACGTAGCGCTCACGGAGGTCCTCCGGCAGCCGCTCGAGGTGGTGGACGAGGCAGACCGTGGCAATGAAGGCGCGCGGCTCGTCGGGGTGGACCGGCCAGGGCTGGAGCCAGGTCTCCACCTCCGCGAAGCCAGCGCGCTCGAGCCGCTCCTTGGTCTCCTCGGCGCCCGCGAAGTTCCACGGCCCGGTCCAGCCGGCGAGGTGCTCGGCGAACGGCGCCTGCTCCCCCACGGCCGCGGCCTCGCCGTGGAAGCCCTCGACGTTGCCTGCGCCGCCGCACTGGACCGACATGCGGCCGCCGGGCTTCAGCGCGTCGTGCATGCGGCGGAAGAGCAGGTCGTGGTCCGGCACCCAGTGGAAGACGGCGTTCGAGAAGACGGCGTCGACCGGCCCGTCGAGCACCAGCTCCTGGAGGTCCGAGTGGATCACCGTGGCGCGCTCGCCGAGCGCCTCGCGCGCGTGCTCGACCATCGAGGGCGCGCCGTCGACCGCCACCACGTGCCCGCGGGGAAGCCGTTCGACCAGCAGCCGCGTGACCCGGCCGCTGCCGCAGCCGGCGTCGAGCACGGTCTCGTCGCCCGCGAGCTCGAGGCGATCGATCACCTGGCCGGCCCACTCGACCTGCGGGCCGGAGACGCGCTCGTAGGTGGAGGCGTCCCAGTCCTGGGTCACAGCGCGGTGGTGACGGGGCCCGGCCGCTCGCGCTCCTGCTCGTAGCGGTCGATCGCCTCGGCGCTCGCGAGGGTCACGCCGATGTCGTCGAGCCCGTTCAGCAGGCGGTGCTTGATCTCGGCGTCGATCTCGAACGGCAGCTCGCGGCCGGCGAACGACACCGTCTGGCGGTCGAGGTCGATCTCGGCCTCGCCCGCCTCCATCAGGGCGCGCACGTCGTCCTCGGGGAGGATCACCGGGAGCAGTCCGATCTTGGTGCAGTTCGAGTAGAAGATGTCGGCGAACGAGGGCGCGACGATCGCCCTGAAGCCGTAGTCCTCGAGCGCCCACGGCGCGTGCTCGCGCGAGGAGCCGCAGCCGAAGTTGCGTCCCGCGGCGAGGATCGGGTTCTTGGGCAGCTCCCAGCCGGGCTCCTTCGCCCAGTCGTAGAACAGGAACTCGCCGAAGCCCGTGCGCTCCACCCGCTTGAGGAACTGCTTGGGGATGATCTGGTCGGTGTCCACGTCGGCGCGGTCGAGCACCGACACGCCGCCCTCGATCGTGCGTATCGGGTCCATCAGCCGTCCCACTCCCTGATGTCGACGAAGCGGCCCTCGATCGCCGCCGCCGCCGCCATCTCCGGGCTCACCAGGTGCGTGCGCCCGCCGCGGCCCTGGCGGCCCTCGAAGTTGCGGTTCGAGGTCGACGCGCAGCGCTCGCCGGGGTCGAGCGTGTCGGGGTTCATCCCGAGGCACATCG
>DASVPL010000207.1:0-5266 GCA_036382905.1 Thermoleophilaceae bacterium | reverse complement strand
CCGACGGCCGCGACCTGGTGCTTGCGGTAGCCGCCGAGCAGCTCGTCGGCGCCCTGGCCCGACAGGGCGACGGTCACGGACTCGCGCGCCAGCCGCGAGAGCAGCAGGAACGCCAGGAACGAGAGGTCCGCGACGGGCTCCTCGAGGTGCCAGAGCGCCTCGTCGAGCAGCTCGGGGTGGTCGAACGCGCTCGTCTCGAGCTCGTGATGCTCGGTGCCGAGCCGCTGCGCCACCCGGCGCGCGTCGCCCAGCTCGTTCGCGCCCGCGTCCTCCGCGAAGCCGATCGAGAACGTCTTGACCGGCCCGCGGTTCGCCTCCGCCATCAGCGCCGTGATGAGGCTCGAGTCGAGCCCGCCGGAGAGCATCACCCCGAGCGGCACGTCGCTGATCATGCGCGCCTCGACCGACCGGCGCAGCAGCTCGAGCAGGCGCTCCTCGTCCTCGCGCCAGTCGCGGCCGACGCCCTCGGGGGCGTCGCTCCAGGGATCCCAGTACGACTCCTCCGAGACGATGGCCCCGTCCTCGAACACGAGGGTCGTCGCCGGCATCAGCTTGCGCACGCCCGCGAACAGCGTCGCCGGCCCCGGCACGTACCCGTAGGCGAGGAACAGCTCCGCCGCCGCGGGGTCGAGCCTCGGCTCGACGAGCCCGCCGGCGATCAGCGACTTGACCTCGGAGGCGAACGCGAGCCCGCGCGGGCCGTGCGCGAGGTAGAGCGGCTTGACCCCCATGCGGTCGCGGGTGAGCACGAGCCGCCGCCGCGGCGCGTCCCACACGGCGATGCCGTACATCCCGCGCAGCCGCTTCGCGAAGTCGGGGCCGTGCTCCTCGTACAGGTGCACGATCGTCTCGGTGTCGCCGCGCGTCGCCAGGGCGTGGCCGCGGCCCTCGAGCCACCTGCGCAGCTCGGGGAAGTTGTAGATCTCGCCGTTGAAGACGGTCCACACCGACCCGTCCTCGTTCGACATCGGCTGCGAGCTGCCGGGCAGGTCGATGATGCTGAGCCGCCGCATCCCGAGCGCCACCCCCGGCTCGATCCGCTGGCCGTCCTCGTCGGGGCCGCGATGGGTGATGACGTCGGTCATCGCCGTCATGAGGGAGGCGTCGAGCGGGCGCTCGCCCGGGTCCGCGGCTGCGATGCCGCAGATCCCGCACATCAGCCGATCCGCTCCTCGTAGACCGCGAGCAGCTCCCGCGCCGTCCGCTCGACGTCGAACTCCGCGAGCACCTTCGCGCGGCCCGCCGCGCCCATCTCGGCCCGCCGCTCCGCGGGCTCGCGCAGCAGGCGCTCGAGCGCGCCGGTCAGGTCGGCGCCGTCGCCGGGCACGACGAGTACGCCGGAGACGCCCTCCTCGACAAGCTCCGGGATGCCCGTGATGCGCGAGGCCACGACCGGCAGGCCGGTGGCCATCGCCTCCATCAGCACGATCGGCAGCCCCTCGGCGAAGCTCGGCAGCGCGAACACGTCGGCGCGCTCGTAGAACGCGCGCAGCCGGTCCTGGCCGACCGGCCCCACGAAGTCGACGTGCTCGGCCACGCCGCGCCGTTCCGCCAGCGAGCGCAGCCCCGGGAGCTGGGGGCCGTCCCCCACGATCGTCAGCCGCGCGGCCAGGCCGCGCCGGTGCAGCTCGGCCAGCGACTCGACCAGCAGCGCCTGGCCCTTGACCGGCACGGTCCGCCCGACGGTCAGGATCTCCGGCGACCCGTCGCGGCCGCCGCGGTCGACGGCGGCGAACCAGTCGACGTCGACGCCGCAGTGGACGACGTGGAGCTTATCCCAGTGCTCGGGACCGACGAAGGCCATGAGCTGGCTGCGCCCGTGCCGGCTCACGCACACCACGAAGGACGCGTGCTCGACCTTCTGCGGCAGCCGGTGCTCGCGCACGTCGAAGAACTCGGTGCTCCCGTGCATCGTGAAGCTCCACGACCACCCGGGGCCGCCGAGCGACGACGCCAGCAGCGCGACGTCCGACCCGACGTTCGCGTGGTGGGCGTGGATGTGGCGGATGCCGCGCCGCTGGCACTCGCGCCACATCAGGCCGGCCTCCCCGAAGTAGAAGACCTGCCAGAGGAGCGACCTCGCGCCCGGCCCGCGCAGCCGCAGCGCGAGGCCGAACGTGGCGAGGTAGCGGGAGGGGGAGCGCAGCAGAGCTCGCGCGTGCGCGGCGACGAGCGCCAGCGGCGGCGCCGGCACGATCACGTGCGTGCGCCGGTCCTCCTCGCGATCGACCTCGGTGAGCAGCTCGTGCTCGCCGTCGCGACGGATCGTGAACGGGTCGATCTCGACCCCCGCACGGCGCAGCGCCAGCACCTCACGGAGGATGAAGACGTGCGAGATCGACGGGTAGCGGCTGCAGACGTAGGCGAGGCGCATCAGGGTCGGGCGATCTCCGCGACCCAGTCCGCCACGTCGCGCTCGAGCCGCTCACGGCGAGCGCGCGACCACGCGACCGCCTCGTCGCGCAGCCGGCCGCGATCCGGGTCGGCGGCGAACCGCTCGAGCTGACGGGCGAACTCGGCCGGGTCGTCGGCGACCGCGACGGAGCCGGGGAGCCCGTCGAGCCCGCGCGTGCCGACCGTGGTGGACACGAGCGGCACACCGCACGCGATCCCGTCGAGGGTCTTGAGCTGCACGCCGCCGCCCTCGACCGACGGCACGGCCACGACCCGCGCCCGGGCCATGAAGTCGGCCGCGTCCGGCACGACGCCGCGGACCCGCACGTTCGGGCTGCGCCCGTCGAGCCACTCCGCGCCGCGGCCGGCCACCTCGACCCGCAGGCCGTTCAGGTGCGGCACGACCTCGTCGGCGAACCAGCGCAGGCCCTGCGCGTTCGCGTCCCAGCTCCAGGTGCCGATGATCGCCACGTCGTACTCCGGCTCCGGCCCCGCGACCGGCTCCGGCAGGACCGATGCCACCTCGAGCGTGCGCACGTCGGCGGATGGGTTCAGCGAGCGGAAGTAGTCGGCGTCGGCGGGGGTGAGCGCCCAGACCTGCCGCGCGTGCCGGGCGAGCTCGGCCTCGTAGGCGCCGATCCGGCGCGCCTCGCGCCGGTAGACCATGCGGCCCGGCCGGCTGCCCGAGCCGGCCGCCAACCCCTCGTACATCCGCGCCTCGGCGTTGTGGCCGACGAAGACCATCGGGACCTCGAGCGCGGCCGCGGGCGGAACGACCGAGAGGAGCCCCGCGTGGTCCACGACGAGCGCCGCGGGCCGCTCGGCCAGCCCGGCCGCGACCGCCCGGCGATAGTCCCGCGAGACCCACTTGGCGCCGGTGTACGGCGCGCGCGTCGCGACCGCGCGCAGCATCCACCCGGCGGCGCTCAGGCCGGCGGCGCGCGTCTCGATCCGCCTCCGCCCCACGCACGCCTCGCCGCGCGCGTCCGCTGCCGTGTCGTCCGGCGCGCGGTAGCCCAGCACCCGCACGTCGTGGCCCGCGGCGAACAGCGCGTCGACCACGCTCTGGGTCACGATCTCCCCCCCGCTGCGCCGCGCACCGGGCAGCATGTTGGTCACGACGAGCATCGGCACGGCGCCGATTCTGCCAGCACATGGGGCCACCGACCCGCTCTACACTGCCCGCCACCGTGCCAGTCGAGGACATCACCGCGCCCTCGTATCCCCCGCGTGAGCAGGCAAATTTCGGGCGCATGCCGCTGCTCCAGGCGCTGCGCCGGCACTGGCCGCTCGCCGTGCTGCCCGTCCTGCTGCTGGTCGGCGCGGCGATCGCGATCGGGCTCCAGCGCGAGCCGGAGTACGAGAGCGAGTCGCGCCTCAACGTGGGCGGGCTCAACCTCACCCAGCAGTCGATCGAGGGCTACACGACCGCCGTCCAGGCGCTCGCGGTCTCGTACTCGCGGGCGATCGACGCGACTCCCGTGACCGAGCCCGCCGCGGACGAGCTCGGGCTGACACCGGGTGAGGTCGCCGACCGCATCTCGGCCACGCCGATCCAGGGCAGCCCCGTGATCCGCGTGATCGCGAAGGGTGACGACGCCGCCGAGACCGTGCGGCTCGCGGACGCCGCGGGCGACAACCTCGTCGACTACGCCGAGGAGCTCAACAGCGGTGGCAGCCAGAGCGGCCGGCTGCTGAAGCGCTTCCGGGCGGCCTCGCGCGAGCTGCGTGCGATCGGGACCGACCTGCGCCGCGCTCGCCGGCGCAACAGCCGCAACGTGGAGCGGCTCGAGGCGCGCGAGGACATCGCCCGGCTCGAGCAGCAGGTGGCCGGCACGCTCTACCAGAACGCCCAGGCCGGCCAGGCGACGATCGGGCTCGTGCAGAAGCTCGCGCCGGCCACCCGGGCCAAGAGCGACCGGGACGACTACCTGCGTCAGCTCGTCGCGGGCGGCGCGATCGGCGGGCTCCTGATCGGGATCGGGCTGGCCGTCTGGCGCGGCAACGCCGTGGCGCGGCGGCGACTCGGGGCGTACTAGCCGGCGATGCAGAGCGCCGTCGCTCGCCTCGTCCCGGCGGCGCTGGTGCTGGCGGGGCTCGCGTACTTCGCGACCGAGGCGGAGCTGCTCACCACGTCCACGCGGCAGACCGCGCTGCTCGTGGTCGCGCTGGTCGTGCTGCTCCACCTGGCCCTGACCGTCGACCCCGCCTGGCTGCTCAGCGCCGGGATCATCTCGACGATGTTCGCCGGGAACTGGGCCTCGCTCGGGCTGAACGCGAGCGTCGGTCCGCACCGCGTGCTGCTCGGCGCCGGGATCCTCGCGGTGCTGCTGCGCGCACCGCCCGCCCGCGACCGGCCGCCGCTCCAGCTCGACCACGCCCACTTCGCGCTGGCCGCAGCGCTCGCGTTCGCCGTCGTGTCGGCGATCTGGGTCGGGACGCTCGAGGGCAGCAGGTCGCAGTACGTCCTGCTGGACCAGTTCGGGATCCTGCCGTTCGGGCTGTTCGCGATCGCCCCGGTCGCGTTCTACACCGATCGCCAGCGGATGATCCTGCTGGGCGGCCTCGTCGTCACCGGCGCGTACCTGTCGGTCACGGCGGTCCTCGAGAAGCTCGAGCTGTACGACCTGCTCGTGCCGAGCTACATCGGCGACCCCTCGGTCGGCCAGCACTTCGGCCGCGCACGCGGGCCGTTCGCCGAGTCCGCCGCGATGGGGCTGGCGCTGTACGCGTGCGCCGTGGCGGCGGCCATCGCGCTGGTGGTCTGGCGCCGCCCGGGACCGCGCGCGCTGGCGGCTGCGGTCGTGGTCGCGGCGCCGGTCGGGCTGCTGCTGACGGTCACCCGCGGAGTCTGGGTCGCCGGGATTGCCGC
>DASVPL010000206.1:0-13924 GCA_036382905.1 Thermoleophilaceae bacterium | reverse complement strand
TCGACCGCGCGCGGCGGCGTTTCGCCGCATGACCCGCCTGGTCGGGAGACGTAATCGAACGAACGTCGCCGCGTCCATGGAGTTGGTAGGCCCCAGCGCTCGGGTAGATCCTCCACATGCGCGCGATCACCGTCATCCCGGGTCAGCCGCAATCCGCGCAGCTCGACGAGATCGCAGAGCCCGTGCGAGATGCGGACGAGCTGCTGGTCCAGGGAATCGCGCTCGGGGTCTGCGGGACGGACCGCGAGATCGTCCGCGGCGAGTACGGCTGGGCACCGCCCGGTCGAGAGCGGCTGGTGCTGGGCCACGAATCGCTCGGCCGGGTGCTGGAGGCGCCCGCGGACAGCGGGTTCCACGAGGGCGATCTTGTCGTCGGCATCGTCCGGCGGCCCGACCCGGAGCCGTGCCGGTGCTGCGCCGCCGGCGAGTGGGACATGTGCCAGAACGGTCTCTACACCGAGCGGGGGATCAAGGAGATCGACGGATATGGCGCCGAGCGATACACGCTCGAACCGGAGTTCGCGGTCGCGGTCCCAGCGCAACTCGAGCCCGTCGCCGTGCTCCTCGAGCCCACGAGCGTCGTGGCAAAGGCGTGGGAGCAGATCGACCGGATCTCGCAGCGAGCGTGCTCGCCGGGCGGGAGGGTGCTCGTGACGGGCGCGGGCCCGATCGGCCTGCTCGCCGGTCTGCTCGGCAAGCAGCGCGGACTCGACGTCCACGTGCTCGACCTGGAGGAGGACGGCCCGAAGCCCGCGCTCACGAAGGCCCTGGGCGCCGAGTATCACGTCGGATCCGTGGAGCAATGCCCCGAGGCGGACATCGTCATCGAGGCGACCGGAGTCGGCCAACTCGTGTTCGACGTCATGCAACACGCCGCACCCGGGGCGATCGTCTGCCTCACGGGCGTGGCCGCGACGGGCCGCAAGCTGTCCGCCGATCCCGGCGCCATCAACAACGAGCTCGTGCTGCGGAACGAGGTGGTATTCGGATCCGTGAACGCCGCACGACGCCACTACGAGCAGGCCGCCGACGCGCTGAAGCGTGCGGACGCGCAGTGGCTGGATGGCCTCATCTCGCGGCGTGTGGCACTCGCGGATTGGGAGGCCGCCCTCGAGAAGCGCGACGACGACGTCAAGGTCGTCATCGAACTCACCGGCTGACGATTTCCCCATCCGGCCGACGAGCGGCGGGAGCGGCCGGCCTCCGTGCGCCCCTCTTGCGGCTACCAGGGGCCCGTGAGGGTGTGGATCGCATGCTCGTCCGGACTCATCGACAGGAGGCAACATGCCCTACGGCAAGTACTAGCCCGCGGTGCGGCCGAGCAGGCCGCGATCGCATTCACCACCGCGACACGCGCACCGCCATCTGGCTCCGGCGGTGCGCGCCGTCGTGACCCCCGCGCTCTCACTGCTCCGGAGCGAGCGGCGCGCGCGCTGGTTCTTCGCGGCGCTGGCCCAGTCGGCGCTCGGCAGCGGCGCCGGCTACGTCGCGCTCCTCGTCGTGGCGTACGAGCGCCTCCACTCCCCCTGGGCGATCAGCCTGGTGCTGCTCGCGGACTTCGCCCCGGCCATGGTGCTCGGCCCACTCCTCGGCGCGGCGGCCGACCGCTGGTCGCGGCGCCGCTGCGCCGTCCTCGCGGACGCCGTGCGCGCCGTCGCGTTCGTGGGCGTCGCCCTCGCGGGAAGCCTGGAGGCGACCGTCGCGTTCGCGCTCCTCGCGGGCACCGGCACGGCCCTGTTCCGGCCGGCCGCGATGGCGGCCCTGCCGAGCCTCGTCCCCGAGGGCCGC
This sequence comes from Thermoleophilaceae bacterium, assembly GCA_036382905.1. Lineage (GTDB taxonomy): Bacteria > Actinomycetota > Thermoleophilia > Solirubrobacterales > Thermoleophilaceae > AC-37. The sequence goes on along the minus strand of DASVPL010000206.1, from coordinate 12,136 downwards.
TCGGCCGCCGCCACGTCGCTCTACAGCGCCACCTCCCAGGCGGGCTTCGTCGTGGGTCCGGCCATCGCCGCGCTCGTCCTGCTCGCGGTCGGCCCCGAGCAGCTCCTGCTCGCGAACGGCGCCACCTTTGCGATCTCGGCGGCGATCCTCGCCCGACTCGACTTCGGCGAGCCCGTCGCCGCCGCCGCCGGGAGCCCGGCGACGATCCGCTCGCTGCTCGCCGACGCGCGTGAGGGGATCGGCGCTCTGGCCGGGATGCCGCTGCTGCGCCTGATCGTCGCCGCGTCGACGATCGGGGCGTTGCTGGGCGCCGTCTACAACGTCGTCGAGCTGCCGTTCGCGACCGACGCGCTCGGCTCGGACGCCTCCGGCTACGCGGCGCTTGCCGCGGCCTACGGGATCGGCTACGTCGGCGGCTCGCTGCGCGGCTCGGGCGGCGGCGACGCGGCCCGCCTGAAGCGCGGGTTCGTGCGCGGCCTCGCCCTGCTCGGAGCGGGCGGCCTCGCAATCGGGGTCTCACCGGCCATCGGGCCGGCGGTCGCGGCGTTCGCGGTCGCCGGCTGCGGCAACGGGCTCGCCGTCGTCCACGAGCGGCTGCTGCTCCAGTCCGAGGTCGCTCCGCGCCTGCACGGTCGCAGCTTCGCCGCGATCGAGTGGCTCGCCGCCTGGGGCTTCGCCGCGGGCTTCCTGCTGGCGGGCGTCCTGATGGCGCTCACCGGCCCGCGCGAGCTGATGCTGCTGATCGCGGCCGCGGAGATCGCGCTCGCCGCGGTTGCCGCCGTCGCGCTGCTGCGGCCGCGCGCCGCCCCCGGGATCGGCGCGCGCTACGGCGAGCAGGTCACGTAGAGAGCACGGACCTCCCGCCGCGTCGCGAGCAGGCCTCAGGCGGAGTCGTGCGGGCGGGGAATCGCGGCAGCACGCTTCTCAGGCGGGTAGTACCGGTCGTAAGCGGCTTGCCAGTCCTCCTCGGAGAGCGACCAGTCCGTCGGCTGCGAGGGGAACGCGACTTCGTCCCGCAACTTCGCCGTGAGGCGCGGCGGTACCTCACGCAACCCCTGGCTCCAGCGCCCGCTTTGGCGGACGAGCTTCCGACCCTGGCGCGTCGCCCGAAGGCGAAGACCGGACGGTTCGACCAGACCTGCAGCCGCGAGACGATTGACCGAACGTTCGATGTCGTCCCGGGTCGGGATATCGACGTTGATGTAGTCCGCGTGGTGGATGACGGCTCGCAGGTCGCCGCGCCGGCCCGCATACGTGATCGATTGCAACAACCACGCGTCGGCCCAGTCCCACATGGCACCAAAGGCTATGGCCACCCGTCGGTGGCAGAGCGGCGGACGGGCCTCGAACCCGCGACCTCGAGCTTGGGAAGCTCGCGCTCTACCAACTGAGCTACCGCCGCGCAGCGCGGAATCTACCGCGCGGGACGCGCGTGGGCACCGCGCGGGACGCGCGTGGGCACCACGCGGGACGCGCGGGGGCGGCTAGCGCTTCTTCTTCCGGTTGAACACCCGGACCGTGCGCCGCTGCGTCACGACCTGGCCGTTCGGGTCCTTCTGCTGCGCGACCACCGTCACCTTGAACGAGCGCTTGTTCTTGAACTTGCGATAGGTGCGGCGGTCGAGCCGGACCGGGACGGTCTTGCGCTGGCCGGCGCGCAGCTTGTACTTCTTGTTCTTGGAGAAGCGGCCGGTGCCGCGGCGCGCGGCGCTGATCTGGCTGTCCGACCGGACCGAGAGCGGATCCTCGAGCCAGAGCACACCCTCGCACCCGCCGGCCATGTCCGCGGCGCACTCCACGGTCACGGGGACATCGCCCGCGGGCGTCGCGGTCGGGTTGGTCCCGGCGATAGCGAGGGCGGGCTTGACCACGTCCGTCACGGGGTCCACGGTGGGCTGCACCGGCGTGACCGGGACGACGACGGGCGACTGCGGGTCGGTGGAGACCGGCGTGCCCGAATCGGTCGGGACCGTCGTGGGCTCGCTGGGCGAGGTCGTCGGGCTCGGGCCCGGGCTGGCCGGGGGATCGCTCGGCGGTGTCGTCGGGCCCGGGTCGGCCGGCGGGTCCACCGGGGCCGGGTCCACCGGGGCCGGGTCCACCGGGGGATCGACCGGCGGGGGCGGGGGCGGGGGCGGGGGCGGGGGCGGGGTCGGGTTGGTCGTGTCGACCTGCACGTAGGTGGCGTAGACGAAGTTCGCGGTCCCGCTTCCGGAGGCGGAGGTGAAGCCGATCTCCATCGCATCGACCTGCGACTGCGTCAGCGGCACGGTGAGCGCGAGCTGGTACCAGCCGGCCGGGCTGCCCGCGGGGATCGTGACCGAGCCGAGCGTGGTGGAGCCGGACATGACCCACATGATGATCGTGCGCCCCGAGCCGGTCTGGAGGTAGCCCCAGGCGGTGGCGCCGGTGACGTTCTCGCCGCTCGGCAGGCTCGCCGTCGTCAGGCTCATCTTGAGGAACTGGGTCGTCGAGAGCGCGCTGCTGACGTAGTCGGTCGCGGTCAGCGGGGGGCTCGGCGCTGTGACGGCGTCGTTCAGCGCTTCGTGGTGCGTGGTTCCCGAAGGCGTGACCGTCCAGCCGGCCAGCGAGGTCGCCTCGGGCCGCAGGGTGAGCGTGGTGGCGTCGGCCGCGGCCGGGGCGGCGGCCAGGACGGCGCAGGCCGCCAGCGCGCAGCGCAGCGTCCTCGCGGAAATCTTGGCACGCCGGATGGCCATCTACCTCCTTGTCGCCTGGCGCGGCGCCACTCTTTAGCCCGCGGGCGCCCGGTTGCCCCCTTCTGGACCGATATCCGAGGCTCCCGTGACCCTCGCAATGCGCGCTTAGATTCCGGCCAGAGCCCAGCTTTACCCTTGACGGCGCGTGAAGCGGTTCCTCACACCGGTCTCGATCGCCGCGCTGGTGGCGGTGGCCGCGCTGTTCGCCCTGCTCGTCTACGGCGTCCTCCAGGGGGGAGAGAAGAGCGGCATCGACGAGGCGCTCGCCGACGGCCGCCGGCCCGAGGCTCCGGCGCTCAGCCTGCCGCGCCTCGACCGCCCCGGCAAGCTGTCGGTCGACGACCACCGCGGGAAGGTCGTGGTGCTCAACTTCTGGGCCTCGTGGTGCGCTCCCTGCCGCGACGAGGCGCCGCTGCTCGAGCGCTGGCACCGCCGGATCGCGGCGCAGGGCGGCACCGTGCTCGGCGTCGACGCCCTCGACGCCACCGGCGACGCGCGCGAGTTCGTGCGCCGTTTCGGGATCACCTACCCGAACGTGCGCGACGTCTCGGGCGAGCACCTCCGGCCGTTCGGGATCTCCGCCTATCCGGAGACGTTCGTGCTCGACCGCCGCGGGCGGATCGCCGCGCTCGTGAGGGGCCCGGTCACCGAGGAGTTCCTCGCGCGCGAGATCCCGCCGCTCCTGCGGGAGCCGTCGTGAGGCGCATCGCGGCACTGCTCTGCGCCGTGCTCGCCCTCGGCGTTCCCGCGGCGGCGCTCGCCGCGTGCCCGCAGACCACCGTCGCCGACCTCGAGGACGAGGTCATGTGCCCGGTCTGCGGCACGTCGCTCGCCACCGCCGGCGACGCGCCGCTGGCCGTCCAGGAGCGCCGCCTGATCGACGGGCTCGTGAAGCAGTGCCGGAGCAAGCAGCAGATCAAGGACGTGCTGGTGGCGCAGTACGGGCAGTCCGTGCTGGCCGAGCCGAGCGACGGCGGGTTCCGCACCGCCACGTACCTGATCCCGGCGCTCGCGCTGGCCGGCGGCCTGGTCGGAGTGGTCCTGGCCGCGCGCCGCTGGCGCCGCCGCCGCCCGCGGCCCCCGGCCGCCGCGCCCGACTCGCCGGACAGCGCCCTGCTCGACGCGGACATGGGCCGCTACGACCTGTGATCGCCGCCACCGACGTCGACACCACCGTCTTCGCCGCGTTCGCCGTGGGCCTCGTCTCGTTCGTCTCGCCGTGCGTGCTCCCGCTCGTGCCGGGCTACCTCTCGGCGATCTCGGGCGTCTCGGTCGCCGAGCTGGCCGAGGGCGAGCGGCGCGCGCAGGTGCTGGCCCCGGCGCTCCTCTTCTGCCTGAGCTTCAGCGTGATGTTCGTGGCCCTCGGCATGACCGCGACCGGGCTCGGCCAGACCCTGCTCGACCACCGCGAGACCCTGCGCCAGGTCGCCGGCGTCGTGATCGTCCTCATGGGGCTGCTCTTCATCGCCACGCTGTTCGTCACGCGGCTCAACCGCCAGTGGCGCCCCGAGGCGCTGCTGCGGCGCGCCTCGACCGGCGGCCCGATCGTCGCCGGCCTCGCGTTCGCCGTCGCGTGGCTGCCGTGCACCGGCCCCACCCTCGGGGCGATCCTCACCGCCGCCAGCACGCAGGACACGGTCGCCAAGGGCGGCGTGCTGCTCGCCTTCTACGCGCTCGGCCTCGCCGTCCCGTTCGTGCTCTGCGCGGTCGCGTTCACCCGCGTGACGGGCATCTTCCGCTTCTTCCGAGACCACTGGACCGCGATCACCGTCGTCTCGGGCGTGGTGCTGGTCGCGATGGGCGTCCTGCTCTACACCAACGAACTGACCGAGCTGAACGCCTGGCTCCAGGACCGTGGCGTGAACGGCATCAGCGACCTCTAGTAGACGCTACATGTGCTCCGGCGCCTCGACCCCGAGCAGGTCGAGCGACCGGGCGAGCACGAGCTTCGTGAGCGAGCACAGCTCGAGGCGGAAGGCCTCGTGGTCGCCGCCAACCACCTGGCAGTCGCGGTAGAACGCCGAGAAGCTGCGCGCCGTCTCGAGCGCGTATTCGGTCAGGCGGTGCGGCGCGCGGCGCTCGGCCGCGACACCCACCTCGCCGGGCAGCTCGAGCAGCTGCTTCACCAGCCCGCGCTCGGACGGGTGCAGCGGCGCGCTCCCTGCGTCCGCCGCGGGCGTGCTCTCCTCCGCCTTCGCCTTGCGCAGGATGCTCGCGATGCGCGCGTGCGCGTACTGCACGTAGTAGACGGGATTCTCCTGCGACTGCTCGCGCGCGCGTGCGAGGTCGAGGTCGAGCGTGGTGTCGTGGCTGCGCTGGAGGAGGAAGAAGCGGGCGGCGTCCACGCCGATGTCGTCGATCAGGTCGTCGAGGGTCACGAACTCGCCCTCGCGCTTCGACATCTGCACGCGCTGCCCGCGCTCGAGCAGGTTGACGAGCTGCATGATCAAGAGCTCGAGCGTGCCGGGCTCGCCGCCCACGGCCTCCCATGCGGCGAGCATCCGCCGCACGTAGCCGTGGTGGTCGGCGCCCCAGAGGTTGATCGCGCGATCGAAGCCGCGCTCGCGCTTGTCGAGGTGGTACGCGATGTCGGCCGCGAAGTAGGTGTACTCGCCGCTGCCGCGCTGGAGCACGCGGTCCTTGTCGTCGCCGAAGTCGGTCGTGCGCAGCCAGAGCGCGTCCTCGTGCGTGTAGACGTGCCCGCGCTCGCGCAGCAGCTCGACGACCTGCTCGATCTTCCCCTTCGCGTGCAGCGAGCTCTCGTGGAAGAAGCTGTCGAAGTCCACGCGGAAGCGTTCGAGCGTGGCGCGCACGGAGGCGACCATCAGCTCGACTCCGGCCCGCGCCAGCTCCCACGGGTCCGGCGCGCCGGCGGCATCGGGCAGCTCCTCCGCCAGCCGCTCGACGTAGGCGCCGCGGTAGCCGTCCTCGGGCGGCTCCTCGCCGCGCGCCCGCGCCTGGATCGACTCGCCGAAGCGCCGCACCTGCGAGCCGTGGTCGTTGACGTAGTACTCGCGCTCCACGTCGTGGCCGGCGAACTCGAGCATGCGCGAGAGCGCGTCGCCCCAGGCCGCGTGCCGCCCGCTGGCCACCGTGAGGGGTCCGGTCGGGTTCGCGCTCACAAACTCCACCTGGACCTTCTCAGCGACCGCTACCGACCCGCCTCCGTAGCGCTCGCCGGCGTCGCGCGCTCCGTCCAGCGCCGCGCGGAACCAGTCATCCGAGAGGAACAGGTTCAGGAATCCCGGCCCGGCCACCTCGACGCGGTCGAGCGAGCCGTCGAGCCGCTCGCCCACGAGCGCGCCCAGCCGCTCCGCGACCGCGCGCGGCGGCTCGCCGAGCGTCGGCGCGAGCAGCATCGGCGCGTTGCTGGAGAAGTCGCCGAAGTCCGGGCGCGGCGGGCGGTCGAGCTTGGCACCGGCGATCGACTTGCCCCCGCCCAGCTCCTCGGCCGCCGCCTGGACCGTCGCGGCGAGCTCCGCGATGGGGTCGCTCCGGGGCACGTCAGTAATGGTATGGCTCCCCGGCGAGGATCTTGTGCGCGCGGTAGAGCTGTTCGAGCACGACCACGCGCGCGAGCTGGTGAGGCAGCGTCATCCGGCCGAGCGAGAGGCGCAGGTCGCAGCGGTCGAGATCGAGCCCGCGCGGGCCCCCGACCACGAAGCAGAGGTCGCGGCCCTCCTGGCGGCGCTCCTCCAGGAAGCCGCTGAACCCGACGGAGTCGTACTCGCGGCCGTCCGCGGCCAGCAGCACCACGAACGCCCGCTCGGGGATGCGACCGTCCAGGGACTGGTCCTCGCGCACCTCGATCAGCTCGAGCCGCGTGTGCCGGGCGAGGAGCTTCTGGTAGTGCTGGACGTCGTCGGCGTAGGGCGGCCGGAGGCGTCCGACCGCGAGGACGATCGTCTTCATGGGTGGCCGGTCCCGATTTCCGCGATACTAGCCCCGTGCCCGACGAGCCGGCGCCCGAGCGCCAGTACAACATCCAGACGACGCCCGAGGCGATGATGGGCGTCTACGCGAACTTCGCGAACGTCAGCCACTCCGACTACGAGTTCACCATCACCTACGCGCGCGTCGACCACGAGGTCGAGGACGTCGAGGTGCCCGGGGTCGTCGTCACGCGCGTGAACATCTCCCCGCGCTTCATGCGCGAGCTGATCGACGCCATGGAGGACAACTACTCGAAGTGGCAGGCGCGCGAGCGGATCCGCGAGCTGCCCGAGTTCCCCGGCGAAGCCGAGGGCTAGCGCTTCTCCCGCGCGTAGGTGAGCGCGAAGCCGATCCGCTCCATCGCGGGCGGGTGCGTGCCGAACAGCGCCACCAGCAGGCCGGGCGGGTCGGGGTCGCCGAGGTTCTGGGTCACGAGTCGCCGCTCGAGCGCGATGAAGCCCGCCGGGTCGTCGGTGAGCCGCAGGGCGTAGGCGTCGGCCCGCGCCTCGACGCCGCGCGAGACGGCGTTCCCGGCCAGCCCGAGGACGAACGAGACGAGCGCGAGCGAGAACACGGCGGCGGGCAGCGTGCTCGGCCCGGCGCGCTCGGCGTCGGGCGCCAGTCGCTCGGTCAGCCGCTGGATCAAGAACAGCCCGGCGGGCGCGACGATCGCGATCCACAGCAGCCCCTTCGGCACGTCGTCGTGCTTCACGTGCCCGAGCTCGTGCGCGACCACCGACCGCACCTCCGCCGGCGAGAAGCCCTCGATCAGATTGTCGTAGAGCACGACGCGCTTGGTGTGCCCGAGCCCGCCCACGTAGGCGTTGGCGCCGGTCGTCCGGCGGCTCGCGTCGATCCGGTAGACCTCCCCCACCTCCACGCCCGAGCGGTCGGCCAGATCGAGCACCTCGCGGCGCAGGTCACCCTGCGCGAGCGGCGTGAACTTGTTGAAGATCGGCTCGATCACGATCGGGGAGAGCCAGACGAACGCCGCGCTGATGGCCACGACGGCCCCCGAGGCGGGCAGCCACCAGTTGCGCGGGAAGCGCCGCATGAGTCCGATCAGGAGGGCCGCCCCGGCGCCCGCGAGCAGCGCCTCGATCCCGGCGGCCTTGGCCACGTCGGCGGCCCAAGAGCCCCAGTCCTGGGTCGAGAGCCCGAACTCCTCGGCCCGCGAGTGGCGCACCGCCCCCAGCGGCAGCGAGACGACCACGAGCGCGATCGACAGCCCCGCCCCCGCCCCCGCCGCCCCGAGCAGCGGCCGCGCGCCCGCCCGCTCGAGCGCGCGGCGCACCCGCCGCGGCGGCCGCAGCGCGATCAGCGCCAGCGCGCCACCCGTGACGGCGAGCCCGCCCAGGCCCAGCGCGCGCTGGGGGCCGCTGTAGTCGCGACTCCGTTCGAGCTCGGATGGGCTGAAGTAGGCTTGCGCGCTGGCCGGCGCTGAGTCGATCACGCCGCTCCGCGGCCGGAAGGCGACCGTCGCCGCTCCGGCGGCGACAACGGCTATCGCCACCGCGACCGGCAGCCCAACACGATGACCGTGCATTCCCCTGACAATGTAGAAGCGCAACGCGTCGCCCTGATCTCCGACGTGCACGGCAACCTGCCCGCCTTCCAGGCGGTGCTCGCCGACATCGAGCGGGCGGGTGTCGACGCGCGCTGGTGCCTGGGCGACCTCGTTGGCTACGGGGCCCAGCCCGACGAGTGCGTCGCGCTCGCGCGCGAGTCGTGCGACGTGTGCCTCATCGGCAACCATGATCTGGTCGTGATCGACAAGATCGAGATCACCGAGTTCTCCCACAACGCCGCCGTGGCGGCGGTCTGGACACGCGAGCACATCGCGCAGGAGTCCGTGGACTACCTGTCGGGGCTCGCGTCGAGCGGGCAGGGCGGCGAGCTCGGCCTCTACCACGCGAGCCCGCGCGACCCGGTCTGGGAATACGTGCTCTCGGCTCCGCAGGCGGGCCAGTGCATGGACGCCATGGAGCCGCGCGTGGGCGCCGTGGGGCACTCGCACGTGGCGCTCTGGTTCTCGCGCACCGACGGCGGGGCGGTGAGCGGCGACCAGGCCCGCGGCGGCACCGAGCTCGACCTCTCACAGGGCGACTGGATCGTGAACCCGGGCGGCGTCGGCCAGCCGCGCGACGGCGACCCGCGCGCCGCGTGGCTCCTGCTCGACCTCGGGACCTGGACCGCGACCTGGCACCGCGTCGAGTACGAGATCGACGCGGCCGCGCGTGCTATCGAGCAGGCCGGTCTCCCCGACGTACTCTCGAAGCGGCTCTACCTCGGTCAGTGAGACGCCTCGTCCCGACAGCCCTCGTCGTGCTCGCCGCCGTCGCTGCCGGCTGCGGTGACGACGAGCCGAAGATCCCCCGCCAGGACGCCGCCAGCCTGCGCACCGACCTGCTCGAGGCCAAGCGGCGGCTGCGTCCCCTGCGCTGCGACGACCTCGAGACGAACAGCTTCCCGAAGCTCGAGCGCCGCGCCGCCAAGCTGCCGGAGGGCTCGGACGTGCGCGAGACGCTCGAGGAGGGGATCGACCACCTCCGCAGCCTGGTCGAGGCCGACTGCGCGGCCCGGCGCGAGGAGAAAGAGGAGACGACCGACACGACGGAGCCGGAGACCACGACGGCGCCGCCGGAGACCACCACGGCTCCCCCGGAGACCACCCAGCCGCCGAAAACCGACACCCAGCCGACGACCCCCACCACGCCCACGACGCCGACCACTCCGGACACGCAGCCACAGCCGGACAACGGTGGCGGCCAGACCGTCCCCCAGGGCACCGTCAAGCCCGGTCGGGGCAAGAAGAAGGACAAGGGCTGATGGCCACCCCACAGGAGGTCGCCGGGCGCTACCGGATCGAGGGCCGTCTCGGGGCGGGCGGGATGTCGACGGTCTTCCGCGCGCAGGACCAGGTGCTCGAGCGGCCCGTGGCGGTCAAGCTGCTCGCCGAGCACCTCGCCGAGGACGAGGCTTTCGTGGCCCGCTTCCGCCGCGAGGCGCTGGCCGCGGCGCGGCTCCAGCACCCGAACATCGTGCAGGTCTTCGACTCCGGCCAGGACGCGCAGTCCGGGCGCCACTACATCGTCATGGAGTTCGTCGAGGGACCGTCGTGCGCCGACCTGCTCCGCCAGCACCGCATGTTCGACGCCGAGGACACCGTCCGGATCGTGCGCGACGCCTGCCACGGGCTCGACTACGCGCACCGCGCGGGCGTGATCCATCGCGACGTGAAGCCGGGGAACCTCCTCGTCGCCTCGGAGACCGGCACGACGAAGCTCGCGGACTTCGGCATCGCGAAGGCGGCCGAGCAGACGCGGATCACGCAGGTCGGCTCGGTGCTCGGCACCGCCGCCTACCTCTCGCCCGAGCAGGCCGCGGGCGAGGAGACCGGCACCGCGTCGGACATCTACTCGCTCGGCGTCTGCACCTACCAGTTCCTCGCCGGCCGGCTCCCGCACGAGTACGGCTCGCTCACCGAGCTCGCCCTCAAGCAGCAGCAGGAGACGGCGGTTCCGATCACGGAGTTCCGCCAGGACGTCCCGCCCGAGCTCGACCGCGCTGTGCGCGCGAGCCTCGAGCGCGACCCGAACCGCCGCTACTCCACGGCGCTCGAGATGGCCACCGCCCTCGAGGCGGGCCTGCGCGGCGAGTCGACCGCGGCCACCGAGCGGCTCGACACGGACGCGACGCGCGCTCTGGCCGCCGGCGAGGCGACGAGCATCCTCGCCCGCCCGCCCGCCACCCGCGTCGGCGTCCCCCCGCCCCAGCGGCTCGAGCCGCGGCCGCCGGTCGACCCGGAGCCGCGCCGCGAGAAGAAGAAGCGCAACCCGCTCGCCTGGGTGATCGGCATCCTGATCGCGCTGCTGCTAGGAGCGGCGATCGCGCTGGCGCTCGGGCTCGACAAGGGCATCGGCGAGAACATCCGCGAGGACAACTCCTCGCAGCAGATCGACGAGCTGATCCGCTACGTCCGCGAGAACCGGGAGTAGCGCCGCGGCGCGGCGTCCGAAGACCCGCTACGCCAGGAACGGCGACCTCCACCTCGCCTATCAGGTTGTGGGCGAGCCGGGCGGGGCCGACCTCGTCTACGTCCCGACGTTCTTCGGGGCGATCGAGCACTACTGGGAGTACCACGCCACCGCACGCTTCTTCGACCGGCTGAGCGAGTGCGGCCGGCTCGTGCTGTTCGACCGCCGCAACACCGGCATGTCGGACGTCTCGCTGGACGGCGGCTACGCCCTCGAGGACCAGATCGACGACGTACTCGCCGTGATGGACGCCGCGGGCGTCGAGCGCGCCGGGGTGTTCGCCCAGCTCGAGGGCTGCATGATGGCCTCGCTGTTCGCCGGGACCCACCCCGACCGGGTCTCGTCGCTCGTTCTCTACGCCCCGTTCGCGCGGCTCACGCGCGCGCCCGGGTACGAGATCGGCCTCACGCGCGAGGAGCGGGACGAGCAGATAATCGGGCCGAGCCTCGCACAGTGGGGCGAGGGTACGCGCGGCATCCCGATCGCACCGAGCCTCGCCGACGACCCCGAGTTCGTCGAGTGGTTCGGCAAGCTCGAGCGCCTCACCTCCGGGCCCGGACTGATGCAGCGCATGATGGACCTGAACTCCGAGACCGACGTCCGCTCGATCCTGCCCGAGGTCCGCGTCCCGACGCTCGTGATGTCGCGGCCCGCGACGGAGTTCTTCGACCACGCGCACGCCGTCTACGTGGCCGACCACATCCCGGGCGCGCGGCTGCTCGAGCTCCCCGGCAACGACATCTTCGTCGCGGGCGGCGACGTCGAGCCGCTCATCAGCGAGATCGAGGAGTTCTTCACCGGCACGCGCCGGCGGCGCCCGCCCGACCGCGTGCTCGCGACCGTGCTCTTCACCGACATCGTCGGATCGACCGAGCGCGCGGCGCAGCTCGGCGACTCCGGCTGGCGCCAGCTCCTCGACCGCCACAACGACCTGGTGCGCAGGCACCTGGATCGCCACCAGGGGCGCGAGGTCAAGACCATCGGCGACGGCTTCCTCGCGACGTTCGACGGCCCGGCGCGCGGCGTGCGCTGCGCGGCCGAGATCGCCGACGAGGTGCGCCGGCTCGGCATCGAGATCCGGGCCGGGCTGCACACGGGCGAGTGCGAGCTGGTCGGCGACGACGTGGCCGGCATGGCCGTGAACATCGGCGCGCGGGTGTCCTCGCTGGCGGGGCCCAGCGAGGTGCTGGTGTCGGGGACGGTCAAGGACCTGGTGGTCGGCTCGGGACTCGAGTTCGATGACCGCGGCGAGCACGAGCTGAAGGGCGTGCCGGGAGCCTGGCGGCTGTACGGGGTGGCGGCGACCGGCGGTTAGCGCCCCCGGGAGGGGGCGAGAGTCCATTTGTTGGTCCTATAGCACTATGAAATGGACTCGCACCCTCGTCCGCGGGGCGAGTTACGCTTTCGCGCCATGAGCACTGGAGGACCGGAGGCACCGCCCCCGCATGGCGG
>DASVPL010000205.1:0-3023 GCA_036382905.1 Thermoleophilaceae bacterium | reverse complement strand
GGAGGCGCCGGCCGGTGCGGGGTACACGCCCGGCGAAGCCGCGCCGGGCGACGGTGCGGTCGCAGCCGGCCCGACCGCACCCCTCCCCGCCATCCCGCTGATCCTCTCCGCGCGCACCGGCGCCGCCCTCGCCGCCCAGGCCGAGCGCCTGCGCGGCCGCCTGCTCGAGCGCACCGAGCTCGAGCCGCTCGACGTCGCCTACTCGCTCGCGACCGGCCGCGCCCGCTTTGAGCGCCGCGCGGCACTGGTCGCCGCCGACCGCGACGAGCTGATCGCCTGCCTCGACGCGCTCGCCGCCGGCGAGCTGCCCGCCGCCGCCACGCTCGGCGCGCCGCGCCCCGGCAAGAGCGCGTTCCTGTTCACCGGCCAGGGCGCCCAGTGGGCCGGCATGGGCCGCGACCTCTACGAGGCCTACCCGGTCTTCGCGCAGGCGCTCGACGCCGCCTGCGCCGAGCTCGACGCACAGCTCGGGCGCTCGCTCCGCGAGCTCGTCTTCGCCGACGAGGGCTCGCCCGAGGCCGAGCTGCTCGGGCGCACCGAGAACACCCAGGCCGCTCTGTTCGCGCTCGAGGTCGCCCTCTACCGCCTGTTCGAGTCCTTCGGCCTGCGCCCCGACTACCTGGTCGGGCACTCGAGCGGCGAGCTCACTGCAGCCCACGTCGCCGGAGTGCTCTCGCTCCCGGATGCCGCCGCGCTCGTCGCCGCGCGCGGCCGGCTGATGGGCGCGCTGCCCGAGGGCGGCGCGATGCTGGCGGTCGAGGCCGACGAGGACGAGCTCGCACCCACCCTCGGCGAGCAGCTCTCGATCGCGGCGATCAACGGACCGCGCGCGCTCGTCGTCAGCGGCGCGCAGCAGGCGGTCGAGGAATGCGAGGCCCACTGGCGCGCGCAGGGGCGCAAGACATCGCGCCTCGACGTCAGCCACGCCTTCCACTCACCCCTGATGGAGCCGATGCTCGACGAGTTCCGCGCCGTCGCCGCCGGCCTCGGCTTCGAGGCCCCACAGATGGCGGTCGTCTCGAACCTGACCGGCGCGCTCGCCACCGACGAGCTGACCGACCCCGGCTACTGGGTCCGCCACGTGCGCGAGGCGGTCCGCTTTGCCGACGGCGTCCGCGAGCTCGAGCGCCGCGGAGTGACCCGCTTCGTCGAGCTCGGCCCCGACGGCGTGCTGACGGCGATGGCGCGCGGCTGCGTCTCCGAGGAGCACGCCGAGCGCTCCCTGTTCGCCGCCGCCATGCGCGCCGAGCGCGAGGGCCCGCGCACGCTCGCCGCCTGCGCCGGGGCGATCGAGGTCGCAGGGCTCGGGCTCGACTGGCACGCCTACTTCGCCGGCCGCGGAGCAGAGCGCGTCGACCTGCCGACCTACGCCTTCCAGCGCGAGCGCTACTGGCTGGAGGGCGCCGACGGCCCTGGCGACCTCGGCGCCGCCGGGCTCGATGCCGTCGATCACCCGATGATCGGCGCGGCGCTGCCCATGGCCGGCGGCGGCGGGTGGCTGTTCACCGACGGCTGGTCGCTCGCCACGCACCCGTGGCTGGCCGACCACGCGGTGTTCGAGACCGTGATCGCGCCGGGGACGGCGTTCGCCGAGCTGGCCCTGCGGGTGGGCGGCGAGGTCGGATGCGGAGCGATCGAGGAGCTGACGATCGAGGCGCCGCTGCTGCTGCCGGAACACGGCACCGTCCACCTTCAGGTGGCCGTCGGCGAGCCGGACGAGGAAGGACGGCGCGAGATCGCGATCCACTCGCGCGCGGCCGCGACGGGCGAGGACGGCGCCGCGCCGACGGACTGGACGCGCCACGCGAGCGGGCTGCTCGCCGTCGCGCCGCAGGACGGAGGCGAGGCCGCGGCCGACCGGCTCGCGAGCGAGGCGTGGCCGCCGCCCGGAGCCGAGCCTGTCGACATCGACGGCCTCTACGACCGCCTGGCCGCGAGCGGCTACGCCTACGGTCCCGCGTTCCAGGGCGTGACGGCGGCGTGGCGGCGCGGGGACGAGGTGTTCGCCCAGATCGGCCTCGACGACGAGAACGCCGACCGCGCGGTGCACTTCGGGATCCATCCCGCGCTCTTCGACGCCTCCTTCCACGCCGTGCTCGGCGTGCTCGACGAGGAGCTCGAGCCGGGTCAGGTGCCGCTCCCGTTCTCGTGGGCCGGGGTCCGCCTGCTGCGCGCGGGCGCCCCGTCGCTGCGCGTCTCGGTCGCGCGTACCGGCGCCGACACGCTGCGCCTCACGGCGCTCGACGAGGACGGCGTCCCCGCCCTCGTGGTCGACACGCTCACCACGCGCACGCTCGATGCCGGCCGGCTCGAGTCCGCGCGCAGCGCCGGCCCGGACTCCTTGTTCGCGATCGAGTGGACCGAGGCCTCGGTGGCTTCGCCGAACGGCCACCCGACCCGCTTCGCCGTGCTCGGCGACGGCGGCGGCGACGCGGTGCACGACCGCCATGCCGACATGACGGCGCTCCTCGCGGCCCTCGACGCCGGCAGCCCGCCGCCCGCGGCCGTGGTCGCGTTCATACGCTCCGCTGACGGGGAGCCAGCCGCCGCCGCCCGCGCCGTGGCCGCCGAGGCGCTGTCGCTGCTCCAGGGCTGGCTCGCCGACGAGGGGCTCGCCGGCACGCGCCTCGTGATCGCCACGCACGGCGCCGTCGCGGTGGACGGCGAGCAGCCCGACCTCGCCCAGGCGCCGGTCGCCGGCCTGGTCCGCAGCGCGCAGTCCGAGCACCCGGAGCACTTCCAGCTCGTGGACCTCGACGGCAGCGACCCGCCGTGGACCGCCATCCTCGCGAGCGACGAGCCGCAGCTCGCGGTGCGCGGCGGCACCGTCCTGGCGCCGCGGCTCGCCCGCGCCCACGGCCTGGCCCCGCCGCCGGACGCGAGCGGCGGCTGGCGGCTCGCCGCCGAGCGCAAGGGCACGCTCGAGGACCTCGCGCTCGTGTCCTCCGACCGCGGCAGCGTGCCGCTCGAGGAGGGAGAGGTGCGCGTCGCGGTGCGGGCGGCCGGCCTCAACTTCCGCGACG